>CAXTBW010000014.1:28707-59828 GCA_964242925.1 uncultured Acetobacteraceae bacterium
ACCGTCCATGGGCCGGCTACGGCCAGGGCGTCCATGGGCCGGCTACGGCCAGGGCACGCCGAACGCGACCGGGCCGCCGCTGGGGATCAGGTCCGGCTTGGCGGTCAGAGTGTGGCCGTCGAAGCCGAACACGCTGATCGTCCGGTCGCGGTCGTTCTGCACCAGCAGCGTGGTTCCGTCGCGGGACCAGGCGATGCCCTCCGTCCAGCGGCCGATGCGCCCGGTGGCGACCAGGCTCAGCGCCCGGTCGGTCAGCGCGAAGATCTGCAACACGCCGTGGTCGTGGTAGAGCGACGCGGACGGCATCATCGGCGTGCCCATCTCGGCGCCGACGGCCAGGAACCTGCCGTCGGGCGAGAACTTCATCGGCTCCGGCCCGCTCGCCACGGGCGCGATGGAAATGGCGCGGGGCGGATTGGTTGTCATGTCGATCAGCGAAACGGAGTCCACGTCGCCGCTGCCGCGGCCCATGTTGCTGACGGCCGCCAGGCTCCGGTCGGGGACCGTGTCGATGGTGTAGGGCCCCAACGCGGTGGTGATCGGCTGCTTGTCCAGCGTCACCGTGGCGCCGTCGATGTGCAGCACGCTGACCCGGTCATCCCACTGGCGGCTCACGATCGCGGTCTTGCCATCCGTGCTGAACGCGAGCCCGCTGGCGCCGGACTGGTCGCCGAACTTCACCGTGCCGGCCGGCGTCAGGCGCTTGTCCTTCACCGTGAACACCGACACCGAGCCCTCCGCCCGGTTGCACACCAGCGCAAGCGTCCCGTCCGGCGACAGGCGCACGGTGGTGGCGCCGGCGCCCGCGTGCAGCACCTGCGTCACGTGCGGCAAAGTGCCGGTCAGGTCGAGCACGGAGACGGTGTCGTCCCACGCGATGCCGAGTTGCGCGGCCGGGTCGGCCTTGGTGGCGGCGGTCAGGATCGCCCAGCTGGAGTCGGGCGCCATCCATGCCGCAAAGGGCGGCCCTACGACGGAACCGGGCGCGTCGATGGTGGCGACGATGCGGGGCGGGCTCTGGCCGATGTCGATCAGGTCCATCGTGTCCGGCCGCCCCGGGGTGGCGGCGACCTGGGCGGCCTTGTCGTCCAGCACGGTGTGGTTGTCGTTCATCGAGATGATGATGTCCGCCGCGCCGGCCCGTTCGGCGCCGAGAAGGGCCGCTGCGAGAGCGATTACGGTCAGCGTGGCGCGTGTCGGCATCAAGCAACCTCCCGGTCGGGCCTGGTTTAGCGGCCCGTTGCGGCGACGTTAGCGCGGCGGCCGCGCCGGGTCAGCCATGATTCCGCGATCCATCGCGTCCCGTGTCTTATAGTAGGCGCCGACGGCCGACAGGAACCAGGGCTTGCCGGTGTAGAACGGCCGGGTCGGGAACGGCAGGCCATCCAGCCCGCATTGCCGCCCGGCGCCGGAGACGATCTTTTCCGCGACCTGCACGCCCAGGTAGCTCATCATCGCGACCCCGCTGCCCTGGCATCCGGCGGCGTAGTGGATGCCGTCCTGCACACCCATGTGCGGCAGGTCGTCGAAGGTGAAGCACACCATGCCCTTCCACGTGTGGGTGATGCGCACCGGCTTCAGCTGTGGCCAGACGGAACACAGGAAGCGATGCAGGATCGGCGTGGCCGCCCGCTCGTCGATGTCGCGGAACTTGGCGCGGCCGGCGAAGATGATCCGCTTGCGGTCGGGCGACAGTCGGAAAGCGAACAGCGAGCGCTTGGTGTCGCCGCACATGCGGTTGCTCGGCAGCACGCGGGCGATCGTTTCGGGCGGCAGTTCCTCGGTGGTGATCATGTAGGCGGTCACCGGCACGACCCGGCGGCTGACCCAGGGGCTCATGCCCGCGTTGATGCCGGCGGTGTAGGCGTTGGTGGCGACGAACACCTCGGCGGCGCGTACCGGTCCTTTCGCCGTGTCGAGTTGGAAATCGCCGCGGCTGCCGCTGATGCGGCGCACCTCCGCCTGGCCCACGACGCTCGCGCCCTGCTGCTCCGCCAGGCGCCGGAATGCCCGGTGCAGCTTGGCCGGGTGCAGCCCGCCCGACTCCTCCAGCACCAGGCCGCCGTGATAGAACGGGCTGTCGCCGATCTCGCCGTGCTGGTCCGCGCGCGAGACGAGGCGCGTGTGGTAGCCGAAGTCGCGCTGCAGCTGTTCGGCGCGATGCTTCTGGGCCTCGTGCGCCTTGGGCGTGTGCGCGGCGGTGAAACGGCCGGTGTCGGCGTAGTCGACTTGCAGCTGGTTGTCCCGGATCAGCGACTTCAGGTGCACGAACGACTCGTAGCCGGTGCGGCGAACCCACGCGGCCTGATCGGGCGGCATGCGGCGGTCGATCGCGCCCGGAATCTTCTGCCCGCCGCCCACCATGCCGTGGTTGCGCGAACTGGCGCCGAAGCCGGGGTCCCTCGCCTCCAGCACGACGACGGACAGGCCGCGCCGCGCCAATTCCCGCGCGGCCGACAGCGCGCAGTAGCCGCTGCCGACGATGGCGACATCCGTTTGAGCGGGCATGTCGGTGGTCGAGGCGGCAGGCGGAACCTGGTCCCACCAGTAGGGCCGCGCGGCCCAATCCGGGTGCAGGCATTCCATCATCGCAGGCTAGCCGCATCGAGTGCGCGACGTCCAATATCGGACATGGACGCGCATCCCGCCCCGCCGATACCATCGGGCGCGCGTTATGGAGAGCCATTCGTGACCAAGTCCGTCGTCGTGACCGCCTATCGCCAGAAAACGCCGGGTTCGAAGCGGCTGGCGCACGCGGCCCGCGCGCTGTTCCCGAACGGCGTCACGCACGACGCGCGCATTCTAGACCCTCGCGGCTTCGGCGGCCACGCGGCGCTGCTGCTGGGGCGCAACTATCCGGACGTCGCTGGCGCCACCGCACGAGCGCTGGCCGCCGGGACGCAGCACGGCGCCAACCACCCGGCGGACATGCGCTGGGCGCAGGCGGTGCAGCGGATGGCGCGCGCCGCCGGGGAGCGGGCCGCCTGACCCGCGACGTTCTCGCGGACGACTTCAAGGCCGCGCCGTTCTGGTGGGACGACGCGCCGCTGTCGCCGGCCGACGCGCCCGTCCCGGGGCGGACCGAGGTGGCGGTGATCGGCGGCGGCTATTGCGGCCTGATGGCGGCGCTCACCCTGGCGCGGGCGGGAGTGTCGGTCGTGGTGCTCGAGGCGGGCGACCCCGGCTTCGGCGCCAGCACGCGCAACCACGGCCATATCGGCGGCGGCGGCAAGCTGCCGGCCGGGCTCGACAAGCTGGTGGGCGCCGAGCGGGCGAAGCTGATCCGCGAGGACACGGTGGACGCGACGGAGTTCCTGCGCGAGCTGATCCGCGTGGAGGGACTGGACGTCGACCTGACGCAACGCGGCCGGTTCATCGCGGCGCACAGCCGCACCGCGTTCGCCGGGCTGCAGCGCCGGGGCGAGGCGATGCGCGCGGGGCTGGGCCTGACCGTCAACGAAGTGCCGGAGCGCGACCAGCGGCAGGAGATCGGCAGCGATTTCTACTTCGGCGGCATCACCGTCGAGGAAGGGTCCGCCTTACACCCGGCCAAGCTGCACCGTAGTCTGCGCAGCCTGGCGGAGGCGGCAGGCGCCGTGGTCTGCGGCCGCGCGCGAGTCACGGGCATCACGCGCGAGGGTGGCGGCCACCGGCTGCAGACCGCGCGCGGCGCCATCGACGCGCAGACGGTCGTGGCCGCGACCAACGCCTACACCGGCGCCGTGATGCCGGAGCTGCGCCGGCGCGTGATCCCCGTGACGGCGACGCTGGTGGCGACCGAGGAACTGCCGCCCGAGGTCGCGCATGGCGTGCTGCCGCGCAACCGCACCGGCGGGGACACCAAGCGCGCGTTGTATGCCTTCCGCCGCTCGCCGGACGGACGCCGGGTGATCTTCGCCGGCCGGGCTCGCTTCCGGGAGATCGGCGAGCGGGAGTCGTCCACCATCCTGCACCGCTTCATGTGCGGCGTTTGGCCGCAGCTGGCGCCCTACCGCATCACGCATGGCTGGAAGGGCTATGTCGGCTTCACGTTCGACTTCCTGCCGCACATGGGCCAGCAGGACGGCATCCACTACGCGGCCGGTTGCCAGGGCAGCGGCGTCACGACGATGACCTATCTGGGCCACCAGCTTGCGCAGAAGATTCTCGGGCGGCAGAACCGGCCTTCGGGGTTCGACAGCGCGCATTTCCCGACCATGCCGGGCTATGATGGCCGCCCGTGGTTCGTCCCCGCGGTCGGCGGCTGGTATCGGCTGCGCGACGCGCTGGACCGGGCGTTCAGCGCGCGGGCAAAACAATCCACCTTGGCGGAGTCAACCCTTGGCCCTGACGCGACGTAGCCTGCTCCTAACCGCCCCGCTTGCGACCATTCTGCCGGCGGCCGCGGAGGAACTCGAGCGGACGGTCGTCATCCGCACCACCGGCGGCGTGTTCGAGGCGGCGCTGAAGCGCAACTTCTTCGAGCCGTTCACCCAGGCGACCGGCGTCCGCGTCATCCCCGTCGCGGCCTCGGACGGCGAGATGATGGCCAAGTCCACCGCCATGGAGGCGTCCGGCCGCGTCGAGTGGGACATCATCTCCCCCCAATACGACGACCTGGCCAACCATCCGGACCTGCTGGTCGACCTCGGCGACTGCGCCGCCATGCCGCACGTCGCCGCGGACGGCGTGCCGCAGGCATGCAACCGCTACGGCGTGCTCTACGTGACCGGCGGGCAGGTGCTGGCGTGGGACCCGCGCGCCTTCCAGGGCCGCGCCGCCCCCGCGAGCTGGGCCGACTTCTGGGACGTGCAGCGGTTCCCCGGCCGCCGCGCGTTGCCCAACACGGGCAACCCCTGGGCCTGCATCGTCAGCGCGCTCACTGCCGACGGCGTGCCGGCCGACAAGCTGTTCCCGCTCGACATGGACCGCGCCTTCCGCAAGCTCGACGCCATCAAGCCGCACGTCGACCTGTGGTGGCGCACCGGCGACCAGTGCCAGTCGATGATGCGGTCCGGGGACATCCAGGTCGCGCTGATGTGGAGCGGGCGCGCCGTCGCCACCAAGCGGGAGGGCGTGCCGCTCGACTGGACCTACAACGGCGCCGTTGCCGATTTCGGCGCCTGGGGCATCCTGAAGGGCGCGACGCACCCGAAGGCCGCGCGCGCCTTCGTCGACTTCTACATGACCCGGCCGGAGGCGCACGCCGCGTTCTCCCGCGAGGCCGGCTACATGACGCCCAACCGGTTCGCGGCCGATTTGCTGAGCGCCGACGAGAAGCGCCAGTTGGTCGCCTCGCCGGCCACCTACGCGCAGATCATCCACATGGAGCCCGCCTGGCTCGCAGCGAACCGCGCCGCGGGGGTCGAGCGATGGAATAGCTGGATCTCCGCTTGAACGGCTCGACACGCAATGGCTTGCAGGTCGGAGTCGTCGATATCTGGCGTCGCTACCGAGGCGTGGACGCGGTGGCCGGCGTGTCGCTCGAGGCGGCGGCCGGGGAGTTCGTGGCGCTGCTCGGGCCGTCCGGCTCGGGCAAAACGACGCTGCTGATGATGCTGGCCGGGTTCGAGCAACCGGACCGCGGCGCCATCATGCTCGCCGGTCGCGACATCACGCATGTGGCGCCCAACAAGCGCGACATCGCAATGGTGTTCCAGCGCTATGCCCTGTTCCCGCACAAGACGGTGGCGGACAACATCGCCTTTCCGCTGCGCATGCGCGGCGTGGGCCGGGCGGAGCGGGACCGCCGGGTGCGCGCCGCGCTCGAGATGGTGCACCTGCCGGACCTGGCGGCGCGCCGGCCGGCGGAACTCTCGGGCGGGCAGCAGCAACGCGTGGCGTTGGCGCGGGCGATCGTGTTCGAGCCGCCGGTGATCCTGATGGACGAGCCGCTCGGCGCGCTGGACAAGAAGCTGCGCACCCACATGCAGGTCGAGCTGAAGCAGTTGCAACGCCGGCTGGGCGCCACCGTCATCTACGTCACGCACGACCAGGAGGAGGCGCTGACCATGTCGGACCGCGTCGCGGTGATGCGGCAAGGCAAGCTGATGCAGGTCGGCTCGCCCCGCGCGCTGTACGACGCGCCGGCAAACGCGTTCGTGGCGGACTTCCTCGGCGAGATGAACTTCTGCGCCGGCGCCGTCGCGGGGGTGGCCGACGGCCTGTGTTCCGTCGACGTCGCAGGCGGCCAGGTCCGGGCGACGAACACGCAGGCGCTGCGGCCCGGCGACGCCGCGCGGGTGGCGGTGCGGCCGGAGGCGGTGCGGTTAGGCCCGCCCGAAGCAGGCCTGCCCGGGCGCGTCGGTCACATGGTGTTCAACGGCGCCTCGGTCGCAGTGCTGGTGGAGCTGCGCGACGGCGCCATGCTGCGGGCCGTCGTCGGCCCACGGTCCGGCGAGGCGGCTTTGCGACCCGGCGACCCCGTAGGCCTGTCCTGGCCGCCGCACGAGGCGCACACCTTCGCGGCCGACCCGGCTTGAGGCGGAGCACGGCGGTCCGTGGGCAGTTGCCGACCTGGATCGCGCTGGTCTTGCTCGCGCCGCTGCTGGTGCTGATGACGGGGGTGTTCTTCGTGCCGATCGCCCGCCTGCTGCTGACCAGCGTCACCGAACCGGCCTGGACGCTGGCAAACTACCACCGCCTCGCCACCGAGCCGCTCTACGCGCAGGTGCTGCTGCGGACGCTGTGGATCGCCCTCGCGGCAACCGCCGGCGCCCTATTGCTCGGCTACCCGGTCGCGATGCTGATGGCCCGCCCGCGCGGTTGGGCGACCTTGGCGGCCGTCGCCTGCGTCATGGCGCCGCTGTGGACGTCGGTGCTGGTGCGCTCCTACGCCTGGATCCTGCTGCTCGACCGCAATGGCCCGGTGAACCAGGCGCTGCTCGCCACGGGCGTCGTCCAAGCGCCATTGAAGATGCTGTACAGCGACGGCGCCGTGCTGGTGGCGATGACGCACGTGCTGCTGCCGTTCATGATCCTGCCGATCTACTCGTCGCTGCGCAGCCTGCCCGCGGACCTGCCGCAGGCCGCGCGCAACCTCGGCGCCGGGCCGCTGGGCGTGTTCCTGAACGTGACGCTGCCGCTCAGCCTGCCGGGGGTGTTCGCCGGGTGCCTGATCGTGTTCGTCATGTCGCTCGGCTTCTACGTGACGCCGCGGCTGATCGGCGGCCCGCAGACCCTGATGGTCGCCACGCTGATCGGACAGCAGGCGATGGACCTGCTGAACTGGCCGTTCGCCGGCGCCATCGCGTTCGTGCTGCTGCTGCTCTGCCTCGGCATCACGGCGGCGTTCAAGCGCATGCTCCGGCTCGACAACGTGGTCGCGCATGACTGAGCGGGCCGGCCTCGGAGAATGGGTGTTCCGGGCGGCATGCGCAGTCATCCTCGTCTTCCTGATGCTGCCCACGCTGCTCGTCATCCCGATGTCGCTCAGCCCCTCGGACTACTTGCGCCTGCCCCCGTCGGGCTTGTCGCTGCGCTGGTACCAGGCGTTCCTGTCCGACCCGGACTGGATGGATGCGACGTTGTTCTCGGTCGAGGTGGCCGCCTGCACGATGGTCGCGGCGACGCTCGTCGGCGCCGCCGCGTCGGTCGCGCTGGTGCGCGGGCGCTTCCTCGGGCGCGCGGCGGTCGGCGCGCTGCTGCTGGCGCCGCTGATCGTGCCGCACATCGTGGTCGCCATCGCCATCTACCTGCAGTTTGCGCCGTTGGGCTTGGCTGGAACGTTGCCCGGCTTCGTCCTGGCGCACACCGTGTTAGCCGCGCCCTACGTCGTTCTGGTCGTCTCGGCGGCGCTGCAGCGCGTGCCGCCATCGCTCGAGCTGGCGGGCCTCAACCTTGGCGGCAGCCGGCTGCGCTGCTTCCTCGAGATCACCCTGCCGCTCATCCTGCCCGCGGTGCTGGCCGGCGCGCTGTTCGCCTTCCTGGCCTCGTTCGACGAGGCCGTCGTCTCGTTCTTCCTGTCCGGCGTCGAACACAAGACGATCACGCGCAAGCTCTTCGAGGACATCGAGTTCAATCTCTCGCCCGTCATCGCAGCGGCGTCGACCCTGTTCGTGATCGCGACCGTCAGCTTGATGGCCCTCGGCGACGCCGGCAAACGCTTGTCGGGTTCACGCAACTGACCGAGCGTCCGCAGCCGGTCGACCTGGCGCTCGCGTGAGGGTTGGCGGTGCTGGCCGGCGCGGTCGACACCTACGGTCTGGCGCGGCTTGGCGACCTCTACGTGTCCTTCATGAGCGGCAACACGACGCAGTTGGGCCTGGCGATCGGCAGGGCGAATTGGGCGCGGGCCGAAGGCGTCACCGCCCTCTTGCTCGGCTTCGTGGTCGGCGCGGCGCTCGGCGCGGCGCTGGGCGTTCTGGCCGGGCAGCGACACGCGCCGGTGGTGACGTTCGCCGTGGCGATCGCATTGGCGCTGCCGCTGGTGCAGCCAGACTGGGCCGTCGGCTGCTACGTGATCGCCATGGGAGCGCTGAATGCCGCGTTGAACCGCGTGGGGCCCGCCGCGGTCAGCCTCACCTACGTCACCGGCGCCCTGGTGAAGTTCGGCCAAGGCTTAGGCCGCGCCCTAAGCGGCCAGGGCGACGGCTGGGCATGGCTGCTGCAGGGTCCGCTATGGCTCAGCCTACTGGCAGGCGCCGCCGCGGCGGTGCTGGCGCGACACTGGCTCGGCGATGCGCCCTGGCCGCTGGCCGGTCTGTGCGCGCTGCTCGCTCTGGCCACGCTGGCGCACAAGGGATGAGACTTGTCCAGGGCCTTCCCAGATCAGCGGACGGTGACCCGCGCCAGCAACTCGCCCTCGATCGCCATCGCGTCATCCACCAGCACCGCGTCGAGCGGTTCCAGCGCCGCAGTTCCATTCGCGTCGGAGACGGAACCCGCGCCGCGGAGAAGCACCACGATCTCGGTCGCCAAGGGCTCGGGCGACAGGCGCAGCGGGCCGGTCTGCGTGCGCATCGCATGCGACGCGCGGCCCCGTTCCGTCATGACGTTCAGCACCCGGCATGGCCCGGCGACCCGGCACGCGGCCGCCCATCCGCCGTCGAACGGCGCCGGCGCGAACAATCGGTCCGCGACCAACGGGACGCGTCCGGTGAAGTCCAGCGTGAAGCCGGGCCCCGTCACCAGCATGATCGTCCGCTCGTGCCCAGCGTAGTCCGAGAACACCGAATTCCCGTCCAGCCACGCGAAGCCGACCGTCCAGCCCGGCCCCGCGGCCACGTCGGATTTCCGCCCCGCGCCATTGCGCCACAGGCTGACCGGCAGCCCGGCGGCCCGGATGATCGTCATGCGCCCACCCGCACGTTCCAGAATGTCGCGAACCCGTCCAGCACGCCGGTGACCGTCTTGCGGTATGCCGTGCTTTGGAAATACTGCCCCAAAGGCACGAACGGAACCGTATCGAACACCTCCAGCTGCAGGTCTCGGGCGGTCGCCTGTTGCGCCGCCAGCCCGTCCGCGGCGAACCAGGCGTCGCGCAACTGCTCCAGCCGCGCATCGCTCGGCCAGCCGAACCAAGCGGCCTTGCCAGTGCCGCGCATCATCAGGCTGCTGGCCGGCGTGGCATTGTCCACGCCGGAGCTGAACGTAAAGAACAGGCTCCACCCGCCTTGCGCCACCGAGTCCATCTTCGCGCGCCGGGCGAGCACGCCGCCCCAATCCATCGCCTGGTAGTCGACGTCCATGCCGAGCTTGCGCAGCATGTCCGCGCCCACGTCGGACAGCGCCTTGAGGTTGGGAAAGTCGGTCGGCACGATGAGGGCCACCTTCTCGCCCTTGTAACCGGCTGCGACCATCTCCTGCCGCAGCTTGCCGAAATCCCGCGGCGCGGTCAGCGCGTCCATGCCGGCATCGCTCGCCAGCGGCGTGCCCGGCGTGAACGCGCCGGCGCCGTCCCGCCACAACGCGCGGTCATCGCCCAGCATCGCGGTCAGGTAGTCGGACTGCACCACGGCGCGCAGCACCACCCGGCGAACGGCCGGGTTGTCGAACGGCGGCTGCAGCCAGTTCATCCGCAGCATCCCGATCTGGCCCGCCGGATCCTGCACGCGCACGTCCACGCCCCGGTCCCGCCGCAGCAGCGGCAGCAGGTCGGCCGCGGCATACTCCCACCAGTCGGTCTCGTTGGCCTGCAACGCGGCGGCGGCAGTGGCCGGGTCGGGGGTGGTGGTCCAGACCACGCGGTCGAGATGCGCGACCTTCGGCCCCGACGTGTACTCGGGCGTGCCGGACGGCGCCGGGACGTAGCCATCGAACCGCTCCCACACCGCGCGCGCGCCCGCGATCCGCTCGTCCGGCTTCCAGCGGAACGGCCCGCTGCCGACGATCTCGGTCACCTGCGCGCCCGGGTCGGTGCGGGCCAGGCGTTCCGGCATCATCGCCGGCATGTACACGCCGGTCTTGGCCAGCGCGTCCGGCAGCAGCGGGAACGGGCGCTTCAGCCGGAACACCAGACGGCGGTCGCCATCGGCGGACAGCTCGTCGGTTGCGCCTAATAGCGCCTGGCCGAACGTGTCCTTGGCGCCCCAGCGCCTGACGCTGGCGACGCAGTCGCGGGCCAGCACGGGCGTTCCGTCGTGCCAGCGCAGGCCCTCGCGCAAGGTCAGCGTCCAGCGCCGCCCGTCGTCCTCCACCACGTGACCGGCGACCATCTGGCCGCTGGCCTGGTAGCGTCCGTTCAGGCCGTACAGCGTGTCATAGACCATGTAGCCGTGGTTGCGGGTGACGTAGGCGGTGTTGAAATGCGGGTCGAGGATGACAAGGTCGGCTTGCGGGATGAATCGCAGCGTGCGGCTGCCCTGCGCGCGGGCCACCGCGGGCATCGCGAGTGTTGCGGCGCCCAGCAGCATGTCGCGCCGTCTCACGCTCCGTACAGCCGTTCGGCTGCCCCGGCGCTCACGTAGCCGTCCGCCACGTCCGCCGCCACCGCTGCGCGATCGCGTTCGCGCGGGTTGCCGAAGCCGCCGCTGCCGGGCGTGTGCAGCAGGATGACGTCGCCGGGCGCCAGGGTCGCCGTCTGCTTGGCGTGGAGCGGCTCGCCGTTGCGCAGGATGCGAGCCGCGCCGCCGTCGCCGCCGCCAAAAAGGCCGAGCGGCGGATGGTCGACCCGCTCGCCGCGCACCGCGAACACGAGGTCGGAGGCGGCGCGGGACTCCATCTCGAACACCTGGCCCAGCCCGCCGCGGAATCGGCCGGCGCCGCCCGTGTCCGGCAACAGCTCCTTGCGATGGATCAACACGGGCTTCTCGCTTTCGGTGAATTCGACGGGCGTGCCAGACAGGCAGTTGGGCCAACCAAGGCACGAGATGCCATCCCGTCCAGCGCCGGCGCCGAAGCCGCCGTTGAGGAACAGCATCTCCACGAAGCGCTGCCCGGCGGCGCTGCGCCCGGACAGCACGGGCATCCAGGCCGGCGTTCCGCAATCCGCCACCACGCGATCAGGGACGGCTTCGGACAGGGCGCGGAACATCACCGCCTGCAGGAACATCGACGTCATCGCGCGCGCGCCCAGCGGCGCCGGCGGCAGCGGGTTCAGGATGCAGCCTTCCGGCGCGCTCACGTGCAGCGGGCGCAGCGAGCCGCCGTTCACCAGGCCGCTCGGTCGCGCGATGCAGATCAGCGGGAACACCGTTTCGGAGATGGTGTAGGGCAGGCATACGTTGATGCCCCGGCGCGCCTGCGGGCTGCTCCCCGCGTAGTCGACGAAGATGTCCTCGCCGCGGATCTCGACCGCCGCCTCCAGCCGCACCGGTTCGTCGAACCCGTCGGCGTGCAGCGCCGTCATCCAGCGCCCGTCCGGCAGCGCCGAGATCGCCAGCCGCATCGCCGCCTCCGCGCTGTCCAGCATCGCGGCGGCCAGGTGGTTGAAGTCCAGTTCCGGTTGCTCGTCCAGGAACTCGGCCAGGCGCTGGCCCAGGATGCGGTTGGCGCCAAGCTGGGCGGCCAGGTCGCCGAGCACCAGGTTCGGGACGCGCGAGTTCAATCGCAGCAGCTCGAACAGGTCGTGGTTCGGCTCGCCGGCGATGTAGGCGCGCATTAGGGGCAGCCGAAGCCCTTCCTCGAACACCTCCGTCGCATCGGCCGACAGCACCCGGCCGCCGAGGTCGGAGGAGTGCGCGACGTTGGTGGCGAACCCGATCAGCGCGCCGCCCTGGAACAGCGGCGTAATCAGCGTCAGGTCGTTGATCTGCCCGGTGCCGCGCCACGGGTCGTTCAGGATCCAGCTGTCGCCGTCGCGCAGCCGGTCCGGCGCAATCGTCGCGACGAAGTATTCCATGCTGAGGCACAGACAGCCGATGAACGACGGCAGCCCCTGGGTGGGCTGCACCGCCATGCGGCCCCGCGCGTCGAACAGCGCGCACGAGAAGTCCAGCGCGTCGGTCACCACGCGGGAAAACGCGCTGCGCAACAGCGTGACCGACGCCTCGTCCACATAGGCGACCAGGCGGCGCCAGGCGATGCTGAGCGTGACGGGGTCGATGGTCATGCGCGTCCGATCGCGATGTGGATGTTGCCGCCCTCGTCCACCCTGGCCTCGGCGCCCGGCGGGACGATGGTGGTGCTGCCGGCCTCCTCCACGACCGCCGGGCCTGACAACCGGGCGCCGGGCGGCAGGCTGGCGCGGCGATGCACGGGTGTCTGCAGCACAGTCGCGCCGAAGCGGACTCGGCGGGCGCCGGCGGGCGCTATGTCGTCGTAGCCGGGCAACGCGGCGATTGCGACGGCCGGGCCGGTGGCGGTCAGGCGCACGCTCTCGATTTCAGCCGGCACGCCAGGGACGATACGGCCGTAATGGCTGCGGTAGCGTTCGTCGAACGCGCTCCGCAGCGCCTGGCCATCCGCGGCCGAGCGCGGCAAGGCGGCGAGCGGGACGTTGATGACGTAGCGCTGCCCGGTGCATTTCATGTCCAGCGACCAGGCGTAGAGCCGGCCCTCGCGCGGCGCATGGGCCTGCTCGAGCAGCCGGTCGGCGTCGGCCAGCAGGGACGCGGCGACCGCGCCCATGCGGTCCACATCCAGCGTGGCGAGCGGCGTGACATAGGCGTGCGAGCGGTCGCACCGCGCCGGCGCCAAGGCGCAGCCTATTGCGGACAGCACCCCGGGCGAGGGAGGCACGACCACGGTCGGCACGGCCAGCAGCTGCGCGATGCGCCAGGCGTGCACCGGCCCGGCGCCGCCGAACGCGATGATGGTGCTGCGCCGCACGTCGACGCCTTTCTCCGCCGCGTGCACGCGGGCGGCGTTGGCCATGGTTCCGGTCACCGCCTCGAACACGTCCGCCGCCGCGTCTTCTACGGTCCGGCTAGCGGCGATCACCCGCATCGCCGCTGCAGCGGCGTCGCGCGACAGGCCGACGCTGCCGCCGGCGAAGAACCCGGCGTTCAGGTAGCCCAGCAACAGGTTCGCGTCGGTGACGGTAGGCTCGGTTCCGCCATTGCCGTAGCACGCCGGGCCCGGCGCCGCGCCGGCGCTCTCGGGCCCGACCTCCAACAGGCCGAGCGGGTCCAGGCGCGCGATGCTGCCGCCGCCGGCGCCGATCTCGATCAGGTCCACGCTCGGCAGCGCCACCGGCAGACCGCTGCCCTTCTGGAACCGCGCGGTGCGGGCGACCTCCAGCTCGCTGGTCCAATTCGGCAGGCCGTCGCGCACCAGGCACAACTTGGCCGTGGTGCCGCCCATGTCGAACGCCAGCGCGACCCGGCAGCCGATCCCGCTGGCCACCCGGCCGGCCGCGGTGATCCCGGCCGCCGGTCCGGACTCGATCAGCGCGGCGGGCGCGTCGATGGCGTCCTGCACGCCGGCCGTGCCGCCGTTGCTGGCGATCAGCGACACCGCGCCGGGCAGCCCCATCGCCTGCAGGCCGTCGGCCATCCGCGACAGGTAGTCGGCCATCAGCGGCTGCACGTAGGCGTTGACGACGGTGGTGGAGGCGCGGGGGTATTCGCCGATCTGCGGCAGCACTGTGCTCGATAGCGACACCCGCACATCCGGCAGCCGGCGGTTCAGCGCGGCGGCGATAGCGCGCTCGTGCATCGGGTTGGCGTAGCTGTGCAATAGACAAACCGCGACCGACTCGATGCGCTCGGCCGCCAACGCGTCGATCACGCCGTCCAGCGCGGTGTCATCCAGCGGCGTCAGCGCAGCGCCGCCAGCGTCGATGCGTTCCTGCACCGGAAAGCGCCAGCGCCGGGGGACCAGCGGCGCGGGGTAGGCGAGTTGGAGGCTGTACAGCTCGTAGCGCAGCTCCCGCCCTGTCTCCAGCACGTCGCGGAATCCGGCCGTGGTCAGCAGCGCCGTGCGGGCGCCGCGGCGTTCGATGATCGCGTTGGTCGCCAGGGTGGTGCCGTGGACGACGGCCTCCACATCGGCTGAGGACCGCCCTGCCCGCGCCAGCACGTCGGTCAGCCCGGCCAGCACGGCGCGCAGCGGGTCGTCGGGGGTGGTCAGCAGCTTGGCCGCCGCAACGCTGCCGTCGGCCGGGTCGAGCAGGACGATGTCGGTGAACGTTCCGCCGATATCGGCGCCGAAGCGGAGAGCGGGATGGCGGGGCGGTGTCATGGCCGGGGCACGGTAGGGCACGCTGGCAAGCTCTGTATACCGTCGATCAGACGGGACTCCCCAGGACGACGGCCTCGCCGGTCGCCCCGCCTAGTGGCTGATCATCCACGGCCGTTGCGACGGGAACGACTTCGCGCCCGTCGCCGCCTTCGCCTTGCCTGGGGAGCAGCAACTGCACCCCGGGCGGTGCGCCCCGGCCGACGACAAGCGGGGCGCGTGGGCGCTCCGCTCGTTCGTCGCGTGGGCGGTGCGCTGGCCTGACGACATCGAGGAGATCCCCGGCACCGTCAGCATCGCCCGGCGCGAGGACTGTCCGCAGCCGGGGCAGTCCTGCGGTTCGGCGTAGTCCGCCATCGGCCGCAACGCGCTGAACGACCCGCACGCGGCGCAGAGGTAATCGTAGGTCGGCATCGGCGCCTCAGAGGTCGGGGGCGTGGAGGACGTCCACGTCGCCCTTGATGAACTTGGTCGGGCCGTCGGCGCCCGGTCGGATGTCGAAGTCGAAGATCTCCGTCGGCAGCCACAGCGTCGCGCAGGCGTTCGGCACGTCCACCACGCCGCTGATATGTCCCTGCACCGGCGCGGTGCCCAGGATCGAGTAGGCCTGGCCGCCGGTGTAGCCGAACTTCTTCATATACTCGATCGCGTTCAGGCAGGCCTGCCGATAGGCGATGCCTACGTCCAGGTAATGCTGGCCGCCGTTCTCGTCCACCGAAATGCCCTCGAAGATCAAGTGATCATTGTAGACCGGCTTGATCGGGCTCGGCTTGAAGATCGGGTTCTTGATCCCGTACTTCGCCATGCCGTCCTTGATCAGCGCGACCTTCAGGTGCGCCCAGCCCGGCATCTCGATGGCGCCGCAGAAGGTGATCTCGCCATCGCCCTGGCTGAAGTGCAGGTCGCCGAGCGACAGCCCGGCGCCGTCGACATACACCGGGAAATACACCTTGGCGCCGCGCGACAGGTCCTTGATGTCGCAGTTGCCGCCATGCTCGCGGGGCGGCACGGTGCGTGCCCCGGTTGCGGCCGCCGCATCCCGCGCCTCGCCTTTCAGCCGGCCCATGTGCGCGGTCGGCGCGAATGGCGGATTGGCCAAGCCGGGCACCCGGGTCGGGTTCGTGTCGATCAGGCCCTGCTCGCGGGTGTTCCACGTCTCAAGCAGCGGCTTGGACGGCAGGCAGCCGATCAGCCCGGGGTGGATCAGGCCGGCGAAGCTGACGCCCGGGACGTGGCGGGACTTGGTGAACATGCCCTGGAAGTCCCAGATCGACTTCATCGCTTCCGGGTATTGCTCGGTCAGGAAGCCGCCGCCGTTCTTCTGGCTGAACACGCCGTTGAAGCCCCAGGCGTTGCTCTTGAAGGCGCCGATGTCGAGGATGTCCACCACCAGCAGGTCGCCCGGTTGCGCGCCCTCGACGCCGATCGGCCCACTGAGGAAATGCACGATGCTGAGGTCGATGTCGCGCACGTCGGCGGCGGACTCGTCGTTCTTGATGAAGCCGCCGGTCCAGTCGTAGCACTCGATGATGAAGTCGTCGCCGGGCTTCACGGTCGCGACCATGGGAATATCCGGGTGCCAGCGGTTGTGGATCTGGTCGTTCTCGTAGGGCGACGTGGCCAGATCGACCTTGATAAGCGTGTCAGTCAACGATGCTCTCCCTTGCTAAGCGTTATAGAGCGAGAAACCGGGCGACTCTCTCCTCGTCGATGTCGGCCCGGGCGGCCTCGTGCACGATCCGGCCGCCCTCGATCACCAGGATTCGGTCGGCGATTTCAAGCGCGAATTTCAGCACCTGCTCGGACACCACGATGCTGAGGTTGCGCTCGTCGCGGATGCGCTTCAGCGTGCGGCCGAGCTCGAGGATGATCGACGGCTGGATGCCCTCCGTAGGCTCGTCCAGCAGCAGCACGGTCGGCTCCGTCGCCAGGGCGCGCGCGATGGCGAGCTGCTGTTGCTGGCCGCCCGACAGATTGCCGCCGCGGCGCTTGCGCATTTCCTTCAGCACGGGGAACAGCTCATACAAATGCGGCGGCACCTGCGACTTGCCGCGCACGAACAATCCCGTCTCGATGTTCTCCTCCACCGTCATGGCGGAGAAGATCATGCGCCCTTGCGGCACGTAGGCCACGCCTTTGGCGACGCGCTTGTGGCTCTTGAGCGGGGTGAGGTTGGCGCCGTTCAGCCGGATCTCGCCGGACTTGGCCGCCATCAACCCGATCAGCGATTTCATCAGCGTGGACTTGCCCATGCCGTTGCGGCCCAGCACGGCGACGATCTCGCCGGGCGCGACGCTGAGGTTGATCCCGTGCAGCACCTCGCTCTGGCCATAGGCGACCCGCAGCTCCGATGTGGTCAGCATGCGCTCAATGCCCCAGATAGACTTCGACGACCCGCGGGTCCGACTGCACGTGCGCCATCGAGCCCTCCGAGATTACCCGGCCCTGATGCAGCACCGTCACCTTGTGCGCGATGTCGGCGACGAACCCCATGTCGTGCTCGATGACCAACACGGACCGGTGCTGGATGATCCGGTGCAGCAGCTCCGCGGTTTTCTTGCGCTCGCTGACGCTCATCCCCGCCACCGGCTCGTCCAGCATCAGCAACGCCGGATCCTGGATCAGCAGCATGCCGATCTCGAGCCACTGCTTCTGCCCGTGGCTGAGATACTCCGCCTGCTGGTGCAGCAGGTCGCTGAGGAAGATCATGGCGGCGACCTCCTCGATGCGGTTGCGCACCTCTGCGTCGCGCCGGAACGTCAGCGCGCCGAACACCGAGCGCCCGCGCGGGAACGAGATCTCGAGGTTTTCGAGCACCGTCAGATCCTCGTAGATCGATGGGTTCTGGAACTTGCGGCCAACCCCCGCGCGGACGATCTGATGCTCCTTCATGGCTGTCAGCTCGGCGCCGCGGAACTTGATCGACCCGTGGGTGGCCTTGGTGCGGCCGCACACCAGGTCGAGCACCGTGGTCTTGCCGGCGCCGTTCGGGCCGATGATCACGCGGATCTCGTTCGGGTCGATGTAGAACGACAGATCGTCCACCGCCTTGAACCCGTCGAACGACACCGTCAGGCCCTCGACCGCGAGCAGGAAGTCGGTCTGGGTGTCGCTCCCCGTCTCGGTCGCATCGCGGGTCTCGATCAGCGGCTTCGTCACGCTCATCGGCCTACTCCGCAACCGCGCTGGGGATGATCTCGCCCGACTCGTTGAGCCGCAGAGGCGCGTTGCGGCGCATGCCGAGCGCGCGGTCGACGTAGCGGTCGAGATACTTGCGGTACAGCCCGGCAAGCCCATCGGGGAACAGCACGACGACGGCGATGAACAGCGAGCCCATCGCGAAAAGCCACGCCGCGGGCAGCTCCTCGGAGAACGACGTGCGGGCCCAGTTGACCAGCAGCGTGCCGTAGATCGCGCCGAAGATCGACGTGCGGCCGCCGACCGCGCAGTAGATCACCATCTCGATGGACGGCACGATCCCGACCAGCGAGGGCGACATGAAGCCGACCTGCAGGGTGAACATCGCGCCGCCCAGCCCGGCCAGCGCCGCCGCGAAGCAGAACACGAAAATCTTGAAGCTGGCGACCTCGTAACCGGAGAACCGCACCCGGTCCTCCTTGTCGCGCAACGCGACCAGGATGCGCCCGAGCTTGCTGCGGCGGACGAAATGGGCCAGCACCAGGCAGCCGAGCAGCAGCGCCGCGCTGCCCATGTACATGATGAACTTGGCCGAGTCGGTGCGGATGTCCCAACCATTCAGCGTGCGCAGATCGGTGATGCCATTGACGCCGCCGGTGTAGCCCTGCTGCCCGATGATCAGGATCGTCATGATCGACGCGAGCGCCTGCGTGATGATCGCGAAGTAGGTCCCGCCGACCCGCCGCTTGAACATCGCGAACCCGATCACCCCCGCCAGCACCACCGGCACGAGCGGAATGGCCAACATGGTGAAGCTGAGATGACGGAACGGACTCCAGAAAAACGGCAGCGAGGTGATCTGGTTCCAGTCCATGAAGTCCGGGATCCCGGGCGTCGACTGGATCTTGGTCGCCTCCGGGGTGGACGCCTCCAGCTTCAGGAACATCGCCATGCAGTAGCCGCCGAGTCCGAAGAACACCCCCTGCCCCAGGCTGAGGATTCCCGCGTCGCCCCAGCACAGCACGAGGCCCAGCGCCACGAAGCCGTAGGTGACGTATTTGCCGAACAGGTTGAGACGGAACGGGTCCAGGATCGCCGGGAAGACGCCAAGCAGCACCACGGCGAGCACCAGGAAGCAGAGCAGATCCTTGCGCGTCAGGAACGCATTGCTGTTCATCGCCGCACCTTCAGAGTGAACAGGCCTTGGGGCCGCAACATCAGGATGCCCACCACGGTCAGCAGCACGAGCACCTGCGCCATCGACCCGCTGAGGAAGAACTCCAGCGTGGAACGCGCCTGCGAGATGGTGAACGCCGACGCGATGGTGCCCGCCAGGCTCGCCGCGCCGCCGAACACAACCACCAGGAAGGTGTCGACGATGTACAATTGGCCGGCCGTCGGGCTGGTGGAGCCGATCATGGTGAACGCGCTGCCCGCCACCCCGGCGATGCCGCAGCCAATCCCGAACGTGTAGCGGTCGACCAACTCGGTGTTGATCCCGACCGCGCTCGCCATGGCGCGGTTCTGCATCACCGAGCGCACCTGCTTGCCCCAGCTCGACCGGAAGATCAGCATGTACACGCCGACGGTGATCAGCAGCGACAACACCATCACGATGATGCCGTTGATCGGAATGTCGATGCTGTCGCTCGCCGCGACCGAGCCCATCATCCAGTCGGGCAGTTCCACGCCGACTTCACGGGCGCCGAAAATGGAGCGGAAGATCTGCTGCATGATGAGGCTGAGGCCCCACGTCGCCAGCAGGGTGTCCAACGGTCGCTTGTACAAATGCCGGATCAGCGCCCATTCCACGAACATGCCGGCAAGCCCGGCGGCGAAGAACGCCAGGATGATGCCCACGACGAAACTGGCCGCGAACAGCCCGGGCGCCCAGGTGCTGAACGCCGTCGAGCAGAGATACGTGACGTAGGCGCCGAGTATCATGAACTCGCCATGCGCCATGTTGATGACGCCCATCTGGCCGAAGATGATGGCCAGACCCAGCGCCATGAGCAGGAACACCGAGAACAGGATCAGCCCGGCAAAGCCTTGCATGGCCATGATCGAGCCGAGTTCGCCGAAGGAGTATCCGAATAACATCGTGCATCCTTCTCCTAAGCCACCCGCCCCCGGGGCAGACCCGGAGGCGGCGCCGTGGTTACTGGTAGCCGGCGGGGAACGGGTTCGGCTCGATCAGGTCCGGCGTCTCGTACACCACCTTGAACTGCCCGTCCGCCTGCGCCAAACCAACGCGGGTGCGGCTCCACAGGTGATGGTTCTTGTCGTGGATGCGCACGTAGCCCTCCGGCGCCTTGTCGAACACGATGCCGCTGGACGCCGCCGCGATCTTGTCGACGTCGAAGCTGCCGGCCTTCTCGCACGTCAGCTTCCATAGCCACGGGCCGAGGTAGGCCGCCTGCGTCACGTCGCCGATCACCGCCTTCTCGCCGAACATCTTCTTGAACGCCGCGACGAAGGCCTTGTTGTTCGGATTGTCGAGCGACTGGAAGTACTTCATGCAGGCATACGCGCCGGCGATGTTGTCGCCGCCGATGCCGACGATCTCGTCCTCGGTGACGGAGATCGTCATCAGCGTCTGCTTCTTCAGGTCGATGCCCGCCGCCTTCAGCTGCTTGTAGAACGCCACGTTCGATCCGCCCACCACGTCGGCGTAGATCACGTCCGGCTTGCTCAGCTTGATCTTGTTGATAACCGAGTTGAACTGCGTGCTGCCCAGCGGGAAGTAGTCCTCGCCAACCACCTTGGCGCCGGTCAGATGGCCCTCGATGTGCTTGCGCGCGATCTTGTTGGAGGTGCGCGGCCAGATGTAGTCGGACCCGATCAGGTAGAAGCTCTTGGCGCCCTTCTCCTTGTTGACCCAGTTCAGCCCGGCGAGGATCTGCTGCGTCGCTTCCTGCCCGGTGTAGATGACGTTCTTGGACTGCTCGAGCCCCTCGTAGAACGTCGGGTAATACAGCATCCCGTTCAGCTGCTCGAACACGGGCAGCACCGCCTTGCGCGAGGCCGACGTCCAGCAGCCGAACACCGCGGCGCAATGGTCGCTGGCGAGCAGCTTGCGGGCCTTCTCGGCGAAGGTCGGCCAGTCGCTGGCGCCATCTTCCTGCACGACCTTGATCTGCCGGCCCAGCACGCCGCCGGACTCGTTGATCTGGCTGATCGCCAGCTTCTCCGCCTCGGTCGCGCCCGTCTCGCTCAGCGCCATCGTGCCGCTCAGCGAGTGCAGGATGCCGCACGTCACGGTGTCGTCGGTCACGGCCAGGCCGGTGGCGTTGACCTGCGCCGTGGCCGGGCCGGCAGCCCGCGCCATGCGCGGCAGCATCGCCGCGGCGGGGATCGCCGCCATGCCCTTCAGCAGGCTGCGGCGCAGCGTCGTGTTCTTGTGGTCGGTCGGGCTGTCAGGCATGTCGTCTCCAAAGCAGGGTCGCACTCATAACCGGGACGTTCGACCGTATTGTTGCGCTGCGGGAATACGTCGTTTGACGTATGACGGCCTGGCGCTTAACCGCCACGCTGACACGTACGGAGGGGGACCCACGCCGCATGGCGAGACGGCAGCGCATCACCCGGATCAGGCGCGACTACAACCAGTGGGTCGCCAACCAGACCATGGAGGATTACGCGCTGCGCTTCACCGCGAAAAGCGCGCGCCGCTGGTCGGCGTGGCGGGTCGCGAACACCGCGCTGGGCGCCATCTCGTTCCTGGCGCTCGAGGCGATCGGCGGCGCCATCACGGTGGATTACGGCTTCGCCAACGCGGCCGCGGCGATCGCCTGCGTGGCGGCGCTGATCTTCGCGACCAGCATCCCGATCGCCTTCTACGCCGCCCGCTATGGCGTGGACATCGACCTGCTGACCCGCGGCGCCGGGTTCGGCTACATCGGCTCGACCATCACGTCGCTGATCTACGCCTCGTTCACCTTCATCTTCTTCGCCATCGAGGCCGCGATCCTGGCGTCGATGCTGCAGGCGTGCTTCGGCCTGCCGCTATGGGCGGGCTACGTCGTCTGCTCGGTCATCGTCATACCGCTGGTGATGCACGGCATCACCTTCATCAGCCGGTTGCAGCTCTGGACGCAGCCGATCTGGCTGGCCTGCAACCTGCTGCCGTTCGCCTTCATCTTCGCCGGCGGTCCCATTCTTGCCGGCGGCGGGGGTGTTTTGCGCGGCTGGACGCACTACCAGGGCCTGTCCGGCAAGGGCTTCGACCCGCTGCTGTTCGGCGCCGCCGCCTCCGTCGCCTTCTCCCTCATCGCGCAGATCGGCGAGCAGGTGGACTTCCTGCGCTTCCTGCCGCCCCGCTCCAAAACAGTATCGGCGCGCGCCTGGTGGTCGGGGTTGCTCACCGCCGGTCCTGGGTGGATCGTGCTCGGAACGCCGAAACTGCTGGCCGGGTCCTTCCTCGCCTATCTCGCGCTCGCGGCGGGGCTGCTGCCAACGGAGGCGGTTCAGCCAATCCACATGTACCGGGTCGCGTTCGGCTACGTGCTGGCGTCCCCGGCCGCGGCGTTGGGGCTCACCGCCGCCTTCGTCGCCCTGTCGCAAATCAAGATCAACGTCACCAACGCGTACGCCGGGTCGATCGCCTGGTCGAACTTCTTCTCGCGGCTGACGCACAGCCACCCGGGCCGGGTGGTGTGGGTGGTGTTCAACATCGCCATCGCCCTGCTGCTGATGGAGCTCGGCATCTACGAGGCGATCGAGCACACGCTCGTGGTGTTCTCCGACGTGGCCGCCTCGTGGGTCGGCGCGCTGGTCGCCGACCTGGTGATCAACAAGACGCTGGGCTTCAGCCCGCCCGGCATCGAGTTCAAGCGGGCGCATCTCTACGACATCAACCCGGTCGGCGTGGGCGCCATGCTGCTGGCCGTGATGGCTTCGCTGGCCTCGCACGCCGGGCTGTTCGGCGCCGCGCTGCAGGCGTTCTCGCCCTTCGTGGCGCTGGGCATCGCCTTCGCCGCCGCGCCGCTGATCGCCTGGGCCACGCGCGGCCGCTACTATCTCGCGCGCAAGCCGCGGGCCGCCTGGGCCAAGCTGGGCGCCATACGCTGCGTGGTCTGCGAGAACAGCTTCGAGCCGGAGGACAGCGCCTACTGCCCGGTGTACCGCGGCGCCATCTGCTCGCTATGCTGTTCGCTGGACGCGCGTTGCGAGGACGGCTGCAAGCCGCACGCCCGCTACTCCAACCAGCTGCTGGCCCCCCTGCGCGCCGTGCTGCGGCCCGCCCTTGTCGCCGCGCTCAACACCCAGCTCGGCCGCTTCACCGGCGTGCTGCTGCTGCTCGTCGCAGCCCTCGGCGGCATGCTGCTGGCGATCTACCTGCAGACGGCGGGCTACCCGGTGGAGCAGCAGCAGCTCGCCACCGCGTTCCGCAACGTGTTTTTCGTCCTGCTCGCGGTCGCCGCCGTGGCCGCCTGGCTGCTCGTGCTGGGCCAGGAAAGCCGGCACACCGCGCGCGAGGAGACCAGGCGGCAGACCGGGCTGTTGATGAGCGAGATCGAGGCGCACCGGCGCACCGACATCGCGCTGCACAAGGCGCGCGAGGTGGCGGAGGCGGCCAACCTGGCCAAAAGCCGCTACGTGACGGGCATCAGCCACGAACTGCGCACGCCGCTGAACGCCATCCTCGGCTACGCCCAGCTGCTGGAGCGCGACACGAGCCTGCCGCAGCGCCGGCGCGACGGCATCCGCATCATCCGGCGCAGCGGGGAGCACCTGGCCGGGCTCATCGAGGGCCTGCTCGACATCTCCAAGATCGAGGCGGGCCGCATCGAGCTGTACCGCGACACCGTGCGGCTGCCGGACTTCCTCGACCAGCTGGGCGACATGTTCCAACTGCAGGCCGCCGCGAAGGGGATCGCCTTCCACTACACCCACGAGGGCCGCCTTCCCGCGCTGGTGCGGACCGACGAGCGCCGGCTGCGGCAGATTCTGATCAACCTGCTGTCCAACGCCATCAAGTTCACCCAGCAGGGCCAGGTCGTGCTGCGGGTGCGCTGGCGGGACGAGCTCGCGCATTTCGAGGTGGAGGACACCGGCATCGGCATCGCCGCGGAACATTTGGAGCGCGTGTTCGAACCCTTCGAACGGATCGAGAGCCCGCGCACGCCCTACACGCCCGGCGTCGGCCTGGGACTCACCATCACCCGGCTGCTGACGCAGATCATGGGCGGCGAGATCCTCATCGACAGCCAGCCCGGCCGCGGCAGCATCTTCCGCGTGCGGCTGATGTTGTCGGAGGTCCACACCGTCGGCCAGCCCCCGGCGGTGGAGCAGCACATGCAGGGCTACGCCGGGCCGCGGCGCTGCGTATTGGTGGCCGACGACGACCCGTTCCACCGCGGGCTGATGGAGGACCTCCTGGCGCCCTTGGGCTTCGTGGTGCTGACGGCGGGGAACGCGGCCGAGTGCCTGCGCGTCGCGGCGCAGACCCGGCCGGACCTGTTCCTGCTGGACATCGCCATGCCCGGCCTGGACGGGTGGCGCCTGGCGCGGCAGTTGCGCGAGGACGGGTTCGCCACCGTGCCCATCATGATGGTGTCGGCCAACGCGAACGAGCTGGCGCCCGCGCGGACCAGCGCCGACGACCACGACGACGTGTTGGCCAAGCCCATCAGCCTTGCGGAACTGCTGGAGAAGATCGGCCGCCTGCTCGACCTGGAATGGGTGGCGGCGCCTTCCGCCAAGCCGCCCGCCTCGAACGCGGCGCCCGCATCGCCGCTCAGCGCGCAGCAGGTCGCCACGCTGCGGCAGCTCGGCCGCATCGGCTACGTGCGCGGCCTGCGCGAGCAGCTCGACATCCTCGAGCGCGACCGGCCGGAGGCGCGCGGCGCCATCGAACCGTTGCGCGACCTGGTCAGGGCGTTCCGGCTCGACGAGTTCATGGCCGCGCTGGATGCCGCCTACCCGGCAGATCTCGCGCCGCCTTTAGACCAGGTCCGATGACGCCGAAGACGATCGTCCTGGTTGTCGACGACTCGCCTGCCACGCTGGGGATGCTGAACGACACGCTCGAGCAGGCCGGCTTCACGGTGCTGGTCGCGCAGAGCGCCGCCACCGCGATGCAGCTGGTCGAGCAGGTGACCCCCGACATCATCCTGATGGACGCCGTGATGCCCGCCATGGACGGCTTCGAGGCGTGCCGCCGCATGAAGCGCATCAAGGCGCTGGCGTCGGTGCCGATCGTGTTCATGACGGGGCTGACCGACAGCCAGGACGTCATCCGCGGCCTGGAGGCGGGCGGCGTCGACTACGTCACCAAGCCCGTGTCGCCGGACGAGGTGGTGGCCCGCATCGGCGTCCACCTGGCCAACGCCCGGCTCACCCGCAGCGCGCACGCCGCGCTGGACGTCGCCGGGCGCTTCCTGCTGGCCTGCGACCTGGCCGGGCGCGTGCTGTGGGCGACGCCGCAAGCCGCCGACATGCTGTGGCGGGAGGGCGATCCGAACCTGGGCGCCGATCCCGGGCCCACGCTGCCGGCGGACGTGCGGGACTGGGTGCGCGACTCGGCCGACCAGGCGGAGATGCGGCCGGGCATCACCACCCAGGTCGGGCAGCCGCCGCGGCTGATCGAGGTGTCCCGCGTCGGCCGCATCGGCCGCGACGAGGTGCTGCTGCGGCTGGTGGCGTCGGACCCATCGAGCGAGGAGACGCTGCTGAAGCAACGCCTCGGGCTGACCACGCGGGAGTCCGAAGTGCTGCTGTGGCTCGGCCGCGGCAAGTCCAACCGGGACATAGCGGAGATACTGGGATTGAGCCCGAGAACGGTGAACAAGCATCTGGAGCTGATCTACGCCAAGCTGGGCGTGGAGAACCGCGCCGCCGCCGCCGGCATCGCGGTGCGCACCGCGGGCGGCCTGTGATGGACGCGCACCGCATCGCGGCGGCGCCGTTCTACCAGCCCACCGGGAACGAGGAGGCGGTGTTCGAGGCGGCGTGGCATGGCCGGCTGCCCGTGATGCTCAAGGGCCCGACCGGCTGCGGCAAGACGCGCTTCGTGGAGCACATGGCCTGGCGCCTCGGCCGCCCCCTGGTGACGGTGGCGGCGCACGAGGACATGACCGCGGCCGACCTGGCCGGGCGCTGGCTGCTGGGCGCAGAGGGCACGGTATGGCAGGACGGGCCGCTGACCACGGCGGTGCGCGGCGGCGCCATCTGCTACCTGGACGAGATCGTGGAGGCCCGCCAGGACACCACCGTCATCATCCATCCGCTGACCGACTCGCGCCGCATCCTGCCGCTGGAGAAGCACGGCGAGGTGGTCGCCGCGCACCCGGATTTCCACCTCGTGGTGTCGTACAACCCCGGCTACCAGAGCGCGGTGAAGGACCTGAAGGAGAGCACCCGGCAGCGCTTCGTCGCCATCGCGTTCGACTATCCGGACCCGCCGCGCGAGGCCGCGATCGTGGCGCGGGAGGCCGCGGCGGACCCGGACCTGGCGGCGCTGCTGGTGCAGATCGCTCAGCGCACGCGCAACCTGCGCGGGCAGGGGTTGGCCGAGGGCGCGTCCACCCGGATGCTGATCCACGCGGCCAGGCTGATGCGGCACGGCATCGGCCTGCGCCCGGCGATCGAGGCGGCGATCGTGCTGCCGCTGACCGACGATGCGGACCTGCGACAGGCGCTGAACGCGGCCATCGACGCCTGCCTGCCGTGACGGCGGCGCTGGCGCGGTTGCGGCAGTACGCCACCCAGCGGCAGGCGCTGACGCCGGCGTTCGCGCCGCTATGGCCCCGGCTGGAGGGCGAAGCGGCCGAGGCATGGGCGGCAGCGGTGCTGGAGTTGGCTTGGGTGAACGCCGGCCCCGCTTGCCTGGCCGCCGCCGCGGGCTTGGCCGCGCGTCGGCCGCACCGGTTGGAGGAGCTGGCGGCGTGCCTGCGCGAAGCCGCCGCGCTGTGCCGCCGGACCGATGCGCCGAGCACCCTGGCGGCGCTGGAAGCGATGGACGCGACGGTCGATGCGGTCGCCTGGTGGCGCATCCTTGTCACGCTGGCGGAAGCTGCCCCGGAATCCGTGCTGCCCGCCTGCCGGTCGATGGCCCGCCTGCTGCGCCCCGCCGGGCTCGCTGGCCTGGCGGAGTTCGTGGCGACCGGCATCCGCCAGGCGGGCGGGAAGGCGGAACGACGCCGGGCGTTCTTCGCGCTGGAAAGCCAGGCGGCGTTGCAGGCCTTGGCCCGGTTGTCCGGCGCGGTGGGGTTCGCGGAGGTCGAGGCCCACCTCACGCGATACGCGACCGCGCTTTGGGCGGAGCCGCCGCTGCTGCGCGCCGCGCCGCTGGCCCGCCGCGCCAGCCTGTCCGGCCGCCTCGTGATGCTGCCGGAACTGTTCGCCGGGGTCGCGCCGGCCGCCGCGCCGACGCTGTACCGGGCCAGCGTGGCGCATGCCGGCGCCCACCTCGCGTTCGGCGGCCCCCGGTTCCCGCTAGGCAAGCTCAAGCCGCTGCAGGTGGCGCTGATCACGCTGCTCGAGGACGCGCGCGTGGAGGCGCTGGCCATGCGCCGCTTCCCCGGGCTGCGGCGGCTATGGCGCCCGTATCACCAGGTTGAGGCGGGCGGCGCCCCGTCGGCGGCTGGTCTGCTGGCGCGCTTGGCCTGCGCGCTGTTCGACCCGGCGTGGCCCGACGCCGACAGCTTGGTGGCGACCGCCCGCCGCCTGTTCGCCGCCGCGGACCGGACCGACGCGCAGACCAGCCGGACGATCGGCAACCTGCTGGGCCACGAGATCGGCCAGCGCCGGCTCGGCTTCAACGCCCGCGCCCACGTGGTCGAGCCGCCCTATCGCGACGACGGCTGGGGACTGTGGGAGGCGGACCCGACCGACCCGCCCGACACCGAAACGGCGGAGTTGATGGTGGAAGCCGCCCGGCTGAACCGCGGCGAGGACGGGGGCCGCGGTCCGGAACGGCCGGAAGCGGCGCCGGCCCGTCCCGCCGGCGCCGCGGAAGGGACCGGCGCCGTCCTCGCGCGGCGCCCCGAGTGGGACCGTCACGCCCGGGTGGCGCGGCCCGACTGGACCACGATCCGGGAAAGCCCGCCCCGCCTCGGCGACTCCAGGGCGATCACGGCCATGCTGGATGCCGACCCCCAACTGCGCCGCCGCGTGTCGCGCCTGGTGCGGGGCGCCCGGATCGGCCGCGCCGCACGCCTGCGCCGCCAGCCGGATGGCGAGGAGCTGGACCTGGACGCCGCCTTGGACGCGGCGATCGAGCGGCGCGCCGGGCTGACGCCGGACCACCGGGTGCACCGCAGCGCCGGGCGGCGGCGGCGCGAGCTGGCCGTGGCGCTGTTGCTCGACGTGTCCGCCTCGACCGGGGCGGTGCTCGACCTGCAACGCCGGGCAGTCGCCTTGCTGGCGGAGCCGCTGGCGCCATCGGGCGACGCCTTCACCGTGCTCGCCTTCGCCTCGAACGGCCGCGAGGACGTGCGCCTGGTCACCGTCAAGGCCCTGGGAGAAGCCTGGTCGACCGGGTCGCAAGCGCGGCTGGCCGGCCTGTCCCCCGGCCTGTCGACCCGGCTTGGCGCGGCGCTGCGCCACACCGGCGCCTTGCTGCAGGAAGCGCGGGCGCATCGGCGCCTGGTGCTGGTGCTGACCGACGGCGCGCCGTTCGACATCGACACGCCCGATCCGGCCGATCTCGCCGCGGACGCACGGCACGCCGTTCTCAGCCTGAAACGCACGGGCGTCGACGTGTTCGGCATGGTCCTCGGCGAGCAGGACATGTCGACCCCCGAAGCGATCTTCGGCCGCGCGTCCTGCCTCGCGACGCCCCATCTCGAGGCCCTGCCGGCGCGACTTTCGCAAATGTACGCCCGGCTAACCCGAACCTGACCGGCCGTGACGGTGACTGCTTGCGTCACGGCAAAGTCGTCGACGGGACAGCCGTGGGCTCCAGCGGATCGCCCGCTATGCCCGCTTGCGCGCAGGCTTGGTCGCAAGCGCGGCCGCCTTCGTCGCGCGGGCCGGCTTGGCGGCAGGCTTCTCGGCAGTCTGGCCAAGGCTCTTCTTCAGCGCCGCCATCAGGTCCACGACGTTCCCCGGGCGAGCCGCCTCCGGCTCGGCAGCCTGCAGTCCCTGCCCCTTCAGCTTGGCCTCGATGACCGCGCGCAACCGCGTCTCATACCGATCCTCCACATCGGCGGGATCGTACTTCCCGGCCTGGCGCACGATCAGCTGCTTGGCGAGCGCCACCATCTCGGCATCCGCCGGGTGGTCCAGCGCCTTGCCGAACACCTCGCTGGCGCTGTTGAGGTCGCGGCCTTCCAGCAGGGTGTGCACCGCCAGGCCGCCATCGACCGGGGCGATCAGCACCGCGCGTTCCCGCCGGGCGATGGTGACGCGCGACAGCGCCACCCGGCCGGTCTCGGCGAACGCCTTCTGCAGCACGGCGTACACGTCGTCGCCGGCATCGCCATCGGGCGCCATGTAGTAGCTGGCATCGTAGTATACCGGGTCGATGCTCCCGGCCTCGACGAACTTGTCGACCTTCATCACCGTCGACGTCTCGGTGCGGGCAGCCTCGAAATCCTCCTCGTCGAGCAGCAGGTAGCGGTGCCGCTCGAACTCGTAGCCCTTCGACAGCTCGCCGCGGCGCAGTTCCTCGCCGGTCTCGCCATCCAGCGTAACCATGCGGACGCGGTTGCCGGTGGCCGGGTTTATCAGGTGAAACCGCAGCGTCTCGCGGTCATGTCGAGCATTGAACAAGGCAACCGGACACGACACCAGGGCGAGCCGCAAGTGGCCTCGCCAAATTGGACGCAAGGCCATTTAGACCCTCCCGGTCTTGACGGGGTTGCACGCGCGAATACAGCCGGTTGCCGGTTCCATACTGCCCGAACGGCGCAAACGCGAATTGATTCCGGCCAATGGGTTGCGGGATGAAGCGGCCTCGGCGCGTCATCTGCGAGCGCAACGGCGATGCTTCGCTTGACAAACGTCCCACGACCCGGCTTGGGGTCGGGCGGACGAGCCGCCAGCGGCGCGCATCACGATCCCGCGAACCTCGCTCGCCTTGAAACGTCCTGCCCGTCCCGGCATATCGCCGCGCGCGGATACAAGCTTGGGAGCATTTGCATGAGCGAAACGATCGAGCGGCACGAGTTCGGCGCCGAAGTGGGCCGCCTGCTGGACCTGGTGGTCCACGCGCTCTACTCCGACCGCGAGATATTCCTCCGCGAGCTGGTCGCCAACGCCGCCGACGCGATCGACCGTCGCCGCTTCGCCGCCCTCACGGAACCCGGCCTGGCGCTGCCGCCCGACGCCGCCGTGCGGGTCGACCCGGACAAGCCGGCGCGCACGCTGACCATCTCCGACCCCGGCATCGGCATGGACCGCGCGGCGTTGGCGGAGAATCTCGGCACCATCGCGCGGTCGGGCACGCGCGCGTTCGGCCAGTCCTTGGCGGAGGCCAAGCCCGAGGAGCGCCCGAGTCTGATCGGCCAGTTCGGCGTCGGCTTCTACTCCGCGTTCATGGTGGCCGACCGGGTGGAGGTCACCTCCCGCGCGGCCGGCGCCGAGGACGCGTGGCTGTGGGCCAGCGAGGGCCGCGGCGACTACACCATGGCGCCCGCCGAGCGCGCCGAGGCGGGCACGACCGTCGTGCTGCACATGAAGGCGGACGCGGAGGAGTATCTCGAGCCGTACCGGCTGGAGACCACGATCCGCAAATGGGCCGACCACATCACCGTCCCCATCATGGTGGTGCGGGACGGCAAGGACGTGGCCGCGAACGAGGGCACCGCGCTATGGCGCAAGCCGAAGGCGGACATCTCGGAGGAGGCCTACACCGAATTCTACCGCCACCTCGGGCACATCTTCGACGCGCCGTGGGCCACGCTGCACTGGCGGGCGGAGGGCGCGATGGAATACACCGCCCTGCTGTTCATCCCCGGATCCAAGCCGTTCGAGGCGGTCGAGGGCGCGCGCGAGAGCCGGGTGCGGCTGCACGTGCGCCGCATGTTCATCACCGACGAGGCCGGGCTGCTGCCGCCGTGGCTGCGCTTCGTGAGCGGCGTGGTGGACACCGAGGACCTGCCCCTCAACGTGTCGCGCGAGATGCTGCAGGCGACCCCGGTGCTGGCGCGCATCCGCAAGGCGGTGACCGGCCGCGTGCTGAGCGAGTTGAAGTCGCGCGCGCGGGACGAGTCGGAGGCGGCGAAGGAGGGCTACGCCGGGTTCTGGCGCAACTTCGGCCCCGTGCTGAAGGAGGGCCTGTGGGAGGACCAGGAGCACCGCGCCGACCTGGCGCCGCTGATGCGCTTCCGCTCTTCGGCGAGCGAGAACCTGGCCTCGCTGCCGGAATACGTGGCGCGCATGAAGCCGGAGCAGGAGGCGATCTACATCCTGGTCGGCGACGATCTGGACGCGCTGGCCGCCTCGCCGCAGCTGGAGGGCTTCCGCGCGCGCGGCATCGAGGTGCTGCTGCTGGCCGA
>CAXTBW010000015.1:0-32879 GCA_964242925.1 uncultured Acetobacteraceae bacterium
CCCGGCCGTAGATGGTGCCGTTCACGCGCTGCTGCGCCTCGAACGCCTTCTCCAGGTTGGTCCAGGCCTCCTCGCGGCGGGCCTTCTCGCGCGACAGCACGATGGAGCCGTCGCGGTCCTCGTAGCGCTCGACGAACAGCTCGATCAGGTCGCCGGGCTTGACCTCGGGGGCGGCGCCCGGCGGGCCGAACTCCTTGAGCGCGACGCGGCCTTCGCTCTTGAGCCCGACATCCACGATGGCGAATTCGTCGGTCAGGCGCAGCACGCGGCCGGTGACGACGGACCCGTCGAAGCCGGTGTCCCGGCCAAGGGTCTCGTCGAGCAGGGAGGCGAAGTCCTCGCCGCCCGGGTTATGCGAATTGGAGTAGTCGTGGGCGACGGCTTGAGATGCCATGTGTGTGGTTTGCTTCCTGATGCGGGCGCGTCTGGCGCCGGTGTGTGCGCGCCCGGTTGGGGGCGCGGCTAGCCCGTGGTGCACGGGCCGGATTTACGGGGTCTCGCGGTGGTAAGACACCTCGGGAGGGTAGAGAGTCAAGTGAAGCGGTGCTTTTACGAGCCGATTCCGGTTTGAACGCCGCGGATTTTCAGTATCGCCGCCGCGAAAGCCTCATCCGGGCTCATAGACGTGGTGTCCAGCGCAATAGCGTCGTCCGCCGGCCGCAACGGCGCCGCCGCCCGCGCTGCATCCAACGCGTCGCGGGCCTGCATCTCCGTCGTTACATCTGCGACCGTCCGGGACGCATCGCGCGACGCGAGTTCCTTCCAGCGCCGTTCGGCCCGCGCCTCCAGGCTGGCGGTGACGAACAGCTTCACCTCGGCGTCCGGGAAGATCACCGTGCCGATGTCCCGCCCGTCCAGCACCGCGCCGCCACGCTCCGCGAAACTGCGCTGGAACGCCAGCAACGCCGCGCGCACGCCTGGCACGGCGGCCACCAGGCTGGCGGCGTGGTCCGCGGCCGGGCCGCGCAGATCCGAGCGCGCCAGGTCGGCCGGCTGGAGCGCCAGCGCTTGGGCCTCGGCGACGGCGGGGTCGGCCGGGTCGGCGCCCTGGTCCAGCACGCGGCGGCCCACGGCGCGATACAGCAGCCCGGTGTCGAGATAGGGCAGCCCCAATTCGGCCGCCAGCCGGCGCGCCAGCGTGCCCTTCCCCGCCGCGGCCGGCCCGTCGATGGCGACGATCACGAGATGGCCGCCCCCAGGCCGCGCATCAGGGCGGCGAACCCGGGGAAGCTCGTCTCGATGAATGCCGCGTCGTCCACCGCAACCGGCGCCTCGGTCGCCTGGCCCAGCACCAGCGCGCTCATCGCCAGCCGGTGGTCCATGTGCGTCGCCACGGTGCAGCCGCCCGGCGCGCGGCCGGCGCCCTCCACCAGCAGGTCGTCGCCCTCGATGCTCACCCGCGCGCCGGCCGCCTGCAGCATGGCGGCGGTGGCGGCCAGGCGGTCGCTCTCCTTCACCCGCAGCTCCGCCAGGCCGCTCATGCGCGTCGTGCCGGCAGCAAAGGCGGCGGCCACGGCGAGCACCGGGTATTCGTCGATCATCGACGGCGCGCGCTCCGCCGGCACGTCGACCGCACGCAGCGCGACATGCTCGGCCAATATGTCGCCCACCGGCTCGCCGCCCTCCATCCGCTCGTTCGACACGCGCAGCGCCGCCCCCATCTCCCGCAGCGTGGCGAACAGCCCGGTGCGCAGCGGGTTCAGGCCCACGCCGGCCAGCGTCACGGCCGACCCCGGCACGAGCAGCGCCGCCACGATCGGGAAGGCGGCGCTGGAGGGGTCGCCGGGCACGGTCACGTCCCGCGCCAGCAGCTCCGGCTGGCCGACCAGGGTGATCACCCGGCCGGCGCCGTCCGCCTCCACCACGACCGCCGCGCCGAAATGCCGCAGCATCGCCTCGCTGTGGTCCCGGGTCGCCGCCGGTTCCTCCACCACCGTCAGGCCCGGCGCGTTCAGCCCGGCCAGCAGGATGGCGGACTTCACCTGCGCCGAGGCCACCGGCAGGCGGTAGCGGATCGGCATCGCGTCGCGCGCGCCCTCGATGGCGAGCGGCAGCCGCCCGCCGGCGCGCCCGCAGAACCGGGCGCCGCACAGCTCCAGCGGCGCCGTCACCCGGCGCATGGGCCGGCGGCGCAGGCTGGCGTCCCCGGTCATCACGGCGTGCAGCTCGCTGCTGGCCAGCATGCCCGCCAGCAGCCGCGCCGCCGTGCCGGAGTTGCCCATGTCCAATACGTCGTCCGGCTCGGCCAGCCCGCCCACGCCGCGCCCCGCCACGCGCCACGACGCGCCGTCGCGTTCGACCACCGCGCCCAGCGCGCGCATGGCGGCGGCGGTGCGCAGCACGTCCTCGCCCTCCAGCAGCCCGTCGATGCGGGTCCAGCCGACAGCCAGCGCGGCGAACATCAGCGCCCGATGGCTGATCGACTTGTCGCCGGGCACGCGGGCCGTGCCGGTCAGCGCGCCTTGCGGCCGGCGTGCGGTGAGGGGTTGCATGAAGCGGCGCGTAGCAGGGCAGGCCCTACTTGGATAGCGTCCGGTTTGACAGTCTGCCGCTTGGGTGTCATGGGGCGCGCCCTGCCGGCCTATGTGCCGTTGCGTGAAGGAGCTGGCTGCATGGTGAAGCCCGAACTCGGCTTGAAACGGGTCTGCGTGGCCTGCAGCGCCAAGTTCTACGACCTGCGCAAGACGCCCGCCGTGTGTCCGAAGTGCGGCACCGAACAGCCGGCTGAACTGCCGCGCGCCCGCCGCGCCGGCGGCAACGTGACCGACGACAAGCGCCCGAAGAAGCCGCCGGTGGCGGACGACGCCGACGTTGAGGTGGAGGCGACGGAGGACGAGGCGGAGGACGACGCCGCCGAGGACGCGTCCGACCTCGAGGACGACGCCGACGCGATCCCCGACGAGATCGAGGTCGAACCGGAAGCGGACGAGCGCGAGCGCTAAACCGCCCGGGTCACGTCGGCGCGCGCACCCCGTCATGCCAGGGCTTGACCCTGGCGCCCATGGCGTCCAGCCAAGCTGGCGCATCCAGATCGGGTTCTAACGGGCCAACAATGCGCGCCGTCGTCAGTCGCGGCCGGGGGTCAAGCCCTGGCATGACGGGGTGACGGGAAGAGTTAACGCCGCCCGCGCGGCATCCCGATCGGCGCGACCTCCCCGGTCATTCCCGCCAACACTTCCGCCACATGCCGCACCTCGACGGCGCTGCCCTCGCGCGACAGGCGGCCGGCCATGTTCAGCAGGCAACCGAGGTCGCCCGCCAGCAGCATCCCGGCGCCGGTCTCGCCGATGTCGCGCGTCTTGTCCGACACCATGCGGTTCGAGATGTCCGGATACTTCACGCAGAACGTGCCGCCGAAGCCGCAGCACACCTCCGGATCGGTCATCTCGCGCAACTCCAGCCCGGCCACGCTCTCCAGCAGCTGGCGCGGCTGCCGCTTGACGCCCATCTCCCGCAAGCCCGAGCAGGAATCGTGGTAGGTCGCCACGCCCTCGCACGCGACGTCCACCGCCGCCATGCCCATCACATCCACCAGGAACTCGACCAGCTCGTGCGTGCGCCCGGCCAGCGCCTCCGCCCGGGCGAGCAGGTTGGGGTCGTCGGCGAACAGGCCGGGAAAATGGTGCGCGATCATGCCGCCGCACGAGCCCGACGGGACGACCACGTAATCAAACCCGGCGAACGCGTCGAGGATGCCGACGGCCAGGTCGCGCGCGGTCGCCCGGTCCCCGGTGTTGTAGGCGGGCTGGCCGCAGCAGGTCTGCGCGCGCGGAACCTCCACCAGGCAACCGGCGCGCTCCAACAACCGGATGGCGGCGAAGCCTACCGTCGGGCGGTGCAGGTCCACCAGGCAAGTGACGAACAGGGCGACGCGCGGGCGGGCCTGAAGCATGGTTGGGCGGCCCTAGGCGGACCGCGCCTGGGCCAACCGCCACGCCGGATCGGCGCGCGCGAGGTCGCGGGTGAACGTCCACTCGTCCCGCAATTCCATCACCGCATCGGCCCCGGACACATACTTGCCCGCGCGATCGAGCGTCTGGCTGATCTGGTCGGACACGAACCGCACGGTGATCGCGGCGACCGTGCCCTCTAGCGTGGCCACCTCGATCGTCGCGTCGTTGATGCCGCGGATCTCGCTGGTCTGCGTCTCGCCGGCCGCCTCCCGCGCGGCAATCGCGCCCTCGAATGCGGCGTAGGTCTCGTCGGTCAGCAATGGGCGCAACGCATCGCGGTCCCCGGCGGCGAAACCGGTGACAATCATGCGGAACGCCGCCTCCGCCCCCGTCAGGAAATGCTGCGGCTCGAACGCGGCATCCACCCGGCGCATGCGTGCGAGCGTCTGCCCAACGTCCGAGCCGGGGTCGGGCACCGCGCGGCCCGCAGGGGCCGCCAGTTCGGCGACGCCCTCGATCACCGGCCCTGCCGGGCGTGCGTCCGGGCGCGCCGGCGCGCTGCCGGGCTCGAACCCGCTGCGCCGCCCGAGGATGCCGCGCAGGCGCAGCACGAGGAACGCGGCGATCATGCCGAACAGCACCAGATCGATCGGAAACCCGCCAGAACCCATGCCGACCACTCCTGCTGGTCAATAGATAGGCACACCGGCCACCAGGAGCAACGTCGCCGTCTTCTCCCGATCACTGGGAACGATTGCTCACCGCGGCGCGGCGGGCTACGGGATGCCGGCATGATCCTGCTGCGCCACGGACAGAGCGAGTTCAACCTCCACTTCACGGCCACCCGCAAGGATCCGGGGATCGAGGACCCGCGGCTGACCCCGCTCGGCCACGCGCAGGCGCAGCAAGCGGCGGACGCGCTCGCCGGCGAGACGATCGAGCGCATCGTCGCCTCCCCCTACACCCGCGCCTTGCAGACTGCCGAGCCGCTGGCCCGCCGCCTCGGCCTGCCCGTGCTGGTCGACGTCGCCGTGCGCGAGCGCTACGCCTACAAGTGCGACGTGGGCAGCGCCGTCGCCGACCTGCGCCAAGCCTGGCCCGGCCACGACTTCTCGGCCGTCGAGGAGGTCTGGTGGCCGTCGCAGGACGAGCCGGAGGCGCACGTCATCCAACGCGCCGCCCGCTTCCGCGCCGCCATGGCCGCCGACCCGGCGTGGCGCGGCACCGTGGTCATCAGCCACTGGGGTTTCATCCTGGCCATGACCGGCGTCAGCGTCGCCAATGGTGAATGGCTGCGCTGCGACCCGACCGCCCCGGCGCCCGCGGAGATCGTGTGGCGCCATCCGCCGCCGCGTGCTACCGGCCCCGCACCTTCTGGAGTTTAGCTGAATGTCCGAAACGACCCCCGCCCCGCAGGGCATGAACGGCGCCCCGCTGCCGGGCGGACCGCAGGCGGGCCCGCCGCTGGTGGTCAACATCCAGTTCGTGAAGGACCTCTCGTTCGAGGTGCCGGGGGCGCCCGAGATCTTCTCGACCCTGCGCTCGCAGCCGAACGTCCAGATCAACCTCGACGTCCAGGCCCGCCGCCTGCAAGACGGCGAGAACGTGTTCGAGGTCGTGCTCGTCACCCGCGCCGAGGCCACCGAGGGCCCGCCGCCCGAGGGCCAGACCGGCCAGCCCGGCCGCGCCGTGTTCATCGCCGAGCTGTCCTACGCCGGCATCTTCACCCTGACCGGCATCCCGGAAGCCTCCATCGAGCCCGTGCTGCTGATCGAATGCCCGCGCCTGCTGTTCCCATACGCCCGCAACATCCTCGCCGACGTCACCCGCGACGGCGGCTTCCCGCCCGTGCTGCTGCAGCCCATCGACTTCGTAGCCCTATGGCAAGCCCGCAAGCAAGCCGCCGCCACGACGTCCACGACCGTCTAGCGGCCGGGCGCCGGTCGCCCTCCCGCTGCACACCCATTGCCGAGCGGGACCCGCGGCGCGCTCTCGCAAGATCATCCGTCCTCGCGAGCCGTCGCTTGACGGCGCGGCGATCCAGGGCGGCGCATGCCGTGCGGGCTGCTGGGCTGGATCGTCGCCAAGCGCTCCCCGCAATGACGATACGGCGCGCTCCGAGGCTCAGCCGTTGAGCGCGCGCATCGCGTCCGGCGCGTAACGCTCCCCGGACGCGGCGCCCGCGGGCAGCGCGTCGTCGAGCGCGGCGAGCTCCGCGTCGGTCAGCGCGAGGTCCGCCGCGGCCGCGTTCTGCTCCAGGTACCGCACCTTCTTGGTGCCTGGAATGGGGATGATGTCGTCGCCCTGCGCCAGCACCCAGGCCAGCGCGAGTTGACCCGGCGTGCACCCCTTCCCCGCCGCCAACTCGCCGATCCTGCCGACCAGGCGCAGATTGTCGTCGAACGCGGCGCCTTGGAAGCGCGGCGACGTGCGGCGCCAATCGTCCTTGTCCAGGTCCTCCAGCGTCTTGATCTGCCCGGTCAGGAAGCCGCGCCCAAGCGGGCTGTACGGCACGAACCCGATGCCGAGCTCACGCAGCGTCGGCAGGATCTCCGCCTCGGGCTCCCGCGACCACAGCGAGTATTCGGTCTGCAACGCCGTGATCGGGTGCGCGGCGTGCGCGCGCCGGATGGTCGCCGGCGCCGCCTCCGACAGGCCGAGGAACCGCACCTTCCCCGCCTGCACCAGGCCGGCCATGGCGCCGACCGTGTCTTCGATCGGCGTCTTCGGGTCGACCCGGTGCTGGTACAGCAGGTCGATCACATCCACCCCAAGCCGCCGCAAACTGGCGTCGCAGGCGGAACGCACGTAGTCCGGCGCGCCGCTGATCCCGGTGCGCTCGCCGTTCGGCCCCCAGGTGTTGGCGAACTTGGTGGCGATGAACACGCGGTCGCGCACCGGCTGCAGCACGCGGCCGACCAGCTCCTCGTTGGCGCCGTTGGCGTAGGCGTCGGCGGTGTCGAAGAAGGTCACACCGAGTTCCACCGCGCGCTGCAGCGTGCGGACGCTCTCGTCCGTGTCGCGCCCGCCGTAGAACGCCGACATCCCCATGCAGCCCAGCCCGACGGCGGACAGCTCCGGACCGTTGCGGCCCAGCCTGCGCGTTTTCACGGCCTAACCTCCCTCGGGGAAATCGGCGCCCAGGGTCGTGGCTTCCCAGGCGTCGAAATCCTTCTTCAGAACCACGAGCTTGTTGCGGGCGATCTCCAGCGCGGGCTTCCCCAATACGAGGTGCAGCGGCGGCTCGGCGGATTGCACGGCGGCGATGATGGCCTCCGCGGCGCGCACCGGGTCGCCGGGCTGCTTGCCGCTGCGGGCCTCCGTCTGCGCCCGGCGCGACCCGGCTGTCGCGTCGTAGTCGGCGATGCGGGTCGCGGATTGCTTGATGGATGGCCCAGCCCAGTTCGTGCGGAACGGCCCCGGCTCCACGACGACCACCTTGATGCCGAGCGGCGCGACCTCCTGGGCCAGCGAGTCCGACAGCCCCTCCACCGCGTATTTGGTGGCGTGGTAGTAGCCGGTGGCGGGAAAGCTCGCGAGGCCGCCGATGGACGAGATGTTCACGATGCAGCCGCTGCGACGCGCGCGCATGCCGGGCAGCACGGCGTTGGTCATCGCGACCAGCCCGAAGAAGTTGGCCTCGAACATGGCGCGCACCTCGGCGTCCTCGCCCTCCTCGACGGCGGCCAGGTAGCCGTAGCCGGCGTTGTTCACCAGCACGTCGACCTGGCCGAAACGCTCCTGCGCGGCCTTCGCAGCGTCGGCGACCTGGCCCGCATCGGTGACATCGAGCTTGAGCGCGATAGCCCGGTCCTCGTGGCCCTGCACCAGGTCCGCAACCTGCGCCGGATTGCGCGCAGTGACGACGGCGCGCCACCCGCGCTCGAGCACGAGGCGAGCAAGTTCGCGACCGAAGCCGGTGGAACAACCCGTGATGAACCAAACCGGACTGGCGGACTGAGACATCGTGTGACTTTCTGGTTGGGTGCGACGTCGGCGTTTGTCGGGCCAAGGCGTACAGCTAGACCCGGCTCAGGCGCACGAGGTGGAGCCGCTATATTTCTGCAAACACAACGAGAGCGTGCACGATGTGCCAGGTCATAGCAAGCCGCGTCGGCGCTCCGCGGTGGCGCCTTGCTGTTTCCATGCCACCCAACGACGGCCGGGCGAGCCGCGTCATTCACGCAAGCTAACCCCACCGTTGCCGACACCGTTATCCCAGGGGCTTGAGTGACGACTGTCCGGTTCGCTTGCGCCGGCGCCCGACCCAACCGACTGTCATGCCCGGGCTTGACCCGGGCGCCCACGCAGTGCGCGCGAAAAGATGGTTCGAGTACGGGCGCTATGATGCGGTCGGCGTCGCGTGGATGGCCGGATCAAGTCCGGCCAGGGCGGTAAAGAACTGCGCTAGAACGAAGTGCGATACCGGACAGCCATCGGCAGGCCCTGGCATGACGAGCTTGAGCGCCGTCGACGTGAACGCCGTTCCGGCTAATCAAGCGGCTTGCAAGGCTAGGTGCGGGTCGGCCCCATGCGCGCCATCAGGGCGCCGATGTCGTCCATTTCCTCCACCGCCCAAATAGCCGCGATACGCGCGCCGGAATCGTCCGGCGCGTTGGCGGCGAACTTCTCCTCCAGCGCCTGGTCCGACAAGGGATGCTCGCGGCTGCCGATCGCGTGGTCGACCCGCTCGGTCAGTTGCGTCCCGTCCGCCAGCCGCACGGTGACGCTGGCCGCCGCGGCGGCCAGCGTCGCGTCCAACTCCGCGCTGACCCGGCCGCGCAACTGGGCGAGCGCCGGGTCGGCCACCGCGGCGGTCGAGAAATCCGCCACCCCCGCCGTGCCGCGCACCAGCGCCGTGGCCGCGTTGTGCGCGATGCTGACGCGGGCATCCCGCTCGGTCCGCGTCGGCCGGTCGCCGCGGTCGAGCAGCAGCTGGTTGCCGCGCACCACCACCGCTTCCGGCAACGCGCCATCCAGCCGCGCCCGCAGCCGCAGGCAGGCATCCACCACCGCGTGGAACACGATGCCGCTCGGGTAGGGCTTGTAGGTGTTGGACGCGAACTCCCAATGCTCGCCCAGGGCCCCCGTCATCAGCGCGGGTTCGTCGCCCATGGCGCGCGCCCAGCCGAGCCGCCCCTCCAGCGCCGTAGGGGCGGCCTCATAGCCCGCGCGGGCCAGCAGCGCCGCCAGCAACCCATTGCGCGCGGCGTTGCCCATGCTGAGGTTCTTGCCGCTGCTCGCCAAATTCTCGACCAGGCCCGCCGACTGGCTGGCGGCCAGCGCGAGCGCCGCAGTGGTCTGCGCCGGCGACAATTGCAGCAACCGCGCGCACGCCGCCGCCGCCCCGAACACGCCGCAGGTCGAGGTGATGTGCCACCCCCGCGCATAGTGACCCGGCGAGACCGCGAGCCCGATGCGGCACTCGACTTCGGCGCCCAGGATGAAAGCGTGCAGCAGCGCGCGCCCCGGCAGCCGCTGCTGCTCCGCCAGCGCGAGCGCCGGAGGCGCCACGGGGGCGGTCGGGTGGATGACGGTGGCCAGGTGGGTGTCGTCGAAGTCCAGCAGGTTGGCCGCGATCGCGTTCACGAACGACGCGCCCATCATGTCCAGCCGCTCCGCCCGCCCGATCACGGTGGCGCATTGGGGCCCGCTGAACGGCGCCATGGCCGTGGCGGCGATGGCGACCGCCGGGTCGTCCGCCACGCCGAGCGCGCAGCCGAAGAAGTTCAGCAGCGAGCGCTTGCCCTCGTGCGCCAGCGCGGCCGGCACGTCCGCCCAGCGATGGGTGGCGACGAATGCGCCGAGCGTCTCCGCCGCCGAGTTGGTTGTCATGGCGTGTTCCCCGGTGTGCGGACTTAGTCTCTTCCTTAGCGAAGCCTAGACAGCGAGGCCGGCGCTGGTCAATCTGCTCGGCCATGACGGATCAATCGCAACCCGGTCTGCAGGGCCGCGCGGCCCTCGTCACCGGCTCGACCGACGGGCTGGGCCTGGCGATCGCCGCGTCGCTGGCGGAGGCCGGGTGCAGCGTGATGCTGCACGGCCTGCTGCCGGAGTGCGACGCGCCGGTCGCTTCGTTGCGGCGGTTCGGCGGCGACGTTCGCTACGTGCGGGCGGATCTGTCGTCGGACGAGGGTGTGGCGGCGGCGGTAGGCGTGGCGCAGGCGGCGTTCGGCGCGTTGCACATCCTGGTCAACAACGCCGTGGTGCGGCATTTCGCGCCGGTCGAAGACGTCCCGCTGCCCGATTGGCGGCAGGCGCTGGCGGTCAATCTGACGGCGCCGTTCCATGCCACGCAGCTCGCGTTGCCGGCGATGCGGCGCGCCGGGTGGGGGCGCATCGTCAACATGGCGTCCGTCTACGGCCAGCGCGGGACGGTTAACCGGGTCGGCTACGTGACGACCAAGGCGGCGATCGTCGGGCTGACCCGCGCTGTGGCGGCCGAGGTCGCGGGCGCCGCGATCACCTGCAACGCGGTCTGCCCCGGCTCCGTCTCCACGCCGGGGACGGAGGCGCGGGTGGAGGCGCTGATGGCGCGCGATGGGCTGGGCCGGGCAGAGGCGGTCGCGCGGTTTGTCGCGGGCAAGCAGCCGAGCGGCCGGTTTGTCGCGGCGGAGAGCGTGGCGGCGATGGTGCTGCTGCTCTGCGGGCCGGCGGGGGCGGACATCAATGGGGCAGTGCTGCCGGTGGATGGGGGATGGCTTGCGATTTGAGATTGGGGGCGCTCGTCAGCCCAGTTGAAAGCGGTATCGCAGGTTCAAACCGACGATGGTCGTTGCCGGGCTTCGATCGCGCGCGGCGTCGCTGTCCAGGCCGGGTCTTTACGACCATCCTTTCCCGTGGAAGCGTCGCCTGACAACAATGCAGAGAAATGCCTTATGCGTGCCTTGCTGATCGCTTCCGCCATTTTGGCTCTTTCCGTTGGCTCGGCTCACGCAGAGGACATGGTGAACACCAACTTTGCTGGCATCATGTGTCGGAACGAGAAGGCGCTGGCAGACTACTCGGCAAATGACGGCTCGGCGAAGCCAAGTGTAACGCGGGACCCGTCCTCGGCAACGGCAAGAGCCTTTATGAACGCCTGCAAGACGGCAGACGGCGCGACTGTGCACGTCATTTCGAAACGCAACAACACGTCAATCGTCACCTACAAGGGGGAGACCTGGTATGTGCCGAACGTTGCTTTCATGACGCCCTCGTCCGACTGCATAAGGGAGGGGGCAAATGTGACGATGACCGGGAAGATCGAGACCGGTTTTCAGCAAACCGACGAGGTCGATCCGAAGAAGGGTTTTCGATACCCTCGCCTCACGCTTGACCAGCCGGTTTGCTATGTCGGGAACATGTCGGAGAAAGCAGGTCGGTACGTATCTCTGGTGGGAAACGGATTAGGGGCGTACGGAGCGTTGATGAAGCTGGTCGGCCGGCACGCAATGGTGAGCGGCTCCATCGGCAGCCCGGACAATGGCAATCAGCCGCCCGACGCGATGATGATCTTTGATCCGGTGGTCAAACCTATCCCGTAGGCGCTTTATCAAGCGGCTGACTCACGTTGCGTTCTGGCCCGTGGATGTAAGCACGGCAGGCGCCTGGTACGTCGCTGATTGACGTTGGAGGGTCTGAATCGGGTCGATAGCCGACCTGCCGCGAGATGGCGCCGCGCCCCATCAGGAAGTTGTCCTTGGGACGAGGGGGGGCCGTGTGGTTAATGCTCGGCATGAACGCGCCCGATCTCGTCGCTCCTCGCTCGCCGCCGGCCGACCTCGCCCTGCGGGACGCGCTGGTGGAGCTTGTGGCGCTCGGCGTTCGCATCGCGCGGGTCGCGGCGGAGGTGGCCGAGGTCGAAGGCCGGGTTGTTTCCCTTCTGGCCGCGGGTCTGCCCGAGAACTTGAACAGCGCCGCGTCGCTGACCGAGGCTCGAGACTCCGGATTGGCCGTGGACTCGGCCGAGTTGGCGCTAGCGAATGCATCGGCCCGAATCGGGACGGCGACGCATGCGTTCGACCGCGCATCGCGCGCGGTGCGGCGGACGGTGGCGCTGATCCAGCGCCTCGACGCCGGCTGGCCGCGAGGCGGGGCGGACGACCACCACACGCTCATTCGGCGGCAAGCGGCGCGCAGCGTGGGCGAACGGATTGCCCGGGACCACGACGGCGAGGCGGCCGAGCGGCTGTTCGACGACTTGGCCGAACGGTTGGACGCGCTGGAACTCGACGGCGGCCTGGACCGCCCGGCGGAAATGGTGATCGCGAAACTCTGCCGCGAGCTCGGGCTGGCCGGGCTAGGGCCGGTGCAGCTGAGGGACCCGGCGCAAAGAACCAGCGCGCCTGCTCCTCCGCCGGTTGCGGCCGACGATCCGGACGGGTGAGCGCGCCGACCGGCGACTAAACCCTCGCAGGCTCCACGGGCGCCACCCCGCTCAACGCGCCGGACTCGGTCGACAGCTCCTCCAGCGAACGTTGCTTGGTCTCGATCCCCATCGTGAGCAGCACCACGATGTTCACCACCAGCACGGTCACGATCAGGGCCAACACGCCGTAGAGGCCGAAGCCGTCGAAGCTGGCCGCCACGCCGTAGGGCACGAGAATGTTCACCGCGCGCCCCGCGGCATTGGCGACGCCGCTGCCGCGCAGGCGGACCTCGGTCGGGAACAGCTCCGGCACGTAGCACGCGATGCTGAGCGACGAGATGATGTAGATCACGCAGGTGACCACGAAGCCCAGCGCGCCGATCCAGGCCGAGCTGGTGACGCTGACATAGGCGGTGCTGACGACGATGCCGACCAGCGAGAACCAGATCAGGCCCCAACGCCGGCCGACGCGCTCGGCCAGCAACAGGCCGATCAGCGACCCCAACGGACCGCCGGCGAACATGAGCGCGGACAAGCCGAGCGAGTTGGAGACGCCGTGGCCCTGTTTGACGAGGAAGGTCGGCACCCAGCTGACGAACGCGTAGTTGAACGTGAGCAGGCAGACGGTGACGACGGTGGCCACGATGGTGCGGCGGCGCAAAGCCGGGCCGAACAGGTCGGCCAGCGTGGTGCGGGGCGCCGCGACGAACGCGGGCGCCGGCGCCGCGTCGAACACGGGGGATTGCGCCTCGGCCATGCGGACGATCGCTTCCGCCTCGTCGCCGCGGCCCTGCGTGGCGAGCCAGCGCGGCGATTCCGGCATCGCCCGGCGCAGGAACCAGACCACCCCCGCGCCGATCGCCACGATGACGAACATCCAGCGCCAGCCGAAGCGCGGGATCACCACCCAGCCGATCAGGGTGGACAGGAACAGGCTGGCGTTGATGATCAGGTTGAGCAGGGTGGCGAAGCGGCCGCGGTGGCGCGCGGGCACGAACTCGCTGAGCGTGCCGTAGCCGACGACGATCTCCGCCCCGAGGCCGAGGCCCATCACGAAACGCGCGGCGATCAGCCAGCCGATCGAGGGGGACAGGGCGCCGGCCAACGAGGCCAGGCCGAAGATGGCGAGGTTGAACTGGTAGGTGAACCTGCGGCCGAACCGGTCGCCCAGCACGCCGGCCGCCCAGGCGCCGATCATCATGCCGAAGAAGGTGGCGGAGATGAACGAGGCGTTCAGCGACATGGTGGACTCGCCGGATTGGACCAGCGCGCCCAACACGCCCCCCGCGAGATAGAGGTCGAACGAGTCGAAGAACATGCCGGCCGCGATCAGCGCCAGCACGCGCCAGTGGAACCGCGACACAGCCAGGCGGTCGAGCCGCCAACCGATTTCCGCCGCCGTGACCATTGGCTGTTCCTCCCTAGGCGCCGCGCCGTTGTGGCGTCAGCTTTTCTTGCGTATCTCCACCCCGGCCCATCCCTCGAGCACGCGCGCGACGGAGGTGAAATCACTGTTGGGGCCGAAGGTGGCGTTGGTGATCGCCATCATCTGCCGGACCGCGGCGCCGACCACCATGGGGACGCCGATCGCCTCCGCCTCGTCCACGCAGAGGCGGACGTCCTTGTAGGACAGCGCGGTGGAGAAGCCGAAGTCGAAGGTGCCGGTGAGCACGGCGCGGGGGAATTTATCCCGCAGCGCCACGTTGCCGCCGCTGGACGCCATGATGACATCGATCATGGTCTGCGGGTCCAGCCCGGCCTTGACGCCCATCGCCATCGCCTCGGACGAGATCGCGAGGGCGGCGACGGAGATCATGTTGTTGGCCAGCTTCATCGACTGCGCAAGGCCAGGCTTGTCGCCGCACGAGAACACCTTGCCGAACACCTCGAGGATGGGCCGGACGGTGTCGAACACCTCGGGCGCGCAGGACACCATCACCGCGAGCGTGCCTTTCTCGGCGCCGGCGGTGCCGCCGCTGACGGGGGCGTCGACCGGGCTGATGCGGCCGCGGCGGATCAGCTCCTCGCCAACGGTGATGGCCATGCGGGGGCCGGTGGTCGACAGGTCGACCAGCACGGTGGCGCGGTTGCCCTCGGCGATGCCGCCCGGGCCGAACACGACCTTGTGCACGATGTCGGGGGTGGGCAGGCTCATGAGCACGGTTTCGGAGGCGGACGACACCTCGGCCGCGCTGCTGGCGCGTCGTGCGCCCTTCGCGACCAGGGTGGCCATGGCGGCCTCGTTGGTGTCGTACACCGTCAGGTTGTGGCCAGCGTCGAGCAGGCGCATCGCCATGCGACTGCCCATCTGCCCGAGGCCGACGAAGCCGATATCGCTGACAGCCATCACAGCACTCCCTTTAGCGGGAAGGCCTGGTCGGGCCGGCCCGTCCTTGCTTGGGGCCATCCTAACCGGCGGGCGGCGCGGGACAAGTGTTTAGACGCGCCGCAGCCGGTAATTAGGTTAGGCCTTAGCGTCGCCGCCATTGCCGGACGGGCGCCGCGGTTGCTATTGATGGGGCAACGCCACGGAGAAGGGAGCACGCATGACCAGGATCATCACGCCCGCGCTGCAGGCCGGCAGCCAGGGGCGGCCCGGCTCGCAGTTCACCGGCGACGTCTACGCCTACGTCACCATGCCCGCGCAGGACGGCGTGGGCATCAACAACGTCACCTTCGCACCCGGCGCGCGGACCTTCTGGCACGATCACGAGCGTGGACAGATCCTGCAGGTCGTCGCGGGCCGCGGCCTGTTCCAAACGGCGGGGGAAGCAGCCCAAACCATCCGCGCCGGCGACACGGTCTGGATCCCGCCCGGCGAACGGCACTGGCACGGCGCCGCGCCCGATGCCGCGATGACCCACATTTCCATCTCGCTCGGCGTGACGACGTGGCAGGAGGCGGTCAGCCCCGAAGACTACGCGGCGTAGTCTCATTGTCCCAGCTCCTGCTCCTCCGCCAGGCGGCGGGGCAGACCGATGAACTCGTTGAACTCCTCGAACGGCGTCATCAGGTCCGCCACCGCGCTGGTCGAGCAACCCGAGGCCATGAAGCGCTCCATCATGGTCTTGACCGCCTTGTGCATCGCGAACATCGGTTCAATCGGGCACAGCGCGTAGGCGAAGCCCAACTCGTAGACCTCGTCGAGCGACAGGAACGGGCTCTTGCCGGAACGGGCCATGTTGAACAGCAGCGGCTTGCCCAGTGGGCGCAACCGCCGGCTGATCTCCCGCATCTGCTCCGGGCTTTCCATCGCGTCCATATAAAGGCCATCGGCGCCCAGGCTCGCGTAGTGCTCCAGCCGCTGGAGCGCGTCCTCCAGCCCGGTGACGGCCAGCGCGTCGGTGCGGGCGACGATGAAGAAGTCCGGGTCGCGGCGGGCGCCCAGCATGGCGCGCAGCTTGTGGCCCATCTCCTCCTGGCTCACCACCTGCTTGCCGCCGAAGTGCCCGCACTTCTTGGGCACCGCCTGGTCCTCCAGGTGCAGCACCGCGCAGCCGGCCTCCTCCCACAGCCGCATGGTGCGCTGCGCGTCCAGCACGCCGCCGTAGCCGGTGTCGGCGTCGGCGAACACGGGCAGGCTCGTCACCCGGCAGATGCGCCTTATGTGATCGAGCATCTCCGTCTGCGACAGCAGGCCCACATCCGGCTCCCCGGCCACGATGGCCGACGCGGCGAACCCGCTAACGTAGATCGCCGGCGCCCCCGCCTGCTCCGCGAGCTTGGCCGTCACGGCGTCATGCGCGCCCATGCAGACGAACGGCGGCGTGCGCAGCAACTCGCGGAACTTCGCAGCGCCGGTCATCGGTTCGCTTCCGGTTGCAGCAGCCGCGCCAACTCGTCGATGCTGGCGAGGCTATCCAAACGCGCGGTCGCTTCGATCACCGCATCCACGCCGGCCGCGCCCAGCACCGGGTCGGCCAGCAGGTGCACCTTGCGGTCCATCTCGTCCGGCGTCATCGGGTTGGCGATCGACCCGCGCGGGTGGTCGACCTGCGAGGTCAGCGTGGCGCCGTCGTTCGTCCGCACCGTCAGGTGGCACGACACGCCGCGCGGCAGGCTGGCATCCACCTCGATCGTCAACATGTCCGACAGGCGCAGGATCTCGGGTTCGGACAACTTGTCGTCCTGGTATTGCGGCAGCAGCGCCGCGCCCTCGATCAGCGCGACCGCGACGGAGTACGGCAGGCTGACCTGCGCCTCGTGGTAGGTCTGCGGGGTCTTGTTCAGGTGGTAGTGCGCCCAGTCCGGATGCCGCCGCATGGTCATGGCCCGGATGGCGGCGGTTGGCGTCGTCATCTGGCGCCGCACATCCAGCGCGCAGTCGATCGCGTTGTGGATCGGCCGGGCGCACGAATACGCCTTGTATTCGATGAACACGGGGTAGTCCTGCCCGAGCCCGGCCGTCAGCCGCTCCACATCGTAGCTATCGCTGAACGCCCGGCAGAAACCGCGCTCCCCGTCCAGGATGGTCGCCGCCCCGGTGAAGCCCAGTTGCGCCATCTGCGCCGCCACCACGCCATTGCGGGCGGCCGGGCCAGGGTTGAACCGCTTCTGCATCGAGGGCCCGTACATCTCCATCAGCCCGGACGCCTGCGCGCCGGCGAGCCCGATGGCGGACACGGTCTGCGCCTCGTCCAGCCCGAGCAGCATCGACGCGGCCACCGCGGCGCCGAACACGCCCGTGGTGGGCGTCGTGTGGAAGGCCCGGTTGCGCAACGACGGGTTGGTGGCTTCGCTCACCCGCGCCATCATCTCGCACCCGCCGACGCATGCCGCCAGGAACGCGGCGCCGCCCGCGCCGACGCGCTCCGCCACCGCCAGCGCGGCGGAGATCACGGGCGGGCTGAAGTGGAACAGCGCGATGATATCGACGTCGTCAAGCTCGATGCTGTGCGACGCGATCGCGTTGGCGAAGGCGGCGCTCGCAGCCGGCGCCTTGCCCGGATGGCCGATCAGCCGCGCATCCGCCACGCCGCCCGTTTCGATAGCGAAGCGCGCCGCGATCTCCCCGCTATGGGTCCGGCTGCCGCCCAGCGCCACGCCCAAATAGTCGCGCACCAGCACTTGGACGTCGTCGGCGTGCTTGCGCGGGATAGCGTCGAGGCGGAGACCGGTGAAATGCGCGGCAAGCTGCTCGGCTGCGGTCTTGGTCATGCTCGGTTCTCCTCAGGTTGCGACCGGCGGTTCGTGCAGGCTGACGGCGATGCCCTCCAGCTCTGGCCGCGGCGCGGGGTAGCGCCGCATCACCGCCGGGTCATGGCCCGGCACGATGTGGTCCGGCGTAGGGGCGGCGGCCCGCAGCGCGTCGAACCCCTCCAGCATCTCGCCGATGTGGAACGCCGTGGTGAAGGGACGGCCCAGCTCCATGTTGTCGTAGAAGTGCGTCACGTCCGACGCGAGCACGACGGGTCCGCGCGCGGTGTTCACCCGCACGAATTGCAGCCCGGCGGAATGGCCTCCAACCGGGTGCAGAGTTATGCCAGGCGCCACCTCTGCCGGGCCATTGTGCATGCGCACGCGACCGTCGTAGTTCAGTCGCACGATGCCGCACACGTCCTCCACCTCGAAGGAGTGCGACAGCTTCGGGTAGCGCATGTAGCGGCCGGTGGCATAGTGCATCTCCGGTTCCTGCAGGTGGAACTCGGCGGCGGGAAAGCGGCCGAAATGCCCGACATGGTCGTAATGCAGGTGGGTCAGCACGACGTTGCGCACCTTCGCCGGGTCAACGCCCAGCAAGCCGAGCGCGTCGACCGGGTCGCGCAGGAACTCGCGCTTGCGCCGGGCGGCGACCTCTGCGGTGAAGCCGGCATCGACTACGATCGCCTGGTCGGGGCCGATCGCAACCCAGACGAAATAGTCCATCGGCATCGGGCCGTCATGCGGATCGCCGCCGATGAAGTGCTCGGCGCGGCGGGCGGCGCGGGTGGCGTACCGAATAGCGTAGACCTGGTATTCGGGCGTCACGCTGCTTCGCTCTCGGTGAACACATAGCCCTCCATGATGCGACGCGCGGTGCGGCCGAGCGTGGCGCGGCGGACGGTGAAGCCGCCGCCGTCGGCCTGCACGTCGGACTCGGTTTCGATCACGCCGGCCGGGTGGCCGATGCGCACCTCGCCGCTGTTGCGGCCAGCGGGTCCGCGCAGCGCCTGGTGCACGATGGTGCCGGGGATGCGGCTGGCGACCCCGGTGCAGACGGTGCTGGTCCCCGCATAGGTCTTGTGCATCTGCTGCATGAACATCAGCCGGCTGACCAGGTCGACCTCCTCGGCCGCGACCATGCGCTTGTTCAGTTCGTCGCGATACGGCGCGGGGGGACTGATCATGCCGATCAGCGGCGTGGCCGGGCTCTCCTGCCGCGACCGGGCGGGCGCGCTGACCATGCCCATGCGGTGCGCGCCGGCGCCGCGGATGCGCTCCAGCAAATCCCGCAGTTCCGGCTTGGCGTCGATCTCGGCCGCGGTCTCGGTGCCGGCCAGGCCCAAATCGCTTGCGCGGACGAAGACGTGTGCGTTGCCTATGTCGACCAGCGACACCTGTATCGGGCTCAGACCTTCCACCTCCAGCGTGTCCACGGGGTTGCCGGTGGGCAGCAGGCTGCCGGTGGCGCCGCCTGCGGTGTCGGCGAAGTCGATCAGGATGCGCGCGCCGGAGCCGGGCACGCCGGGCACTGTGTAGTTGCCGGCCTCCAATGGGCGCTGGCCGTCCACGGGGACCTCGATGGTCAGCACGCGGTTGAGGTTGGTGTTGAAGGCCCGGACCACGGTGACCGGCGACTGCGGCTGCACCAGGCCCTCGTAGACGGCGTAGGCGCCGACCGCCGCGCTAATGTTGCCGCACAGGCTGATGTAGTCCACGTCCGCGTGGTCGATCTCCACCTGGCCGAACGTGTAGGTCAGGTGCGTGCCTGCGGCGCGCTTGTCGTCGCGCGGCGGGCCGATGATGGCGAGCTTGCTGGTCAGCGGGTCGGCGCCGCCAAGCCCATCGATCTGCCGCCGATCGGGCGAGCCGAAGATGCGCAGGATGAGTTGGCGGCGCGCGTCGGCGGCCTGCGGCAGGTCGGCCTCCTTCAGGAACACCGCCTTGCTGGTGCCGCCGCGCATGATGACGCATCGTGTGGACTTTGCTGCACTCACCGTCCGTTCCCTCCCAAGCCGTAGGGACAGCATGGGCGCGGCGGGCGGGATGCCGCAACTGCCGAGAGCGAGAGGCTGGTCCTCTCACCCCGCTCCTCTCCCGCAGGCGGGAGAGGGAGAGCCGGCTTGCGGGGTGGCTGCTTGGCTCGATAGCCTACGACCGGACGGGGGAACGGTATGCAACTCACAATCCAGGAAGCGACCGCGCTGGCGGAGCAGAGCCTGGCACGGCTCGGCTACGATGCCGGCCAGGCGGCGACGATCGCGGCGCACCTGATGGATTGCGAGCTGCGCGGCCTGTCCTACGGCGGGCTGGCGCGGCTGCTGAGCGTCGCGGACCGGCTGGGCGGCGCCGGCCCGTCTCGCACGCCGATCCGGTTGCTGAAGGAGAGCCCGGTCTCCGCCCGCCTCGATGGCGGGGACCAGATCGGCTACCTGGTGGGCGAGCGCGCGACGCAAATCGCCATCGACAAGGCGCTCGCGGTCGGCATCGCCGTGGTGGGCGCCAACAACACCTGGTATACCGGCATGTTGTCTTACTTCGCCGAGATGGCGGTGGCGAAAGGGCTGGTGCTGATGGTCGCATCCAACGCTTCTGCGTGGGTGGCGCCGCACGGCGGCACGCAAGGACGGTTCGGCACCAACCCCATCTGCTTCGCATTCCCCTCCAGGGAAGACCCCGTGATCTACGACATCGGCACCTCCGCCATCATCCATGCGGAGGTCGTGCTGGCCCGGCGTCTCGGCCGCACCCTGCCAGTAGGCGCCGCCTACGACGGCGCCGGGCAGCCAACGCGCGACCCGGTCGCCGCACTGGGCGGCGCCTTCGCAACGTGGGGCGGGCATCGCGGCAGCGGCTTGGCGGTGGTGGTGCAGCTGCTCGGCCTGCTCGCCGGATCGCCGGCCATCCCGGGCGAATTGAAGGAGTTCGGCTTCCTCGTCATCGCCCTGCGCCCTGACCTGCTGACCGACGCTGACGAGTTCGCGGCGGGCGTGGCCGCCTATGGCGACGCAGTGCGCGGCACGCGTCCGGTGGACGGGATGGGCCCGGTCCGCATGCCGTTCGACCGCTCCCGCGCCGAGCGGACGCGCCGACGGGAGGGCGGCGTCTTGGAGGTGGAGGATGCGGTCGTGGCAGCGTTGCGCGCGTTGCCCGGAGCATGAGCGAGGCTGCTCCGCGCGCCGCCCTCGTCACCGGCAGCGCCAGCAATATCGGCCGCGCCATCGCTCTACGGCTGGCCGCGGACGGGTTTGCCGTCATGGTGCATGCCCGGCAGTCGCGCGCCGCGGCGGAGGAGACGGCGGGCGCCATCCGCGCGGCTGGAGGGCTAGCGGCGGTGCACCTGGCCGACATCTCCGACCAGGCGCAGGCGGCCGGGCTGGTCGCCGCGACGGTCGCGGCGTTCGGACGGTTGGACGTGTTGGTCAACAACGCCTCGATGCGTCGGCAAACGCCGTTCGCGTCCATCACGCCGGCGGAATGGAGCGAGGTGATCGGCGCCACGCTGGACGGCTCGTTTTACGTCTCGCAGGCTGCTTCACCGCATCTATTGGCTGTGCCGTCCGCCGCCATAGTCAACCTCGGCGGCATCGCGGCGCATGCGGGCGCCAAGGGCCGGGTTCACGCCATCACGGCGAAAGCGGCGATCATCGGGCTGACCCGGGCGTTGGCGCACGAGTTCGCCGGCACGGGGGTGCGGGTGAACTGCGTCGCGCCCGGCATGATCGAGACGGTGCGCGCCGTGACCGTCGGTGCGCCGCCCGTGTTGCCGGCTACCTTGGTCGGCCATCACGGCCTGCCCGAGGATGTGGCGGGCGCCGTGTCGTTCCTGGCCGGGCCCGGCGGCCGCTACATCACTGGCCAAACCCTTCACGTGAACGGCGGCGCTTTCCTGCCTTAGGACTTGCCTGTTTCAGGTCGCGTCAATCTGGATTTCGTCCACAAAGCCCAGGCATGACGGTCAAAGAACGCGCGTTGTCTCCGCTTGAGCGGTTAGCCCTGCCGGGTGGCCGGGCCATTATAGTCGGCGTCCGAAACCTCGCCCTGCCACGACGTGACGCCCAGCGAAATCGCCGTGTGGGTCATCGTAGTGTCTGGGGAGGCGCCGTGCCAGTGGCGTTCGCCGGCCGGGATCCACACCGTATCGCCAGCATGTATCACGCGCGCCGGTTCGCCCTCCAATTGGATGAGCCCGCGGCCGGAGATGACCTGCAGGATCTGCCCCGTCTCGTGGGTGTGCCAGAAGGTGCGCGCGCCGGGGCTGAAGGTGACGTTGGTGATGGACACGCCGTTGGTGGACGGCATGGTTACGTAGGCGTTCACCTGGCCGCTGAACTGCGAGGCCCGCTTGCCCGCGAGCCCGGCCTGCTTCTCCGGAGGAATGATGGTGATCATGACGCTTCTCCCGATTAGGACTCGTGCAGGCGGACGCCGCCGGCAATGTCGCCGATCGCGTCCACCACCTTGTTGCTGATCTCGCCGGCATAGCCGAGCCCGATCGCGAGCCCGAAGCTGGCCAGCGGACCGGACGCGTTCAGGCTGGTCATGCCGAGCTGTCCAACGAGCTCCGAATACAGCACCACGTCCTTCATCATCAGCGTGTTGCTCAACCCGCCCTTGAGGTAGTCGCCCTTGATGATCTTGGGGAAGCGATTGGTCGTGGCATAGTTGATGCCCGAGCTTTTGTTCAGCACGCTCAGCAACATCTCAAGGTCCAGCCCGGCCTTCTTGCCGGCGACCATGACCTCTGCGGTCGCGGCGAGGGACACGGCATTGAGAAAGTTGTTCAGCAGCTTGGCCGTATGCCCGGCGCCGCTCTCGCCCAAGTGGAAAATGTTGGTGGCGAAGCTCTCCAGCACGCCGCGCGCCGCCTCCAGATGGCGTGCGTCACCGCCGACCATGAGCGTCAGTGTCCCGGCCTCCGCCGCGGAGGCGCCGCCCGAGATGCCCGCATCGAGATAGGCCGCGCCTTTCTGCGCCAACCGGTCGTGCAGGCGGCGCGTGGAGCCGGGCGAGGACGTGCTGAGATCGACCACGAGTTGCCCCTGGCGCGCGTGGGCGAGCAACCCATCCTCGCCGAGCACGACCGCCTCGACCGCCCGGCTGTCCGGTAGGGAGAGCAGGATCAACTCCGCGCCCTTCGCCACCGCGGCCACGGAGCCGGCTGCCTCGGCGCCGATCGCCTCCGCGCCGCCAGGGCGCAGGTCGTAGCCGAGCACCGCGCGGCCTTTCTGCACGACGTGCCGGCCCATCCGGCTGCCCATGTTGCCGAGCCCGATGAACCCGATTGGCGGATGCTGCATTGTATCCTCCCTGACTTCTACGCTCGCGCAGACGGCTCCTCCTGAGCCGCTTCCTGCGCCTTGAGGATGCGGAGCGCCACCGCGGCGGCGGCATGCACATGGTCCTCGCAGGCCGCGCGCGCCGCCGCGGGGTCCCGCCGCTCGACTGCTTCCACGATGCGCCCGATCTCCGCCATCATTTCCGGCAGCCGGCCGGGCGCCGACAACGACGTCGCGCGCAGACGCATGTTGCGGTTCATCAGCTGCCCAAGCATCCGCGCCGCATGGTCGTTGCGACTACCGCTCAGCAGCACGTCGTAGAAGCGCCGCTTGACGTCCAGCAAGGCTTGCTGCCCCTCCGCAGGGTCGAATCGGGCGAGCGCTTCGAACGCGCGGCGCAGCGCAGCGCGCTCGTCGTCGGAGGCGCGCTGCGCAAAACCCGCGCCGGCCAGGCCCTCCAGCGCGACCCGCACCTCATACACCTGCGCTGCCTCGGCTGCGGACAAGTGAGCCACGAACGGCCCGCGATTCGGCGCCACCGTGACCAGCCCCTCGGCCTCCAGCAGCCGCACCGCTTCGCGCACGATGCCTCGGCTGACGCCCAGCATGTCGCATAGCGTGCGGTCGGATAGATGCTGCCCGGCGGTGAAGACGCCATCGATGATGGCGCGGCGCAACCGTTCCTCGACCTGGCGGCGCACCGGCTGCGGCGTGATCCTGATCGACGCCGCAACCGATGCGCCGGTCTCACAGTCAGGCTGCGGTTGGTTTCGGTCCGAATACATCAGTGGCGACTTTGATGGAGCCGGCGTGGTTTCGCAAGCTGTCCGATTGAAGGATTGACAGACAAAGTTGGTCGTTCCTAAGCTCCTCGTAAAAGCTATGGGAAGTTAAAGCCATGTCCGACGACGCCGCGCTGTTCGACAAGGGCATGCCGATCCGCCGCGAGGTGCTCGGCGCCGAGTACGTCGACGCGTCAATGGCCAAGGCCGATGATTTCATGATGGCGTTCCAACGCGCCACCACCACCATCGCCTGGGGCTGGGCGTGGGGCGATCCAACACTCGACCGCAAGACGCGCAGCCTCATCAACCTGGCGATGCTAACTGCGCTCAATCGCGCGCCGGAGATCAAGCTGCACGTGAAGGGCGCGCTCACCAACGGCGTCACGGTCGAGGAGATCAAGGCGACGTTGCTGCACGCGACCGCGTATTGCGGCATTCCCGCCGGACTGGACGCGTTCAAGGCGGCTCACGAGGTGCTGGTGAAGGAAGGCGCGCTGCCCGCCAAACCCTAGCTTAGGCGTCGCCTACTAGAACACCAACTGGGGAAACACCATGCCGATCTCGCGCCGCACCATCCTGCAATCGGGTGCGCTCGCCGCGCCAGCCTTCCTGTCGCGCCGCGCCTCGGCTGCCCCGGCGGAGATCAAGATCGCGCTGCTGACGCCGTTGTCCGGGCAATGGGCGCGACAGGGTCAGCTCGAGAAGATCGGCGCCGAGATGGCGGTGGAGGACGTCAACAAGTCGGGCGGCGTGCATGCCTTCGGCGGCGCGCAGGTGCGCCTCGTGGTCGCCGACGCCGGCGGTACGGTCGACCAAGCCAGCAGCGCGGCGCAGCGTCTGGTCTCGCAGGAGCCGGACCTCGTGGCCGGGATCGGCGCCTGGCTGTCGTCTTTCACGCTGGCGGCGACCGAGGTGTCGGAGCGTGCGAAGCTGCCGTGGCTGACCCTGTCGTGGGCGGACAGCATCACGTCGCGCGGGTTCCAATACGTTATCGCCAGTTCGCCGTCGTCCAGCGATCTGATGGGTCAAGTGCTGCGCCCGCTGATCGCGCTTGCCGCCAAAACAGCAGGCAAGCCGCCAAGTTCGATCGGGATGATCAGCGACGATACCGCAGTTGGCCAAGCGAATGCGGCGCCGCTGCGCAACGGAGGCGCGGCCAAGTTCGGACTGACGGTGGCCATGGACGAGATCTACACGCCGCCATTGTCCGATGCGACGTCGGTGGTGCAGCGCATCCGCCGCACCAAGCCGGATTTCGTGATGCTGAACGCCTCCAACGTGCCGGACGGAAGGCTGTTGCTGCAGAAGATGAACGAGTTCGGCCTGGGCCACGGCAAGCTGCCGATCCTCACCGTCAGCGCTGCATGGGGCACGCCCGAGATGCTCACGCAGATGGGGGCCACCAACATCGACCAGGTGATCGGCGTGGCTGGCAACTGGGGCTCGAAGAAGCAGCAGGCGTTGCTCGACAGCATGTGCAAGCGCTCTGGCGAGCCGTGGATGACGCAGGACACGCTGTCCACCTACGGCCATGTCATGCTGGTGAAGGACGCAATGGAACGGGCCGCGAGCGTTGACCGCGACAAAGTGATGGCGGCGCTGCTGGCGACGGACACCACCACCGGTCCGGCGCAGTTCTTCCTGGGCGATCACTTGGCGTTCGAGCCCAATGGGCGGCGCAAGGACGCGGTCGCAGGAATCTTCCAGTGGAAGGAAGGCAAGCCGCTGACCGTGGCGCCGGAGGACGCGGCGTTCGCCAGCCTGACCTGGCCGGAGCGCCCGGCCTGACCGGCGACTTAGCGTGGACTTTGCTGGCGCGGTCGAAAACTTCCTGCAGGTGTTGGCGGCCGGGCTGACGCTCGGCTGCCTTTACGGGCTGATGTGCGCAGGCCTCGGGCTGATCTTCGGCATCATGGGCGTGATCAACTTCGCCCAAGCCGACTTCATGATGCTGGCGATGTATGCGGGGCTGTTCCTGGTCGCGGCTATCCTGCCGGCCGGCGGCGCTCTTGCCTTCCCGCTCGCGATGGCGGGCGCGTTGGTGGTGGGGGCGGCGTTCTTCGGCCTCGGGTTGGGCGTGCATCGGCTGTTGATCGGACGGGTCAGCGGCACGCGGATCATGGGCAGCGACCTCGGCGGGCACACGGCCCAATTGATCCTCACGCTCGGCATTTCGCTGCTGCTGCAGAACGCCGGGCTGATGGCGTTCGGCTCCACCCCCGTCTCCATCAACACACCGATGTCGGGCGAGTCGTGGGACATCTCGCTGTGGGGCGGCGACATCGACGTGTTCGTCAACCAGGCGCGCGGCTACTCGGCGCTGCTGTCGCTCGCCTGCGTCCTGGCGGTGTTGCTGCTGCTGGCGCGCACCAAACTCGGCCGTCGCCTGCGCGCCGCGGCCAGCAACCCGCAGGCGGCGCTTTACATGGGCGTGGACGTGGACCGGGCGCATCGCATCGCCTTCGGGCTCGGCATCGGCCTTACCGCGGTGGCGGGGGTCTGCCTCGCGACGTTCTATCCGTTCCAGCCCTACATCGGCTTCGACTTCGTGATCGTCATGTACGCCGGCGTGGTGCTGGGCGGCATGGGCAGCGTAGGCGGCGCCTATCTCGGCGGGCTGCTGATCGGCTTGGTGCAGCAGCTATCGACTCTGGTGCTGCCGGCGCAGCTGCAGAACACGGCGATCTTCGTCCTGTTCCTGCTGGTGCTGCTGCTGCGCCCGAATGGCCTGTTCGGCCGCAACGCCGAGCGCGCATGACATTTCTAGGGCCGATGCGGGTGCGGGGCGCCGTGCTCGCCGCGGTGCTGCTGGCGGGCGCCGCGGCAATCTTCGGCACAGGCAACGCCTACTATCTGCTGATCGCCGGCCTGGTAACCGTCTGGGCCATGCTGGGCCTGTCCTGGACCATCCTCGGCGGCTATGGCGGCCTGGTCAGCTTCGGCCATGCCGCGTTCTTCGGCGTGGGCGCCTTCGTAGTGGCGATCGGGTTCCACGATTACGGACTGTCGCCGTGGATCGGCCTGCCGCTCGGCGGGGTCGCGGGCGCGGTGCTGGGCTTGCTGATCGGTGCGATCACCTTCCGGCTCAAGGGGCACTACTTCTCGCTGGCCATGTTGGCCTACCCGATCGCCCTCATGCCGCTGTTCAACTGGGCGGGCTGGACCGAGGTCGCGCTGCCGCTGCAACGCACCGACCCGGCCGCCTACATGCAGTTCGCCGACCCGCGGGTGCTGCCGCTGATCGGCCTCGCCCTGCTCGGCGGCAGCGTTCTGCTGTGCCTGTTGATCGAACGCTCCCGCCTCGGCCTGGTGTTGTTCGCGATCCGGCAGGACGAGCTGGCGGCCCGCGCATCCGGCATCGACGTGCTGCGCTGGAAGCTGAAGGCGATCGCGATCTCGGGCGGGCTGGCGGGCTTGTCCGGCGGGCTTTACGCGGCGCTGGTGCGGGTGGTCACGCCGGAGTCGACCTTCGGCATGTTGGTGTCCGCGCAGGCGTTGATCGTCAGCATGTTCGGCGGGCTTGGCACCGCTTGGGGGCCGCTCATCGGGGCCGTGCTGCTGATCCCCTCGGCCGAACTGCTGAATGCGACGTTCGGCGCGCGCCTGCCCGGACTCGAGGGCGTGGTGTTCGGCCTGGCCATCATGCTGGTGATCCTATTCAGGCCGCAGGGCGTCTACTGGGCGGTGCGGGACGCGCTGGTTCGGCCGCGTCGCATGGCGCCCACGGCTGCGATCGCCGCGCCTTCCCTGGCGCCGATGCCCGTTGCGGAGGTCGGCCCCACCCTGCTGACGGTGGACCGGCTCTGCGTGACGTTCGGCGCGGTTAAGGCGCTCGCGGACGTATCGCTCGACGTGCATTGCGGCGAGATCCTCGGCATCATCGGCCCGAACGGCGCCGGCAAGACGACGTTGTTCAACGCGCTGAACGGCATCGTGCGCCCAACATCCGGCCGGGCCGCATTCGAGGGCCGAGCGTTGCGCGGGCTGCCGCCGCAGGGCATCTGCGCGCTCGGCATCGGCCGCACCTTCCAGACCGTGCGCGCCTTCCCGCGCCTCACCCTGGTGGAGAACGTGGTGGTCGGCGCCTTCACCGCGGAACGCTCCAACGCTGCGGCGCTGGAGCGGGCGCGCGCCGCCGTGGCCCGCGTCGGCCTGGCGCACCGCTCGCTGGCGCCGGCGAGCACGTTGACCAATCGGGAGCTGCGGCTGATGGAGTTGGCCCGCGCCCTGGCCGGCGGCCCGCGCCTGGTGCTGATGGACGAGAGCTTCGCCGGGCTGTCGAGCGAGGACATTGAGTTCATGATTCCGCTGCTGCTGCGGCTGCGCGCGGAGGGACTCACCATCGCGATCATCGAGCACACGATGCAGGCCATGGTCCGCCTCGCCGACCGCTTCGTCGTGCTCGACCACGGCGCCGCCATCGCCACCGGCTGCCCGGCCGACGTCGTGCGCGACCGCACCGTTATAGCCGCCTACCTCGGGCGCCGCTGGGTCGAGCATGCTGAGGCTTGAGGGCATCGAGGTCCACTTCGGTGGTCTGGCGGCATTGCGAGGCGTCTCGCTCGAGGTGGCGGAAGGCGAGATCGTGGCCGTCATCGGCCCGAACGGCGCCGGGAAGACGACGCTGTTCCGCGCCATCTCGGGGACCGTGCCGCTCGCTGCGGGCAGCGTGCAGTTTCTCGGCCAAACGCTGACCAACATGCCGGCGGCGGCCCGCCCGCATCTCGGCATCGCCCATGTCCCCGAGGGCCGGCAGGTGTTTCGCGACTTGACCGTGGCGGAGAACCTGCAGCTCGGCACGGAGGCGCTCGCCGGGCGGGGCGACGCGGCGCGCAACCTGGACCGGGCCTACGCCCTGTTCCCCGTGCTGGCGGAGCGTCGGCAGCAGTTGGCCGGCACGCTCTCGGGCGGGCAGCAGCAGATGTTGGCGATCGGCCGCGGCCTGGCCTCCTCGCCTCGCCTGCTGATGCTGGACGAGCCGTCGATGGGCCTGGCGCCGGCCATCGTGGACTCCATCTTCGACGCGATCCGGATGCTGCACCAGACCGAGGGCCTGACCATCCTGATCGTCGAACAACGGGCGATCGAGGCGGTGGAGATCTGCGACCGCGGCTACGTCCTGTCCACCGGAGAGATCGTCCGCAGCGGCCCCGGGCCCGAGCTGCTCGACGATGCGGAGATACGGCGCGCCTATTTGGGCGCTTAGGAGAAGCGGATGCAGGCGAGCCTCCCTCTCATGTCGCAGCCTGGCCGCATCGGCCGGCATTCGCTCAAGAACCGCATCGTCATGGCCCCGATGGGCACCAACTTCAGCACCACGGACGGCATGTCGACGGAACGCGACGTGCAATACTACGCCCTGCGCGCAGAGGGCGGCGTGGCTGCGATCTTCACCGAGGCGATGGCCGTTTCGAACGGCGCCCGCGCGCATCGCGCCTCGCTGTGGATCTACCATGACCGCTTCATCCCCGGCCTCGCGCGCATCGTGGACGCGGTCAAGGCGCATAACTGCCTGATCTTCGGCCAGCTCAACCACCGCGGCGGCCTCCTGCGCCGCTCCGTGCTGGGCATGGAGCCGGTGGGTCCGTCGCCCTGGCGCAACCCGAACACAGGCGACGAGGTGCGGGCGTTGCGGCGCGACGAGATCACCGCAATCCAGCATGACTTTGTGGATTCTGCCCGGCGGCTGCAACGCGCGGGCTATGACGGGGTCGAACTGCACGCCGCGAACGGTTACCTGTTCCAGCAATTCTTCACCCCGCGCATCAACCAGCGCGACGACGAGTACGGCGGCAGCCTGGCCAATCGCGCCCGGTTCCTGCTGGAGACCGTCGCCCGCATCCGCGACGCGCAGCCCGACTTCACCCTGCTCGTGCGCATCAGCTGCACCGAGTACGCGCCGGACGGCTACGGGCCGGAAGAAGCGGCTGAGCTGGCGAAGCTGCTGGAGGCGGCGGGCGTGGACGCGCTGGACCTGTCGGGCGGCACCAACGAGAGCCCGCACCTGTCGCGCTTCTGCATCCAGCCGCCATCAATGCCGCGCGGCTGCCTGGCGCCCTCCGCCGCGCCCGTGTGCAGCGCCGTGACCATCCCCACCCTCGTCGCCGGGCGGGTGATTGACCCGGTGGATGGCGAGGCGCTGCTTATTGCCAGCGGGGCGGATTTCGTCTCAGTAGGGCGCGCTTTGCTGGCCGATCCGTTCTGGGCTGCGAAGGCGCTCGGCGCCATGCCGGGGGCGATCCGCGGCTGCATCTCGTGCAACGTGTGTTTCGAGCGCCTTACGATGGAGCAGGACGTGACCTGCGCGCACAACCCCATGCTTGGCACCGAGTTCGAGCGGCCGGACCTGGCCGAGCCAGCACACGCCGCTTCTGGCGGCGGCAAGCGCGTGCTGGTCCTAGGCGCCGGCGTGGCGGGGGTGGAGGCGGCGCAGGTGGCCGCCGGCCACGGCCACCGGGTCGAGCTGTGGGAGAGCCAAGCGCGGCCCGGCGGCCAGATGGCGCTCGCCATGGCCGCGCCGGACAAAGCGGAACTCGCGAGCATCTGGTCCTACCGTTGGGACCGGCTGCAGGCGCTCGGCGTCCTCGTGCGCACCGGGATGGCGGCGACCGAGGCGGCGCTGCGCGATTACGCCCCCGATTTCGTCGTGGTGGCGACGGGCGCGCGCCCTCGGCCACTCGCCCTGCCCGGCGTAGACGGCGAGGCGGTCGCGACCGTGTCCGCCTGGGACGCGCTGGCCGACCCGTCGCTGGTGGCGCCTGGCGAGCCGGCGACGATCATCGGCGGCGGCCTGGTCGGGCTGGAGCTGGCCGACCTGCTGGCGTCGCGCGGCGCCCGGGTGCGTGTGGTCGAGATGACGGCGGCGCTGGGCATGGCGATGGCGCGCAACAACCGCGTCGACCTGCTGCTGCGCTTGGGCGACGCCGGCGTGATCCTCCACACCGAATGCACCGTCCAGTCGGTCGGCGGCGATTCGGTCACGCTGCTGCGGCAGGGGAAGATCGAGACCATCCCGCGCGACCCCCACCTGTTCGCGGCGATCGGCCCGCGCCCGGCGAACGCCATCGTCGCGACGCTCGACGCGTTGCGCCTGCCGCACGCCGTGGTCGGCGACGCCAACCAGCCCGGCGACTTCCTGAGCGGGCTGCGCGACGCCTGCATGGTCGGCCACGCCATCTGAGGAGACGCCTATGACGGAATGGGAACTCTACGCCATCCGCTATGCCACCCGGCCCGGGCTGCGCGCGGAGATGTTCATCGACCCCGACCCGCATGACGGACCCATGCCGATGGACTACTTCGTCTGGGTCGCCCGCGCCGGCAGTCGCGTGTTCGTAGTGGATACAGGGCTGTCGGAGCCGGTGGCGCGCCGCCGCGGCCGCACCTTCCTGCGCTGCCCGGCTGCCTCTTTAGGGCTGCTGGGCATTGAGGCGGCCGACGTCCAGGACGTCGTGCTCACCCACCTGCACAACGACCATGCGGGCAACGTGGACAAGTTCCCCCGCGCCCGCCTGCACGTGCAGGAGCGCGAGATGGCGTTCGTGACGGGCAAGTACATGCAGCACGCCTGCTGCGGCCGCGCCTACGAGGAGGAGGAGGTCGTGGGCATGGTGCGCGCCAACTTCGCCGGCCGGGTGGAGTTCCATGACGGCGCGGAGGAGTTGGCGGACGGTTTGTCGGTGCATCCCGCGCCGGGCCACACCGCCGGGCTGCAGTTCGTCCGCGCGCGCACCCGGCGCGGCTGGGTGGTGCTCGCCTCGGACGCGACGCACTACTACGAGAACCTGGAGAGCCGCCGGCCGTTCCGCCTCGCCTTCCACGTAGGCGGCATGCTGGACGCGTTCCGCAGCCTGGAGAAGCTGGCCGACGGGCCGGGCCACATCATCCCCGGCCACGACCCGCTGGTGATGCAGCGTTACGAGGCGCCCAGCCCGGCGTTGCAGGACATCGTGGTCCGCCTGGACTAGGCCGGGACGCACGCTGACCACCCTCATGCCGAAATCGTCATGCCCGGGCTTGACCCGGGCACCCACGGAGCCCCGGTTGCGACGTGTCTACCGCGTCAGCTTGGCGCCGCCATCACCTGAGCACCAATGCGTAGGCGTTGCGTGGGTACCCGGGTCGAGCCCGGGCATGACAGAGTGGGCGGAAGCTCTACTCACCTGCTCCGGCGATACCTGAGCGCGCCGCGGTGCGTGACACGCCCGGATACGGCTGTTATCGTTCCGGATAAGCGCTAAGACACAGGAAGTCCTGGGCCAGAAGACGCGCGCGAGGGTCGGCGATGATCGGCAGCATAGGCGTGAACGACACTTTGGAACCGGCGCAACGAAGGCGCGACCTCCTCCGCGCGGCCGGCCCGATCGACTGCGACCTGCATCCGGCGCCGCCGACCATGGCGCAGTTGCTGCCCTACCTCGAGCCGCATTGGCGCGACACGATCGTCGCCCGCGGCATCGACGGCCTGGACCTGGCCGCCTACCCGCCCAACGCCCCGATCAGCGCGCGGCCCGACTGGCGCGGCGCCCACGGCGCCCCCGCCCGCGACGCCGCGACGCTGGGGCGCGAGGCGCTGGACCCGTTCGGCAGCACGATCGGCATCCTGAGCTGCCTGCACGGCGCCATCGCGATGTACGCCGAAGACATGGGCGCCGCGCTGGCCCGCGCCGTCAACGACTGGCTGGTGCACGAATGGCTCGACCAGGACCCGAGGCTGCGCGCCTCCATCACCGTGTGCATGCGCGACCCGGGGCTGGCGGTGGCGGAGATCGAGCGGCGCGCGGCCGACAAGCGGTTTGTTCAGGTGCTGCTGCTGGCCAGCGGCGACATGCCGCTCGGGCGGCGGCTGATGTGGCCGGTCTACGAGGCCGCGCAGGCGTACGGGCTGCCCATCGCGGTGCATGCCGGCAGCACCGGGCACGCTGCTACGACCGCGGCGGGCTGGCCCAGCTACTTCGTGGAGGACTACATCTCCCAGGCGCCGGCGATCCAGTCGCAACTGCTCAGCCTGATCGCGGAGGGCACGTTCCAGCGCTTCCCGGACCTGCGCTTCGTGCTGCTCGAGAGCGGCTTCACCTGGCTGCCCGCCTTCCTGTGGCGCATGGACAAGGAGTGGCGGGGGCTGCGGCGGGAAGTGCCCTGGGTCGACGTGGCGCCCTCCCGCATCATCCGCGAGCGCGTGCGGTTCAGCCTGCAACCGGCCGATGCGCCGGACGCGGCGACGCTCGAGAAGATCATCGACCAGATCGGTTCGGACGACGTGCTCTTGTTCTCGACCGACTACCCGCATTGGCAGTTCGACGCGGCGGAGGGCCCGGTTCCGGCCGGCCTGCACGACGACCTGCTGGCCCGCATCGCCCGCGACAACGCGTTGGCGACGTATCCCCGGCTGAAGGAGACCGCAGCATGAGCGACATGGTCCTGGAACGCGCCC
>CAXTBW010000015.1:32979-37784 GCA_964242925.1 uncultured Acetobacteraceae bacterium
TTCCCCAGCACCAAGGACCAGCGCGACCTGGGCCTGGGCGCCGCGATGGCGACCGCGCTCAACGACTGGCAGATCGCCGAGTGGTGCGAGCCGGAGCCGCGGCTGCGCGGGTCGATCGCGGTGGCCAGCGAGGACACGGAGGCGACGGTCGCCGAGATCGAGCGCCGGGCCGGGGACAAGCGCTTCGCCTCGCTGTTCCTGACGCCCAAGACCAGCGAGCCGCTGGGCCGCAAGCGCTACTGGCCGATCTACGCGGCGGCGCAGGCGGCCGGCATTCCGATCGGCATCCACACCGGCGGCATCAACGGCCATCCGGGCACGCCCGGCGGGCCGCCGAGCCTCTACATCGAGGACCACTTCGGCAACGCGATGTCGATGCAGTCGACGCTGACCAGCCTGGTGCTGGAGGGCGTCATGGAGCAGTTCCCCGACCTTAAATTCGTCATGATCGAGGGCGGCTTCGGCTGGGCGCCCTCCTGCATGTGGCGGATGGACAAGCACTGGGCCCGCATGCGCGACGAGGTGCCGCACGTGCGCATGAAGCCGTCCGACTACGTCCGCAGGCAGGTGTGGTTCGCGTCGCAGCCGATCGAGGAGCCGGAGCACGCGGAGGATCTGTCGGTGCTGTGCGAGTGGATCGGCTGGGACCGCATCGTGTTCGCGACCGATTACCCGCACTGGGACATGGACGACCCGCGCCACGCCTTCAAGGCGCGGATGTCCAAGCCGCACGAGCGCATGGTGTTCGCCGACAACGCGAGGCTCGCCTACGGCTTCTGACGCTGCGCGAGCCGACAAGACGCCGAACTGGCGCATCGGGGCAAAGGGAGAAAGCATGCGGCAGGCGGTTGGCTTGATGTTGGCGGCCCTGGCCTGGGTGGGCGGCGCGCGGGCGCAGACGGCATGCCCCAACCCGACCCAGGTGGCCGGCTTCTCCACCTGCGCCGACGTGGCCAAGGCGGAGCAGGAGGGCAGCGTCGTCCTCTACACCACCGACCCCGAGGAAGGGGTCGCGGCGATGATGGCGCAGTTCCACAAGGCATTTCCTAAGATCGCCACGCAGTATATGCGACTGCAGGCCGGTGCGCTCTACGCGAAGATCATGTCCGAGCGCCGGGCCTCGTCCTACCTGGTCGACGCGATGCAACTGTCCGATCTGGGGTTCGTGCTCGATTTCCAGAAGCGCGGGGGCTACGAGCATTATGTCTCCCCGGAGCTCACCGCTTACAAGGCCGATTACAAGAGCAAGCCGGAGGGCTACTGGGTCTGGGGCTCGGTGCTCACCGCCGGGATCGCGTACAACCCCAAGCTCGTGCCGGCGGACCAGGCGCCGCGAAGCTGGCACGACCTGCTCAACCCGGCCTGGGCGGACAGCATCAGCGTGAAGGTGTCGAACTCCGGCCTGCAGCACGAGACGTGGTTCGAACTGCGCCGGCTGTATGGCGACGATTACTGGACTGAGTTCGCCAAGCTGAAACCGCGCGCGTTCGACAGCTACGTGCAGCAGTATGACCGGGTGACCAACGGCCAGGACAAGATCATCGCCACGGCGCAGTATTCGGGTTTCTTGCAATACAAGGCCAAGGGCGCGCCGATCGAGTTCGTCTACCCGGCGGACGGGCTGCCGGCCGGCCCCGAGACCTACGGCGTCGTCGCCAACGCGCCGCACCCGGAGGCGGCGAAGCTGTTCATGGACTGGTTCCTGAGCGTGCCCGGCCAGACCGCGACCGCCAACGCGATGTTCTCGAACTCCATCCGCGCGGACGTGGCGCCGCCGCCGGGTGGGGTCGGGTTGGACGGGCTCAAGCTGCTCTATCCGGCCGACTGGGACGCGTTCCTGACCAGCCGGACGCAATTCGTGCGGCTGTGGGACAAGATGACGGGGATGCGGTGAGCGTCACTGCCGCGATCCCTGCCGCCAGTTCCCAGTGGCGCGTCGGCCGGTTCGCCGCGCCGGCGGCGATGCTGGCCTGCGCGGCCCTGGTGCTCTATCCGATCGGCTTCCTGGTCGAGGAATCGCTGAACGTCGGCGACCCGCAGGACTTCCCGGCCACCGCGTTCGGGCTCGACAACTACCGCGCCCTCTCCGAAGACCTGCGCCTGCTCGGCAACACGCTGGAGGTGGCGGTGGCCGCCACGATCATGGCGGTGCTGCTCGGCTTCACCCTGGCCTGGATACTCACCCGCACCCAGGTGCCCGGGCGCGCGCTGCTCGAGCGGTTGATGGAGCTGCCCTACTACATGACGCCGCTGGTCGGCGCGCTGGCCTGGGGCATCCTGGCCGGGCCGAAGACGGGGTTCATCAACCAGATCGGCCACATGGCCGGGATCACCGGCGACATCGTGGACGTCTACACTCCCATGGGGATCGCCTGGGTGATGGCGCTGTTCGAGGGCACGGTCGCCTTCGTGATGATTGGCGCGGCGATGAAGTCGATGGACTCCTCGCTGGAGGAAGCGGCGCGCGTAGCCGGCGCCGGGCGGCTCCGGGTGATTCTGACCGTCACGCTGCCCATGGTGCTGCCCGGCGTGCTCAGCGCCACCGTGTTCGTGTTCGGGGAAATGCTGGGGGCGTTCGCGGCCGCCTTCGTGCTGGGCATCCCCGGACGGTTCTTCGTCATCACCACGGCCATCTGGGAGGCGACGCTGTCCTACCCGCCGGATTACGGCCGGGCCGCCGCGCTTGGGCTGACCCTATCCCTGGCGATGCTGGCTACACTCGGCGTCGCACGACTGATGAACCGGCGCGGCGGGTTCGCCACCATCTCCGGCAAGGCGTTCCGGCCCCGCCCGGTCGCGATGGGGCGCGGCGGCTGGCTGCTAGTGGCATTATGCTGGGCCTACGTGGCCGTGTCCGTCATCCTCCCGCTGGCGGTGTTGCTGCTGACCTCGTTCCAAAGATTCGCCACGGTCATGCTGGGGGAGAGCCAGTTCACCCTCGCCAACTACGCGACCGCCTTGCGGATGGGCACCCTCGGCGAGGCGTTCCGCAACAGCCTGGTGCTGGGTGTGAGCGTCGCCACGATCGGCGTGCTGCTGTGCTTCGCGCTATCCTGGATCGTGCATCGCAGCCGCACGCCGGGCCGCGCGCTGTTCGAGTACATCGCAATGTTCCCGCAGGCGGTGCCGCGGCTGGTGTTCGGGCTGGGGCTGCTCTGGGCATGGATCAACCTCCCCATCCCGATCTACGGGACGCTGTGGCTGCTCGGCATCGCCTACGTCACCGTGTTCCTGCCATTGGGCATGCGGACCCTGGGTGGCGTGATGCTGCAGGTCGACCGCAGCCTCGAGGAATGCGCGCAGGTCTGCGGCGCGCCTTGGCTGCACCGGATGCGCACAATCACCATGCCGCTGCTTAGGCCAGGCCTCACCGCGGCTTGGCTGCTGCTGTTCATCGCCAGCGTGCGGGAGTTGGGGGTGTCGATCTTCCTGATGGGGCCGAACTCGAAGGTGATAGCCCCCGCCATCGTCAACTCGTGGCTAAGCTCCAGTTCCGAGTTGTCGGCGGCAATGGCGCTGCTGCAGACGGCGACCGTGTTCGCCGCGATGCTGGCGATGTTCGCGGCGATGCGCCGGGTGTCTGGAGTGCGTCCATGAACATGCTCACCGACCTGGCGCCGATCCAGCCCGTGCAGATGGCGCCGCCCGGCATCGACGTCAGCGGCCTTATCGTGCGCTACGGCGATGCCGAAGCGGTGAAGCAGGTGAGCTTCACGGTCGGACGCGGTGAGCTGGTCACGCTGCTCGGCCCATCCGGCTGCGGCAAGACGACGACGCTGCGCGCGATCGCCGGGCTGGAGGCGCCGTGCGGCGGCAGCATCCGATTGGGCGAACGGGTGGTCTACGATGCTGCAAGCCGGCGGTCCGTGCCGACGGAGAAACGCGGCGTCTCGATGGTGTTCCAGTCCTACGCCATCTGGCCGCACATGAGCGTCGCGCAAAACGTCGCCTACGGGTTGCGCGTGCGGCGGATGGACAAGGCGCCGTTGGCCGCCGCGGTCGACCATGCGCTGGGCTTGGTGCAGATGCGGGCCTTCGCGGACCGCCCGGCCTCCATGCTGTCCGGCGGCCAGCAGCAGCGCGTCGCCGTGGCCCGCGCGATCGCCTTCCAGCCGGAGGTGCTGCTGTTCGACGAGCCGCTGTCCAACCTGGACGCCAAGCTGCGGGCGGAGATGCGGCTCGAACTGCGGGAGCTGCAGCAGCGGCTGCGCATCACGTCGCTGTACGTCACGCACGACCAGGAGGAGGCGTTGGCGATCTCCGACCGGGTGATCGTCATGTCCGGCGGCCGGGTCGAGCAGATCGGCGCGCCGGAAGCGATCTACAACCGCCCGGCAAGCCATTTCGTGGCGGACTTCCTGGGGTCGGCCAACATGATCCGGGGCGCCGTGACCGCGCGGCAGTCGGACACGGTGACGTTCCGGGCGGAGGGCGGGCACGAGATCACGCTGCGTCCGGCCGCGCTCCCCGCGGGGGAGCCGACGACGCTGGTGTTGCGCTCGGCCTACGTGTCGCTCGGCCCGGAGGCGCCCGGCGCGCCGAACACCTTGGCCGCCACGGTGCACCGGAGCATGTTCCACGGCGACTTCATCCAATACGTATTGGAGACCAAGCTGGGGACTCTCATCGTGCGGCGGCCCCCGACCGAGATGTTCAAGGAAGGGGCCGGCCTGACCGCCAGCTTCAAGCAGGAGCACTGCCTGTTGTTGTGAACGGTCCGCCGACTATGCCTACGGCGCCAGTTCGAGATCGCAGCGCGCCGCCAAGCCAACCGGGCCGTTGAGCACTTCGACCGACGCCGTCGC
>CAXTBW010000015.1:37884-59330 GCA_964242925.1 uncultured Acetobacteraceae bacterium
CATCGCGAGCCGCCGCTTGGCGGCGCGGCGATCCAGGGCGGCGAGTTCCGTGCTGCCGGCTGGATTGCTTCGTCGCAAGCGCTCCTTGCAATGACGATGTGGGCGCGGCGAGAAGATCACCATCTTCGGCTGCTGATCTCACTCCGGAGCGCCACCCTGTTCGTCGTGCCCGCTCAAAGCGGTTCGCCAGCGCCGGCGCCGGCGTGCGGCGTCGGGAAGGTCCATTCCTCGCCGCGCGCGGTCGTGACGTATTCCGGCCAGCGCAGGTCGGTTGCGGGCTCGATGTCGGCGGGCAGCAAAGGCGCCACCCAACCGGACGCGCCGACACCGCCGCCGGTCCGCCGGGTGAACTCCGCTTGCGCGGCGCCGAGCGCGTCCGGGTCGGCGATCAGGTCCAGCATCGTCAGCGCCATCGTCTTCGCCGCCACGAACAACCCCGGGTCGACAGCCGCGGGCAAGCCGCCCAGCGCGTTGTAGGTCCAGGCCGGGTACGCGTAACCCGGCGAGGGCGGCCGAAGGCGGGGACGTCCCACCAGCAGCCGCACGGTCGGGCAGTGCCAGCAGAACTCCACGTAGTCGTCGGCGCTCAGGTGCTTCTGCCAGGGTGGCAAGGCCGCCCGCAACCGCGCCTCGTTCTCAGCCGGCGGCGTGAGGACGGAGACGCCGGCGATGAACGGGTCATCCATCGGTTCCAGCCCTAGATGGGCCTGCACGGCGCGCCCGAACGCCTTCGCCTCCTCGTCGAACACGGGCGCGCCGACCGCTTGCAGGTTCCGCCAGGTCAGGTCGGTCATGACCTGGTTGGGCAGCCCCACCCGGGTCTTGGTCACCCAGCGGACATAGGCGCGGCATCCCGCGACAGCGGCGGCGTGACGCGCATTGGCGGCCAGCACGCGCCATATCTGCTCCTGGATCCGCAGGTCGCTCGACCGCCAGGAATACTGGATCTGCGAGAAGCGCGGACAGAGGTTGTCCGACGTGGCGCCTGCATCACCCAGCACGTATTCGTTCAGCGTCCACGACCCGGCGTGCGGGAACATCGCCTCCTTCGTGGTCTTGGTGATCGTATACATCAGCATCATCGCATCCAGCGCGCCGGGGCTGCGCGCCACGGCATGGCTGGCGTCGATCGGCATCAGCGTAGGATCGACCCAAGTCTCGGGCGCTGTCGCCTCGAAGCTGATAACGGCGCTCCAGTAGGCGCCGAACTGGGTTTCGCCCGTGACCGTGTTCAGCGGCCAGGGATGCCAGACCACCGCCGCATCCAGCCCGTCGTAATAGCCCTTGGCGGCATGGATCGGTTTGGAGGCGCAGATCTTCTCCGCCGGCTCGCCGAACAGCGCCAGGCGGCCCGCGACGCCATGCGCCTGCAGCGCCGCCTTCGCCGCCAGCATGGCCGCCAGCGAGGCGGTTCCCAGCATCGAATGCGGATCGGTGTGCCCGGCGGCGTAAGGGTGCAGCCCTTCGCGCGGCGCCGGGTAGGGTACGACCTGCTGCGAATTGCCCGGGACCGCGTCGTATTCCGAGAAACCGGCGATCAGCTTGCCGCCGGCGCCCGGCTCCCAACGCGCCACGAAGGCGGTCGGCATCCCGCCGGAGCCTTCCTCCACCGTCCAGCCCTCGGCGCGGAGCAGATCCACGTAGGCGCGGGCCGATTTGTACTCGCGCCAGGCCGGTTCGGCGTACGACCAGATCAGGGCATTGAACTGCGACAGCCGCGCCTGCTCCCGGTCGAGGTAGTCGAGGGCGGTCGCGCGAAGGAGTTGTTGCTTCATGTCAGGCGGGCCGCACGTTCCAGAAGGTGGCGAAACCTTCGTTCAGCCCGGCAATGGCGCCAGGACGATAGGCGGTCGGCTGCAGGAAGGCGCCTAACGGATAATACGGCACGTCCTGGAAGGCCTGCAGCTGCACATCGCGGCAGATCGCCTGCTGCGCCGCAAGGTCCGGCGCCGACAGCCACTGGTCGCGCAACGCCTCGATGCGGGGGCTGCTCGGCCAGCCCGGCGCGGCCGCCTCGCCGTTGCCGCGCAGTGAGATGTGCACGGCCGGGTTAAGCCAGTCGAGGCCGACCCAGTTGGTGACGTAGGCGCTCCAGCCGCCGTCGCTGACCGGCCCTTTGCGGTTGCGCCGGGTGAGCATGGCGTTGAACTCGACGGCGTAGACCTCGACGGTCATGCCGCACTGCTTGAGCATGTCCGCCGCCACCTGGCCCAACGCCGACAGCGCCGGCGAGGTGGATGGGATCATCAGCAGCACCGTCTCGCCCTTGTAGCCCGCCTCCTTCAACAGCTGCTTGGCCCGGTCCGCATCGCGCGGCGAGGTGAGCGCCTCCATCCCCGCGTCCGACGCCATCGGCGTGCCCGGGCCGAAGAAGCCGAGCGGGTTGCGGATCAAGGCCGGGTCGTCGGCGCCGACGACCGACTGCATGTACGCCGTCTGGTCGATCGCGGGCCACAGCGCGCGACGGATCGCCGGATTGTTGAAGGGCGGCTGCAGGTGGTTCAGCCGCATCATGTTCACGAAGCCAGTGTGGTCGAGCGTCTGCACGGCAACATTCTTCGCCCGACGCAGGATCGGCGACTGGTCGGCGTAGGCGTATTCCTGCCACATCGCCTCCGCGTTGATCAGCGCCGAACTGGCGGTGGCGGGATCGGGGATGTAGGCCCATTCGACGCGGTCGAAATGCACGTTCTTCGGCCCGGATGTCCACGCCGCCGGGCCGTCGGCGCGCGGCACGTAGCCCTCGAACTTCGCATACACGTTCAGCGAGCCCGGCACGCGTTCGGCCGCGACGTAGCGGAACGGACCGCTGCCGACCATCTCCGTGACGGCGGTGAACGGGTCGGTGTTGGCGAGGCGCTCCGGCATCATGGCGCAGACGGGGACGCCCGCCTTGCCCAGCGCCATCGGCAGCAGCGGGAACGGATGCTTCAGGCGGAAGCGGATGGTGCGGTCGTCGGCGGCCGAGAGCTCGTCCGTGGCGTCCATCAACGTGCCGCCGAACGGGTCGCGTTTGGCCCAGCGCTTGATGCTGGCCACGCAGTCCCGCGCGAGGACGGGCGCGCCATCGTGGAACGACAGGCCCGGGCGCAACACGAGGTCCCACTGCTTGCCATCGGCGGCGACCTGGTGGCCCTCGACCATCTGCGGCTGCGGCTGGAACTGCGCGTCCATGCCGTACAGCGTGTCGAACACCATGTAGCCGTGGTTGCGGCTCATGTAGGCCGTGGTCACCACGGGATCGAGCGTGACGAGGTCCTGCTGGGGCGAGAAACGCAAGGTCGTGCGTGGCGCGGCGCGGACGATGGCCGGCAGCGCCAGCACCCCGGCGGCGCCTAGCAGGAGCGACCGCCGCTCCAACGAGACGGACGGCGTTCGCATACGGATCGGGGTCTCAGCGGTCATTCGGCGCCTCCGCTGCGAGAAAATGCAAGTGCTGCGCCAGGATGCGCCAGCAGACGGCATCCCCATGTCGCGATTGTGGAGGCATGACCATGGCGCGTGTGTTTATTACCGGGTCATCGGATGGCCTTGGCCTGATGGCGGGCCGGCTCCTGATCGAGCAGGGCCACGCCGTCGTGCTGCACGCCCGCAACGACGCTCGCAAACGCGACGCCGAGGCCGCGCTGCCTGGCGCCGAGGCGGTCGTCGTGGGCGATCTCGCGAGCATTGCCCAGACCCGCGGCGTGGCGGACCAGGTCAACGCCCTCGGCGCGTTCGACGCGGTGATCCACAATGCCGCGGTCGGCTTCCGGGAGCGCCGCCGCACCCCAACGGAGGATGGCCTGGCGCACGTGTTCGCCGTGAACACGCTGGCGCCCTACCTGCTGACGGCGCTGATCCGACGGCCTCGGCGGCTGGTCTACGTCAGTTCCGAGCTGCATCGGCGTGGTGATGCGAGCCTCGCCGACCTGAACTGGGAGACCCGGCCGTGGCGCGGCAACCAGGCCTATTCCGACACCAAGCTGCACGACGCGTTGCTCGCCTGCGCCATCGCCCGGCGCTGGCCAGCGGTGCGCAGCAACGCGCTGGAACCGGGCTGGGTGGCAACGAAGATGGGCGGCGCGCACGCGACCGGAGACCTGGACGCTGCGCATCGAACCCAGGCATGGCTGGCCGCCAGCGACGATCCAGCGACCGACGCGACAGGCGGCTACTTCTTCCACATGAAGCCGCGCAAGCCGAGCGGCGCGGTGCACGACACGGCGCGCCAGGACATGCTGCTGGCCGCATGCGCGCGCATCAGCGGCGTAGCGCTGCCTGACGCGTGATGCCGTCGCGCCTTTGCACCTCGGGTCAGTCCCGATCGACATGGCCTAGAGCGCGGCCTGGTGCGGCCTTGTCGCGAATCCGCCGTTTCAGAGTTTTCACGTCGGGAAAGCCGCCGTCGCGCACCCTGTCCCAAACCAACTCGCCATCGATCTCGATGCGGAACACGCCGCCGACGCCGGGACGAAGCGCCACTTCCTCGATTTCGGTCTCAAAGGTCGAAAGCAGCTCCTGCGCCATCCACGCTGCCCGCAACAACCACTTGCATTGCGTGCAGTAGGCGATGGTGATTCGCGAGCCGGGCTGCGCGTCAGGTCGATCGGCGTCGGCGTTCATTCGACGGAGCTTGCCAAGGGCGCGCGCGCTCCACAATGGTCGGGCCCCATCCAAGCTTACGTGCCGGCGAGCGATCGGGCTAGACTGGGCCGCCTGGATGACGGGGAGAGACAATATGAAGCCAAGAATTGCGATCGTCGGCGTCGGGGCGGTGGGCGGCTATGCCGGGGGCCACATGGCGCAGGCCGGCGAGAACGTGGTGTTCATCGACTTCTGGCCGGAGAACGTCGAGGTCATGCGCGCGAAAGGGCTGCGCATCTCGCACATCCGCGACGTGCCGGAGTTCACGACGCCGGTGCAGGCGATGCACATCACCGACGTGCAGGCGCTGGCCAAGCAGGCGCCGATCGACATCGCGTTCGTCTGCGTCAAGTCCTACGACACGGCCTGGGCGACGACGATGATCGCGCAATACCTTTCGCCCGGCGGCTTCGTGGTGTCGTTGCAGAACTGCATGAATGAGGAGACGGTCGCCAAGGTGGTTGGCTGGGGCCGCACCATGGGCGCGATCGCCAGCTCCATCACGGTGGATTTGTGCGAGGCCGGGCATGTGCGCCGCGCGGCCGGCAAGAGCGGATCCAAGCACACCGTGTTCCGCGTCGGCGAGGTGCACGGCCGCACCACAGACCGGGTGCAGCAGGTGCACGGGCTGCTCGCGTTGGCCGATAGCGCCCATGTCACGTCCAACCTTTGGGGCGAGCGGTGGTCCAAGCTCGTCGCCAACGTCATGGGCAACGGGCTGTCAGCCTGCACCGGGCTGGTCAGCAAGGACGTCATCGCCGACGACGGGCTGCGGCACTTCTCCTCGCGCCTTGGCAGCGAGGCGATCCGTGTCGGCCAGGCGCTCGGCTACACGCTGGAGGACATCCTCCATATGCCGCCCGAGACGATCGCCCGGGCTGGCGAGGGTGATCCCGAGGCCACCCGGTTCGTGGACGAGCACCGCCTGGCCGAGGCCGGAGGGGGCGAGCATCGGCCGTCCATGGGCCAGGACATGATGAAGGGGCGGCGCACCGAGATCGAGTTCATCAACGGTTTCGTGGCCGACCGAGGCGCCGAGGTCGGCATCCTGACCCCGGCCAACGCGGCGCTGACCGACATCGTCAAGCGCGTGGAGCGGGGCGACCTGCAGGCCGATAAACGACATATCCTGGATTTGCGGCTGAACTGATGAGGACGGGCGTTATGGCGTTGGGTCTGATGGCGACGATGGCGGCCGCGCCGTCGCCGCACCGGCTGGTTGTCGTGGTGGGGCGGCCGGGTGATCCACGCGCCGCGCAACAGCACGCGACCTTGGAGCGCGATGCAGCCGCGCTGCGCGAGCGTGACGTGACGGTGCAGGACCTTACCCCCGAGACTGCGCGGCGCGACCGGCCCGAGTTGGGGGTGGGCCCGCAGGCAACGTTCGAACTGCTGCTCGTCGGCAAGGATGGCGGGGTGAAGCTGCGTCGCGACAAGCCGGTCGCCGCGTCCGAACTCACCGCGCTGATCGACACCATGCCGATGCGCCAGAGCGAGATGAGACGGTAGGCTCCGGCTTGTCTTGACCGATCCGATCAGCCGGGGCAACTGATCGCTCCAGCCTATGAATTGAAGCCCGGATGACTTTGCAAGACCTGCGGTACGTCGTCGCGCTCGCTGAACACGGTCACTTCGGCCGCGCGGCCACCGCGTGCAATATCGCCCAATCGACCCTCAGCACGCAGATCAAGAACCTCGAAACCCAGCTTGGCGTGACGCTGTTCGAGCGCACGACCAAGTCGGTGAGCGTCACGGCAATCGGCGCGGAGATCGCCGGACGCGCGCGGCAGGTGTTGGCGGACGTGGATGCCATCATGAGCGTCGGGCAACATACCTCCGGGCCTCTGGCCGGCGACTTCAGCCTCGGCGTGATCCCGACGCTCGGGCCATATATGCTGCCTTGGCTGGTGCCGGCGCTGAAGAAAGAATATCCGGCGCTGCGCTTGGTGCTTCGCGAGGATCTGACGGGGCCGCTCCTGGAGAGGCTTGGTTCTCATCGGCTCGACGCCGCTTTAGTGGCGCTGCCGGTCCCGGATGACCGCCTCGAAACGCTTCCCCTCTTCGATGAGCCGTTCTGGTTCGCCGAGCCGAAAGGCCGGAAAGCCGTCGCCGCCACGATCATGAACGGCGACGAGTTGCGCGGGCAACCACTGTTGCTGCTGACCGAAGGCAATTGCCTGCGCGACCAAGCGTTGGCGATCTGCGGCACGGCCGACCGCGAGGCGGAAGGGGATTTCCGCGCGACCAGCCTCGGCACGATCCTGCAGATGGTGGCGACAGGCCTGGGGAACACGCTGCTTCCCGCGATGGCATGCGGCGAGGCCCAAGCCCGTTTGGTCTCGACCCGGCCGCTGGAAGCCGGGGTCGGGCGGCGCATTGGCCTGGTATGGCGCCGCAGCTACCCGAAACCGCGTGACATCCACTTGTTGGCGCAGACACTCGGCGATCACCTGCCGCGGGGCGTACACCGGATCAGCCCGGCGCATTGATCGGTCGGATCAATCAGTTCACCGTGGATAATCAATTTCCCAAAGGGGCATGCCGGCGCTAGGTTGGTGGGGTCAGCGAGGATAGACTCCGTGCATGCACTGCTTTCATCGGCAGGCGTCCCGGGCAGAACGAGCCACGTGATAGGAGAGATGATATGGATGGAATGACGGACAACGCGGCGGCGGGCCAGTGCCCGGTCGCGCACGGGGGCGCCCCGGCAGCGCGCAACACCTCGCGCAGAGGCAATCGGGATTGGTGGCCGCAGTCGCTGACCCTCAATTCGCTTAGCCAGCATTCGCCGCGCGCCAATCCGATGGATGACGGGTTCGACTATGCCGAGGCGTTCAAGACCCTCGACCTGAACGCCGTCATCCAGGACCTGCACGCCCTGATGACCGATTCGCAGGACTGGTGGCCGGCGGATTTCGGCCATTACGGCGGCTTGTTCATCCGCATGGCTTGGCATAGCGCGGGCACCTACCGCACGACCGACGGCCGCGGCGGCGCCGGGGGCGGTCAGCAGCGTTTCGCTCCGCTGAACAGCTGGCCTGACAACGCGAACCTTGACAAGGCGCGCCGGCTGCTGTGGCCGATCAAGCAGAAGTATGGCCTGGCGCTCTCGTGGGCGGACCTGTTCGTCCTCACCGGCAACGTCGCCCTGGAGTCGATGGGCTTCAAGACGTTCGGCTTCGCCGGTGGCCGCGCCGACACCTGGGAGCCGGAGGAGCTCTACTGGGGTCCCGAGGGCACGTGGCTTGGCGACGAGCGCTACAGCGGCGAGCGTCAGCTGGATTCCAGGCTCGGCGCCGTGCAGATGGGCTTGATCTACGTCAACCCGGAAGGGCCGAACAGCAAGCCCGATCCGCTCGGCTCGGCGCACGACATCCGCGAGACGTTCGCGCGCATGGCGATGAACGACGAGGAGACGGTCGCGCTCGTCGCCGGCGGTCACACGTTCGGCAAGACGCACGGCGCGGGCGACCCGTCCTTCGTCGGCGCCGAGCCGGAAGGCGCCGTGATCGAGGACATGGGCCTCGGCTGGCGCAGCAAGCACGGCACGTCCCACGGGGCGGACGCGATCACCTCCGGGCTCGAGGTCATCTGGTCGCAGACGCCGACCCAGTGGAGCAACCACTACTTCGACAACTTGTTCAAGTTCGAGTGGGAGCTGACGAAGAGCCCGGCCGGCGCCTGGCAGTGGCAGGCCAAGGATGCCGTCGCCGACATTCCGGACGCGCATGATCCGGCTAAGAAGCGCGTGCCGACCATGCTGACGTCGGACTTGGCCCTGCGCGTCGACCCGGCCTACGAGAAGATCTCGCGCCGGTTCTACGAGAACCCCGACCAGTTCGCGGACGCGTTCGCCCGCGCCTGGTTCAAGTTGACCCATCGCGACATGGGTCCGATCCAGCGTTACCTCGGCCCGCTCGTTCCCAAGGAGCGGCTGATCTGGCAGGACCCGATCCCGGCCGTGGATCATCCGCTGATCGAGGAGCAGGACATTGAGGCGCTCAAAGGTCAGATCTTCGCCGCCGGGCTTTCCGTGCCGGAGTTGGTGCGGACGGCTTGGGCCTCGGCTGCGACATTCCGGTTCTCCGACAAGCGCGGTGGAGCCAATGGCGCGCGCATCCGGTTGGCGCCGCAGAAGGATTGGAAGGTGAACAATCCGGCTGAGTTGGCGACTGTGTTGCAGAAGCTCGAGTCGGTGCAGACGGCGTTCAACGCTCAGGCGTCCGGCGGCAAGAAGGTTTCGCTTGCCGACCTGATCGTCCTGGGCGGCTGCGCGGCCGTCGAGAAGGCGGCCAAGGAGGCTGGGAGCGACGTCAAGGTTCCGTTCACCCCCGGCCGCATGGACGCCTCGCAGGAGGAGACCGATGCCGTTTCGTTCGCTCCGCTGGAGCCGACTGCCGACGGCTTCCGCAACCACTACGAGGGCGCTCAGTTCATGGCGCCTGAAGAGGCGCTGGTCGACAAGGCCGAACTGATGCGGCTGAGCGGTCCGGAGATGACCGTTCTGGTCGGCGGCCTGCGGGTGTTGGGCGGCAACTCTGGCGGGTCCAAGCACGGCGTGTTCACTCATCGGCCGGGTCAGCTGACGAACGACTTCTTCGTCAATCTGATCGACCTGGGAACCGAGTGGCAGCCGACCGACTCCGAGAACGCGTATGTGGGTCGCGATCGCAAGACGAAGGAAGACAAGTGGACCGGCACGCGGGTCGACCTCATCTTCGGCTCGCACTCCCAGATGCGCGCGCTTGCCGAGGTCTATGCCAGCAAGGGCGCCGAGAAGAAGTTCGTGCGGGATTTCGTGGCCGCATGGACCAAGGTCATGAACGCCGATCGCTTCGACCTGATGTGAGGGTTGGCTACCGCGCTTAGGCCGAGCTTAAGGCGAGTGAAAGGGCGGCATCCTGCGGGTTGCCGCCCTTTTTCTGTCGCAGTTCCCTAAACCTCGTCAAGCCAGGGCTTGACCCTGATATCCACGGCGTCCGGCCACACAGCGCATCCAGATGGAATCCCGGAACGCCAAGGAGATGCGAAGATCAAGCCGTGGCATGAGAGCTTTGGTTTCGTTGTCGCCAACCAGCCGCTTCGAAGAAGCGCCGGACAGCGGTGGCGCTGCCCGGACGACCTTCGAGCTAGGCGGAAACCGGGAGGTGGGCCAGGATTTTGTCGATCGTAATCGGATAGTCGCGGACGCGGATCCCGGTGGCGTTGTAGACGGCATTGGCGATCGAGGCGCCAGCGCCGCAAATGCCCAACTCGCCAACACCCTTGCTCTTCAGCGGGTTGGTCTTGTCGTCCAACTCGGGCAGGAAGATCGCGTCCACGTTCGGCACGTCGGCATGCACCGCCACGTGATACTCGGCGAGATCGTGGTTCACGAAATAGCCGAAGCGGTCGTCCATCACGAGGTCTTCCTCGAGCGCCGCGCCGACGCCGAAGATCATGCCGCCGATCGCCTGGGAGCGACAGGTCTTCTCATTCAGCACGCGCCCGGCGGTGAACACGCCCAACATGCGCCGCAGCCGCGCCTCCCCGGTATCCATGTTCACGCCCACCTCGGCGAAGTGCGCGCCATAGGATTGCTGCGAGAACTTCTTGCGCATATCGCCGGGCTTGATCTCGCCATTGGCCTCCATGCCCCCTGCCCCGGCCAGAACCGCAAGGCTCACCGACTTGCCGCCGCCGCTGATGGCGCCGTCGGCAAAGGAGGCGGACGCCGGATCGATGCCCGCCTTCTGCGCCAGTTGCGCGCGCAGGTTCATGCAGGCGTCGAACAGGGCCGACCCGGCGCTGCTGGCGCCGAACGAGCCGCCGGACCCTGCGGCGGGCGGATAGTTGGTGTCGCCCATCTCGACGTGAACGCGATCCATCGGCAGGCCCAGCAACTCCGCGGCGATCTGCGTCATGATCGTGTACGTCCCTGTGCCCGGGTCCGTCATCGCCATGCGCGCGGTGGCCACGCCATTGCTGTCGACGCGCACCGAAGCCTGCGACGGCTGCAGCGGGTTCTGCCGGGTGGCCCCGGCAACACCCATGCCGACCAGCCAGCGCCCGTCCCGCGTCATCCCCGGCTTGCCGCGCTTGTCCCAGCCGAACTTCTCGGCGCCCAAACGCAAACACTCCACCAGGTGGCGGCTGGAGTACGGCACACCGTTTGTCGGATCGACCTTGGCGTCGTTGCGGGTGCGCAGCTCGATCGGGTCGATGCCGGCCTGCTCCGCCAACTCGTCCATTGCGCTTTCCAGCGCGAGCATGCCCACGGCCTCGCCCGGCGCGCGCATTGCGGAGGAGACGGGAATGCTGAGCGGCACCAGGCGATGCCGGGTTTGGCGATTAGCGCCGGCGTAGAGCGTCCGGGTCTGGTTGGCGGCGCCCTCGTAATCCTGCTCGCTCGGCAGATTGCACGACATCACGTCGTGGCCGATCGCCTGGATGTTGCCATCCTTATCCGCGCCGAGCCGGATGCGCTGGATGGTTTCGGAGCGGTGGGTGGTGACGCTGAATATCTGCTGCCGGGTCAGCGCGACCTTCACGGGGCGACCGATAGCCCTGGCGCCATGGGCTGCCAGGATGCAGTCCGCATTGACCCAGAGCTTGGAGCCGAAGCCGCCGCCGATATAGCGGCTGACCATGCGCACGTTCTCTTTCGGCATCTGCAGCGTCTTGGCGATCGCGATCTGGCCCCGGCCCAGCATCTGGTTGGAGGTGAACACGGTCAGCTTGTCGCCATCCCAGGTCGCCACCGTCGCGTGCGGCTCCATCATCGCGTGGGACTGCGCGGGAGTCGTGTAAGTGACGTCGACCTGCACGGGCGCGGCGGCGAAGGCGCCTGCGAAATCGCCTTCCGAGGTGTCGGCCGGGCTTGAACTTTGCTCCGGGGTCCGGGCGGCCCCGGCATTGCCGCTCATCGAGTAGTTGGCCGGTTCCTCCTGGTATTCGATCCGCACCAGGTAGGACGCGGCGCGGGCATTCTCGAACGTATCGGCGATCACCAGGGCGATGGGCTGGCCGTAATGCTCCACCTCGTCGGAGTACAGCACGGCGCAGGCCTCCCGATGATTGCCGCGGCCCTGTGGCGGCACGTCGCGCCAGGTCAGCACCTTCACCACGCCGGGGGCGCGTGCGGCGGCGTCGGTGTCGATCTTGGCCAGGCGGCCCTTGCCGATCGTGGCGGTCACCGCATAGCCGTAAGCTGCCTGACCGGCGTCGCGCACTTCGTAGGCGTAACGGGCGGTTCCGGTGACTTTCAGCGGGCCGTCGACACGGTCAAGCGGCTTGCCGACGAGTCCGTCACGGGTGCTGTCGAGCGCATTGAGACCGACGGGGGCGTTCATCTCGATCATATTGAGTTCCTCAGCAAACCAGTCGAGTTTGCGCGGTGTCTAAACAATCAGGCCCGGGTCGCTTCGGCCAGCACGGCGCGAAGGGTGCGATGGGCGAGCGGGACCTTGAAGTCGTTGCTGCCAAAGCCGCGGGCGCCGGCGAAGGCGATCTCGGCCGCGGCGGTGAAGCTGGCGTCCTCGATCGGCGCGCCAACCAGTTTCTGCTCCGCTTCGATCACGCGCCACGGTTTGTGCGCGACCCCGCCGAAGGCGAGCCGGGCCGAGCGGATGCGCCCTTCCGACGAGTCGATCACCGCGGCCACCGACACGATGGCGAACGCGTAGGACGCGCGGTCGCGCACCTTGCGGTAGACATGCACCCCCGGCGGCGGCGGCGGCAGCACCACGGCGATGATCAGCTCACCGGGCTTGAGGTTGGTCTCGACCTGCGGCGTCGCGCCAGGCAGCCGATGGAACTCCGTCATGGGGATGGAGCGGACGGCGCCCTTGGCGTCCACCGTCTCGACCATCGCGCCGAGCGCCAGCATGGCCACCGCCATGTCCGAGGGATGCGTCGCAATGCAGGCGTCGCTAGCGCCCAGGATGGCGTGGATGCGGTTGTATCCGCCAATCGCGGCGCAGCCGGAACCGGGCTCGCGTTTGTTGCACGGCTTGCTGACGTCATAGAAGTAGTAGCACCGGGTGCGTTGCAGCAGGTTGCCGCCAGTGGTGGCCTTGTTGCGCAACTGCCCCGTCGCGCCGGCCAGCAGGGCGCGGCTAAGCACGCCGTAACCGGTCCGCACCCGCATGTCGGCTGCGACGTCGGCGTTGGTCGCCAGCGCTCCGATGCGCAGCCCGCCATCCTGCGTGTCGCTGATCGTCTTGAGGTCCAGACGGGTCACGTCCACGACGTGGCCAGGTGTCGTGACCTGAAGCTTCATCAGGTCCAGCAGATTGGTCCCGCCGGCGATGAACGTGCCATCCGGCGCGGCCAGCACGGCCTGCGCGGCGGCTTGCGGGCTGGTGGCCCGCTCGTAGATGAACGGCCTCATGCTGCCGTCCCCGCCACATCCCGGATTGCGGCCAGGATGTTCGGGTAGGCGGAACATCGACAGATATTGCCGCTCATCCGTTCGCGGATTTCCTCGTCGGTGAGCGCCGGGTGTTGCGTCAGATCGGCGGTCACCACGCTGGGCGAACCCGCCTTCACCTCGGCGAGCATACCCGTGGCCGAGCAGATCTGGCCCGGCGTGCAATAGCCGCACTGGTAGCCGTCATGGTGCAGGAAAGCGGCCTGCAGCGGGTGCAGGTTGTCCACTTGCCCGAGCCCTTCGATCGTGGTGATCGCATCGCCGTCATGCATCACGGCCAGGGTCAGGCAGGAATTGATCCGGTGACCGTTGAGCAGCACGGTGCAGGCGCCGCACTGGCCATGATCGCAGCCCTTCTTGGAGCCGGTCAGGTTCAGGTGCTCGCGCAGCGTGTCCAGCAGCGTCGTGCGGCTGTCCAATGTCAGGTCATGCGTCTGGCCGTTGATGTTCAAAGTCACCGGCACGGTGTGGACCTGCTCGGCTGCAACGGGCTGCGTCTGGGCCAGCCCGGTGGAGGCATCGCCGATGGTGGCCAGGGCTGATACGGCGGTCGCGGTCCCCAGCACGGCGCGACGGGTGACGGGCTCACCGCCTTCGATCATCTTCATGGACGCTCCTCGTACGTTCGCGAACCTGCTTGCAATATCACGGTGGGCCCAAGCAGCGACATCACAAGGGCATGCTCACACGCCGGCAGACCTCGTCGACCAGTGAACGCCTACGGTGTCGCTGGGGCGCCGTGCCGCGGCTCGCATCATTGCGAACGCCAACCCGGGGCACAATCATTGGTGGATGACGGTCCTGAAAACGTGCCTGGCGTTGTTCGTGGTGTTCTACCTGCTGCCGCTCGGGGTCTCCGCAGCGCGCTATTGGCTGGACGGCACGGGCGCGGGATGGCGAACCGCCGACCGGTCCAGCATCGGCGTCCTACCGCCAGCCGGCGGCAAGGCGGCGGTCGTGCGTGTTCTATCGGCGCAGACGGTGCGTTGGCGCGGCATCTTCGCCACCCATAGCTGGATCGTGTTCAAACCTGCCGGAGCCGCCGGCTACACCCGCTACGACTACACCGCCTGGGGTGATCCGATCCGCCTGAACGGCTTCGAACCGGACGGCCGCTGGTTCGGCCAGGCGCCGGCCGTGGTGTTTGCCGCGGACGGCGCCGCGGCGGAGGCGATGATCCCCCGCATGCAGGCGGCGATCAAGGATTACGCATGGAGCAAGCAGGGCGATTACCGCGCTTGGCCCGGCCCGAACTCGAACACCTTCGTGCAGGCGGTGATGGACAGCGTGCCGGAAATTCGCAACGCGCTGCCGCCGACCGCGATCGGCAAGGACTTTCCGTACGATGGACGCTGGGTGTGCTGGACCGCCTCCGGCACCGGCATACGGCTGACCCTGGGCGGCTACCTGGGCGTGACGCTTGCCTGGGTCGAAGGCTTCGAGCTCAACATTCTCGGCGCGGCGGCCGGGGTGGACCTGCGCCGCCCAGCCATCAAGCTGCCTGGCCTAGGCCGGTTCGGGGTGCGCGGCCCCGACGACCCGACGGTCGCGGGCGTCGAGGCTGTTGCCGCCCGGTAGGTAAATCAGGACCGGCGTGGTGACGCGCGTGCCGCAGCTCACGTGTCGCTTTGCCTGGACATTCAGCCAAACCTTGGCCTAGGCCCGGCGTAGAAGACGACTTGGAGCCGACCGAGAAGGGAACCGGGATGGAATGCACAATTGATATTAACGGCCAAGCGCATCGCTTGAACGTTGACCCGCGACGGACCTTGCTCGACGCGCTGCGCGAAACGATCGGCCTGACCGGCACGAAGAAGGGGTGCGACCAGGGCCAGTGTGGTTCGTGCACGGTGCTGGTGGACGGGGTGCGGGTGCTATCCTGCTTCACCCTGGCCGCGCTGGTGACGGGCAAGGTCACCACCATCGAGGGCCTCGCCAGCGAGAACGGGCCGCTGCACCCGATGCAGCAGGCGTTCCTCGATTGCGACGCCTACCAATGCGGCTACTGCACGCCGGGCCAGATCCTGAGCGCGATCGCCTGCGTGCACGAAGGCCACGCGGGGTCCGAGGACGAAATCCGCGAATACATGAGCGGCAATCTGTGCCGCTGCGCCGCTTATCCCAACATCGTCCGCGCCGTGCAGCAGGCCGCCCCGCAGCTATTGGGCCAGAAGAAAGCCGCCTGATGCGCCCGTTCAACCTCGAGCGGGCCGCCAGCGATGCCGACATCGGACGCTTGGCAGGCGCCTTCGGCGACGGGGCGTCGACGCAGTATCTAGGCGGCGGCACCACCCTGCTCGACTTGATGAAGCTCGACGTGATGCGGCCGGATCGCCTGGTCGCCATCGGCGAACTCGGCGCGGCGCATGGCGCGATCAGCGTTGACGAGACCGGCGTCACGCTCGGAGCCCTGGTGCGCATGTCCGCGGCGGCCGACCATCCCTCGCTTCGCCGCGATTACCCCGTGCTGTCGGACGCGCTGGCGCAGGCGGCCAGCCCGCAGATCCGCAACATGGCCACGCTGGGCGGGAACGTGCTGCAGCGGACGCGCTGCAACTATTTCCGAGACCCGAGTTGGGCGGCCTGCAACAAGCGCAGCCCCGGCTCCGGCTGCGCCGCGATCGGTGGCGGCAACCGGCTCCTGGCCGTGCTCGGCGTCAGCGACCAGTGCATCGCGCACTACCCCGGGGATTTCGCGGTGGCGCTGGTGGCTCTCGGCGCGACTGTCACGGTGCTGTCCACCGATGGCGCAACGCGCGTCCTCGAATTTGAGGACCTGCACCGGCTGCCGGGGGATACACCTCACATCGAGACCAATCTGCGGCCCGGCGAGCTGATCACCAGCCTCCACGTGCCAGCCGGGCCGCAAACCCGGCGCTCGCTCTACCTGAAGGTCAGGGAACGCGACTCCTACGCCTTCGCGCTGGCTTCCGCCGCGGTGGCGCTCGACCTCCGGCCGGACGGCACGGTGGCGACGGCGCGTGTCGGCCTTGGCGGGCTGGCCGCCAAGCCGTGGCGGTCGCACGAGGCCGAGGCGGCGCTGACCGGTCAGCTTCTGAACGAGCAGACGGCCCGGGTTGCGGCGGATCGCGCCTTCGCGGGCGCCGTCACCCACGGCGAAAACGGGTTCAAGCCGGAACTCGGACGGCAAGTCCTGGTGCGGGCGCTCATGCAAGCCGGACAGGAGATCTGACATGGACGGCGACAGCTTCATCCGCATCGGCAAACCGACTGCCCGCATCGACGGCCGCGCCAAGGTCACCGGCCGCGCGCTATACGCGTCCGACGAGACGGCGCCTAACGCGGCCTATGCCTTCCTGGTCACCAGCGCTATCGCGAAGGGTCGAGTCGCGTCCATGGCGTTGGACGCGGCCCGCGCCGTGCCGGGTGTGCTCGACATCCTGACGCACTGGAACGTGGGCGGGGAAGCGAAGAAGCCCGCGCTGGCGTCCGGCGGGGAAACCACCACCACGATGGAATCCGACCAGGTCTGGCATGATGGCCAGATCATCGCCGTGGTGGTGGCCGATAGCTACGAGGCGGCGCGGGAAGCCGCGCACAAGGTGGACGTGTCCTATGTGGAGGAGCAGCCGACCGCCACGTTCGACAGCCCAGGCGCCAAGGCCGAGCAGCGGGACGACGGCGAACACGAGGACTACGCGGTGGGGAACGCCGATGCGGCGTTCGCGACCGCGCCCGTCACGGTCGACGCCCGCTACAGCACACCCACCCAGCATCATAATCCGATCGAGCTCTACACTACGACCTGCGCGTGGAATGGCGACCAGCTGACCATCTGGGAGCCGAGCCAATTCGTCTACGGGCTGCGCGGCGCTGTCGCGAAGCAGATCGGCATCGACCCGGATCACATCCGGGTCGTGTCCAAGTTCGTAGGCGGGGCCTTCGGCGCGAAAGGCGGCGCCACCGCCCGGACCGCCTGGATCGCCATCGCCGCACGCCGCGTCGGACGGCCGGTGAAGCTGGTGGCCACCCGCTCCCAGGGCTACACGATCGTCACTTACCGGGCGGAGACGCGTCACCACGTCCAGTTGGGCGCCGACCAGGACGGCAGGCTGCTTTCCTTCCGGCACGAGGGGTGGGAGGTGACGTCCCGTCCCAGCACCTACAACGTGTCCGGCACCGAATCCACGGCCCGCGCGTACCGCTGCCCGAACATCCTCACCCGGGTGAACATCGTGCATGCCGACCGCAACACGCCCGGCTTCATGCGCGCGCCGCCCGACGTCCCTTACGCGTTCGCGCTGGAGTCCGCGATGGACGAGTTGGCGATCGAGCTGGCCATCGACCCGGTCGAGCTGCGCCGCCGCAACGAGCCGGAACGCGACCCGGTCACCGGCCTGCCGTTCTCCAGCCGTCACCTGCTGGCCTGCCTGGACCAAGGAGCGGAGCGCTTCGGGTGGAGCCGGCGCGACCCAAGGCCCGGCTCCATGCGGGACGGCGACTGGCTGGTGGGTTGGGGCATGGCGGCCGCCAGCTACCCGTCCAACATCGCGGCCAGCGCGGCGCGGGTGACGCTGCGGCCCGAAGGCGGCGCACGGGTCCGCATTGCCGGCTCCGAGATCGGCAACGGCGCTTATACGGTGGTGGCGATCGTAGCTGCGGACCGGCTGGGGCTGGAGGTGGAGCAGGTCGCGGTGGAGATGGGCGACACGGAATATCCGCCCGCCTCGCTGGCCGCCGGATCGAGCCTTACGGCCAGCATAAGTCACGCCGTGGCCCGCGCCTGCGACGAGCTGCGGGACCGCATCGCGCATGCCGCAGTCACCAGCAACGACGGCCCGCTCGCCGGGCGTGATCCGGCCGGCGTTCGGCTGGTCGATGGCAGAGTGCTGGCGGCCGATGGCGCCTCGGAGCCATTGGCGGATGCAGTGAAGCGCATCAGCGGCGGGGCGATCGAGGCTTACGCCGAGAACGTGCCGCACGGCGCCCCGGACGACGCGATGGCCAAGCTGTTCAGCGGCCAGTTGCCAATCGTGCGCGGGCAGAAACGCAAGGACGTGACTGCCTTCGCCTATGGGGCGCAGTTCGTGGAGGTGCGCGTTCACCGCCGGACCTGCGAGGTTCGGGCGCCCCGCATCGTGGGCGCTTTCGCCGTGGGCGCCATCGTCAACCCGATTGCGGCGCACAGCCAGATGATGGCCGGGATGATCTGGGGCCTCTCCTCCGCGCTTCACGAGAAAACCGAGATCGACGCGCGGGCCGCGCGCTATCTGAACGACAACCTGTCCGAGTACCACATCCCCGTCTGCGCCGACGTGCGGAAGGTCGAGGTGATCACCGTGCCGGAGCGGGACGACGCCGTTAACCCGCTCGGCATCAAAGGCGTCGGCGAGATCGGCATTGTGGGCGTGAATGCGGCGGTGGCGAACGCCGTGCATCACGCGACAGGTTGCCGGGTCCGTGATCTGCCGATCCGGACGGAAAACCTGCTGGGACGCATGCTGCCGGACTGATGCCGGCGGACAAAATGTCTGGCGTTGAAGGCGTTCCTGCCGTTAGGCGGCGTACTTCACCGTGCAGCCATAGGGGCGGGTGACCGCATTTGGCGCGTCGCCGCCGGCGGCAATCGCCTCGAGCGCCTGCTTGGCGTAAGGCGTCGCGCGGGCCAGATCCTCCACCTTGGTCGACGAGATGCTGTCGGCTCCGCCCATGTAGCCCAGTGCGCCGTCCGGGCGAATGATGAAGATATGCGGCGTGGTTTCCGCTTTGTAGAGATGGCCGATGCGGCCATCTGGGTCCAGCACGACATGGGCGGGCGCGGCGTTGCGACTTTGCGTCAGGGCGTTGGCGCCCGCGGCGTCCACGTAGCCTTGCTCACCAGGGGCGGAACTGATGACCGACACCCAGACCGCGCCCTTGCTGGCCGCCTCGCGCTGCAACGCCTGCATCGCGCCGCTGCGATACCACTTGCCAACAAAGGGACAGCCGTCGTTGGTCCACTCCAGAACGACGACCTTGCCGCGTAGCGCTGGCAAAGCCACGGCGCCGCCTGTCGTGTCAGGAGCGGTGAAGGCTGGCGCGGCAGCGCCGATCCGCGGCTCGGCGCGGCCGAGCGAGGGCGCCGCAACGGCGACGGCGGTGGCGGCGAGCAACTGGCGGCGGCGGATCGGCATGACGTGTCCTCCATCACGGTTGAAGTCAGGTTCCGGGCTTGAGCTCGTCCAGCACGGTGGACGCAGTAAGGATTTGAGGCAGTACGGCAGGCGGGCCGCCAGGCGGATAGTAGACGTACAGCGGCACGCCGTCGCGCCCGTGCTCGCGCAGAAAAGTGGTGATCTCCTTGTCCTGCCGGGTCCAATCGCCCTTCAGGTAGGCGACCCGGTTCCTGGCGAAAGCATCCTGCACCGACTGCGGCGCTAGGGCGACGCGCTCGTTGACCAGGCAGGTCACGCACCAGGCCGCGGTCATGTCGACGAAGACCGGGCGGCCTTCCGTCCGTAACGCGGCCAGGCGGGCAGTGGAGAAAGGCTCCGCCACTGGGCCGGCGCTGGCTGTGGACCCAGTTGGCGGGGCAGCCGCGCGCAGCGGGGGAACGAGCGCCGCGAGCCCCAGCACGGCGACGGCGGATGCGAGCAGGCCGACGTACCGCCCATTCCGCCCCGCGCCCTGGGCGATGCCGAACGACCAAGCGGCGAACCCGGCAAGGAGCAGCCCGACGCCACCTGCCAGCACGCCGTCCGACCCGGCCTGTTGGCTCAGCACCCAGACGAGCCAGAGGGCTGCGCCGTACATCGGGAAGGCAAGCACGCCGCGCAGCACGTCCATCCACCGCCCGGGCCGGGGCAGCAGGCCCGCCAAGCTCGGGACGGCGGCAAGCAGCGCGTAAGGCAGCGCCAAGCCGAGGCCCATGAAGACGAAGACGGACAACGTCAGCCAAGCCGGCGCCGCCAGCGCTCCGGCGATGGCCGCGGCCATGAACGGAGCGGTGCATGGCGTGGCCACTACGACGGCAAGCAGCCCGGTGAAGAAGCTGCCGACATGGCCGCCCCGCCCGGCATATCCCTGCCCGGCCCCCGCCAGGCGACCACCGACGTCGAACACGCCCGAAAGGTTCAGCCCGACCAGGAACAGCACCCAAGCCATCACGGCCACGAACACCGGCGACTGGAATTGGAAGCCCCACCCTGCCGCGTCCCCAGCGCCACGCAACACCAGCAGCGCGACGCCGAGCGCCGCAAAGGCCGCCACCACGCCGGCCGTGTAGCTTGCCGCGTGAGCGCGCACCGCGTTGCGGCCGGCCCCGGACAGCCTGGCGACTGCGACCGCCTTCATCGCCAGGATAGGGAAGACGCATGGCATCAGGTTGAGCACCAGGCCGCCGAGCAGCGCCAGGCCAAGCAGCTGCAGGGCGCCCGAGGTTGGCGCAGTCAGGGCGCCTGGCGCGGCGGACACCTGCAGGAAGCTCTCCTGGCCTGTCTTGTCCTTTAGAACGACGACACCGGACAAAATTGCCTTGGGGTCGAACGACTCGCCGGGCTTGAGATGAAGCTGCACCAGGCCCGGCGTGACGGTCAGCGGCTGCGGCGCCGCCTGTTCCACTGCGCCCCAAGCGGCAGGGAAGAACCAAGCCTCCTGGACAGTCATGGCAGACAGCCCATCCCCCGACAGGGTGAGCGTTGCGTCCGGCGCCACGGAAGCGGCAAAGGGCGATGGCACGGGGGAGCGGGAGGCAGCGGCGGCGAACAGCGGCGCCTCGGGCGAAGGCGCAGCTTGGCCCGGCAGCAGGGAGAGGTGAAAGGCGCCCTCCTCAGGCACGCAGATCTTCTCGCAGACCAGCCAATCGGCCTTGGCCGCAACATCCAACACGCCGTGCCCGGGCGTTACGCGCAGCGGCAATGTCACAGCGCCCTGATAGCTGTATGTCATCACCGGACCTTCGGGCAGGCGCTCCGGCGTGGGCCACTCGATCTGCCCGGCGCTGGCGTCCGAGGGGAGCGTGAGCGCGAGTTCGGGCGCGGCGCCGGCGTCGCCTGGGTTCTGCCAATAAATGTGCCAGCCAGGCGCAAGGCGGAAGCGCAGGCCGAGATGCATCGGCCGGCCGGCCTGCGCCGCATCGGTGTCTGAGACGAGGGTTACGCTGGCATGACTGCTGCTGACCGCGGCGCTCTCGGCCGCACGCGCCCCAGCGAGCGGGATGAGGCAAAGCATGGCGGCAAGCAGGTGACGCATGTCTCATCTTACGGCGGAACGGATGCGGAATCTAGGGTTCCGCCCCCGTGTCAGGCCGAGCAGGCCGGTCTGCCGAAGCTTGTTCGATGACGGGTTCCACTAAGGTCTCTGGTGTCTGCCGGCTGAACCAGCCTCAGCGGTTCAAGTTTGCGGAACGACGATCGAGAAATGTTGGGTGGAGTCGGTGGACAGGGCGCCCGTCAAGCCCGGCGCCAGTGCG
>CAXTBW010000016.1:0-30058 GCA_964242925.1 uncultured Acetobacteraceae bacterium
TCGCCGCCGGGCTCACCGCGAAAGACATCGTGCGAACGGTGGTCGACGCGGTGGGTGCGTAGCTCCCCTCACCCCGATCCTCTCCCGCAGGTGGGAGAGGGAGCAGAAAAGCCCTCTCCCGCTGGCGGGAGAGGGTTGGGCGAGGGCGGCGCGACCCGCCGTAAGCTCCGCGCGGACCAACTCCTGCTCGACCGCGGCCTGGTGGAATCCCGCGCGCGTGGCCAGGCGCTGATCCTGGCGGGCAAGGTGTTCACCGGGAACCGCCGGGTCGACAAGGCGGGCCAACCGCTCGCGCCCGACGCGCCGCTCGAGGTCAAGGGCCAGGACCACCCGTGGGTGTCGCGCGGCGGCCTGAAGCTCGCCCACGCGCTGCAGCATTTTGGCCTGAGCCCGGCTGGCCGCGTGTGCCTGGACGTCGGCGCCTCCACCGGGGGCTTCACCGACGTGCTGCTGGCGAACGGCGCCGAGCGGGTCCACGCGGTGGACGTGGGCCACGGGCAACTCGCCTGGCGGCTGCGCAGCGACCCGCGCGTGGTGGTGCGGGAGCGCACCAACGCCCGCCACCTCGAGCTGGACGAGCCGGTCGGGGCGCTGGTGTGCGATGCCAGCTTCATCGGCCTGCGCACCCTGTTGCCGGCGTCGCTGACCTATTGCGCGCCGGGCGCCTGGGCCGTTGCCCTGATCAAGCCGCAGTTCGAGGCCGGGCCGGAGCAGGTCGGCAAGAACGGCGTGGTGCGCGACCCGGCGGTCCACGACGCCGTCTGCGCGATGGTCCGCGACTGGTGGGCCACGCTGCCCGGCTGGACGGTGCTGGGGATCGAACCCAGCCCGATCACCGGGCCGGAGGGCAACCGCGAGTTCCTGATCGCGGCCCGTTACGGTCCAGCCTAGCATGCACGCAAGGAGGCCCACGCCATGCTGGAACTCTGCCCGAACTGCGAGTGCTGCGACCGCGATCTGGCGCCCGACTCGCCGGACGCCATGATGTGCGCCTTCGAGTGCACATTCTGCCAGGACTGCGCCAACGCGCGCTTCGGCGGGGTCTGCCCGAACTGCAGCGGCGAGCTGGTGCGCCGCCCGATCCGGCCAGCCGCGGCGCTGGCCCGCTTCCCCGCTAGCATGACGCGGCGGAACAAGCCGCATGCGGAGTGCGTTGCCGCCTGACATGCCGCCCTCACCCGCCTTCCGCCCCTCCCTGGCCCACGCCGAACTCGGCGACGCGTTCTACGACGTGGTGGAGGCCGCGCGTTTCCCGCAGGCCATCCTGCGTCACCGCGACCAACGCTGGGCCGCGCGCATCGGGCTGGACGGGCTGAGCGACGCCGAGTGGATCGCCCACATGGCGCGGTTCGAGCCGCTGCCGGGCAGCCATCCGCGCCCGCTGGCGCTGCGCTACCACGGGCACCAGTTCCGCCACTACAACCCGGACCTCGGCGACGGCCGCGGCTTCCTCTACGCGCAGATGCACGACCTGCAGGATGGCCGTTTGCTGGACCTCGGCACCAAGGGCAGCGGCACGACGCCGTGGTCGCGCACCGCCGACGGGCGGCTGACCTTGAAGGGCGGCGTGCGGGAGGTGCTGGCCACCGAGATGCTGGAGGCGCAGGGCGTCTACACGTCCAAATCGCTCAGCCTTGTCGAGACAGGCGAGGACCTGGTGCGCCACGACGAACCCTCCCCCACCCGCGGCGCCGTGCTGGTGCGGTTGTCGCACGGGCACATCCGCGTCGGCTCGTTCCAGCGCCAGGCGGCGCTCGGCGACGAGGACGCGCTGCGGCGGTTGCTGGACTACTCGGTGCGGACCTACGTGCCGGAGGCGCAGCGGCCCGAGTTGGCGGAGCGCGCGGCGGCGTTCCTGGCGGCGGTGTGCGCCCGCGTGGCGGTGCTCGGCGCGCAGTGGATGGCGGCCGGGTTCGTGCATGGCGTGCTGAACACCGACAACATCAACATCACAGGTGAGAGCTTCGACTACGGCCCGTGGCGCTGGCTGCCCACCTACGACCCGGCCTTCACCGCGGCCTATTTCGACGAGAGCGGCCTCTACGCGTACGGCCGCCAGCCTGAGACGCTGCAATGGAACCTGACCCGGCTGGCCGAGTGCCTACTACCGCTGGCCGACAAGGACGTGCTCATTACGGCGCTAGAGGGATTCGCCCCCGCCTTCCGCGCCGCCTACGACGCTGCGACCCTACGCCGGCTTGGCGTGCCTTCCCGCGACCCTGAGTCCGATCGCGAGCTGGCGCGAAGCTGGTGGCGCGCGATGGCGGAGTCGCAGATGCCGTTCGAGCAGGCGTTCTTCGATGCCGCCGGCGGCGAGTTGGGCAGCGGGTTCGGCGCCGAGTTCAATCCGGTGCGCGCGTTGCTGGCCGGCTACGACTGCCCGGGCCGGCCGGCCCACGCCTACTACCGCGGCAAGGCGTGCAGCATGCTGATAGACGAGGTTGAGGCAATCTGGGCGCCGATCGCCGCAGCCGACGACTGGTCCGCATTCCACGCCAAGCTGGCCGCGATCGCGGTGATGCGCGATGCCCAGCGCCTCACCGTCATCCCCGGGCTTGACCCGGGCGCCCACGCCGACCCGCCCGTGGCGTAGCTGCCGCACTGGTCGCGCTGCTGCCATGACCCGCCGGACCAGCGGATCGGCGCGGCGTGGGCGCCCGGGTCAAGCCCGGGCATGACGGGGTGGGTTTTACACCGCCCAGATTGGCTCCTTCATCCGGCCGATGAACGCGGCGTGGGCCGCCAGCGCGGCAGCGTCGGGAACGATCAGGCGCGGCGTGCGCGCGGCGCTGACCTGGTAGACGACGCTCAGCACGTCGCGCTCCTCGCTGGCCAGCGACAGGCCGCGCTGCCTTCCGCCGGTCAGCTCGATGTAGACCTCCGCCAACAGGCGGCAGTCGAGCAGCGCGTTGTGGCTGGTGCGCTCCGACAGGTCGATGCCGAAGCGGCGGCACAGCGCATCCAGGCTGTTCGGCAGGCCGGGGTAACGGGTGCGGGCCAGCTCCAGCGTGTCCACCTTGCGGGTGTGGCAGATCGCCGGGCGCTTGATGCGGGCGAGTTCGGCGTTGAGAAAGCCGAAGTCGAAGCTGGCGTTGTGCGCGATCAGCCGGTCGGCGCCGATGAACTCCAGCAGCTCGTCGACGATGTCGGCGAAGCGGGGCTTGCCGTGCAGATCGGCCCGGGTCAGCCCGTGCACGCGGGTGGCGTCCGGGTGGATGTCGCGTTCCGGGTCCACTAGGCGGTGGAAATGCAGCCCGGTCGGCAAGTCGCGCATCAGTTCCAGCGCCGCGATCTCGATCAGGCGGTCGCCGGTCAGCGGGTCGAGGCCGGTGGTCTCGGTGTCGAAGAGGACCGATCTCATCCGCGCAGCGACCGGATCAGCCGGCGCAACGGGCGCAGCGCGGCGGCTCGGGACAGGCCGGTGCGGATGACGAGGTCGGCGCGGCGGCGCTTCTGCGAATCGGGCATTTGTCGCGCGATGATAGCGGCAATCTGCGTGTCCGTCATGCGGCGGCGACGGCGCACGCGGGCGATCTGCACGGACGGCGGCGCGGAGACGACCACGACCAGGTCGACCCGCTTCCCCCCGCCGGTTTCCAGCAGCAGCGGGATGTCCAGCACCACGGCGGGCGCCCGGCCGCGGCGGGCGCGGTGCAGGAAGGCCTGCTCCAGCCGGCGGACGCGCGGATGGATGATGCGCTCCAACTGGCGCATGGCGTCGTCGTTGCCCACCACGGCGGCGCGCAATCGGCCACGGTCCAGCACGCCTTCGGTCACCGTGCCGGGGAACGCCGCGCCGATCGCCGGCAGCGCCGCGCCGCCGGGCGCCTGCAGCGCGTGCACCGCGGCATCCGCGTCGAACACGGGGATGCGGGCGCGGCGGAACGCGGCGGCGGCGGTGGACTTGCCCATGCCGATCCCGCCGGTGAGACCGATCACCTTCATGCTCGCCACACACCACGCCGCCGCGGCGCTGAGAAGCCCTCGCGAGTGTGTGGCATAGCAGGGTAGAGAAGCCCCCTCACCCCGACCCTCTCCCACAGGCGGGAGAGGAAGTAGGAACCCCCAATGACCGACATCGCGCGACGCTACGAGACGGCGCTGGCCTTGTGCGCCGAGGCCGGGGCGCTCGCCGTCGGCATGCAGGGCGGCGGCGCCACGCTGAAAGGCGCGCAGGATTGGCTGACCGAGGCGGACGGCGCCGTGGAGCGCTTCCTGTCCGATGCCATGTTGCGCGCGTTCCCCGAGGACGGCTTCCAGGGCGAGGAGGCCGGCGCGGCGCGACGGGGGGCGCTGCGCTGGGTGGTCGATCCGATCGACGGCACCAGCAACTACGCCCATGCCGGCACGCGGTGGTGCGTCTCGCTCGGCCTGCTGGCGGGACGCGACCCGGTGCTGGGCGTGCTGGCGGCGCCGGGCCTGGGCGAAACCTACGCCGCCCGCGCCGGCCATGGCGCCACGCTGAATGGCCGCCCGATCCGCGCCGCTTCCACCACGCAGCTGTCGCGCGCCATCGTGGAATGCGGCTGGTCGCCCCGGCTGCCCACGGGCGAGTACAACGCCTTGTGCGCCCGGGTGATGGCGACCGGGTCGATGCTGCGGGCGGGGGGCTCGGGCGCGCTCGGCCTTGTGGAGACGGCGTCGGGCCGCATCGACGGCTACGTGGAGCTGCACATCAACCTGTGGGACGTCGCCGGCGCGCTCGCCGTGCTGGCGGAGGCGGGCGCCGTGACCAGCCGCTTCCTCGCCGGCGCCGGCCCCGAGCAGGGCGCGCCCATCCTGGCCGCCGCCCCCGGCGTTGCCGACGCGTTGCGCGCCGCAGCCGCGCTTCCTAACCTGGACGCATGACTCCCGACGAGTTCCGCCGACACGGCCACCAGCTGATCGACTGGCTGGCCGATTATCACGCGAACCTGGCCAGCCGCCCGGTGCAGGCCGCCACCGAACCCGGCGCCGTCGCCGCCGCCTTGCCCGCCACGCCGCCGGAGCAGCCCGAGCCGTTCGCCGACGTGCTGGCCGACCTGGACCGTGTCGTGCTGCCGGGCCTGTCGCTGTGGCAGCACCCGCGCTTCTTCGGCTACTTCCCCGCCAACGCCGAACCCGCCGGCATCCTGGGCGACCTGGTCAGCACCGGGCTGGGCGTGCTGGGCCTGTCCTGGCAGTCCTCCCCCGCGGTCACCGAAGTGGAGGAGGTGACCACTGACTGGGTGCGGCAGATGGTCGGCCTGTCGCCTGCCTGGCGCGGGGTGATCCAGGATACGGCGTCCACCTCCACCCTGGTGGCGCTGATCTGCGCGCGGGAGCGGACGACCGGCTACGCGCTGACCGCCGGCGGGCTGCAGGCGCATGACCGGCCGCTCGCCATATACGTGTCGGCGCAGAGCCACTCCTCGGTGGACAAGGCGGCGCTGCTGGCCGGGTTCGGCCGCGACAATCTGCGCCTGGTGGCCTGCGACGAGGCCCATGCGATGCGGCCGGACGCGCTGGAGGCGGCCATCGCGGCGGACGTGGCGGCCGGGGTTGCGCCATGCGCGGTCGTCGCCACCACGGGGACCACCGCCACCACCGCCATCGACCCGGTGCGCGGCCTGGCGGACGTGGCGCGGCGGCACGGCATCTGGCTGCACGTGGACGCGGCGATGGCGGGCAGCGCGATGATCCTGCCCGAGTGCCGCTGGATGTGGGACGGCATCGAGGATGCGGACAGCATCGTGGTGAACGCCCACAAATGGCTCGGCGTGCCGTTCGACTGCTCGCTGTACTACGTCCGCGACGCCGAGCACCTGGTGCGCGTGATGTCCACCAACCCGTCGTTCCTGCAATCCACGGTGGACGGCCAGGTGCGCAACCTGCGCGACTGGGGCATCCCGCTCGGCCGCCGGTTCCGCGCCTTGAAACTGTGGTTCACCATTCGCGACCAGGGCGTGGCGGGACTGCAAGCGCGGCTCCGGCGCGACATGGCGAACGCGCGCGACCTGGCCGCGACGGTCGCAGTCACGCCGGGCTGGCGGGTCGTTGCGCCCGTCAGCCTGCAGACCGTGTGCGTGGTGCACGAACCGCCGGGCCTGCTGGGCGACGCGCTGAACGCGCACACGCGCGCTTGGGCCGAGGCGGTCAACCGGTCCGGCGCCGCCTACCTCACCCCGGCGACGATCGGGGGACGCTGGATGGTGCGGGTGTCGGTGGGCGCCCTGGCGACCGAGGCGGCGGACGTTGCGGCGGCGTGGCGCGCGATGCGGACGGCGGCGGAAGATTGTTGCTTATGAATGGCTTGCAATTGACGCCTTTGCCCTGCTCTGGCAGCTTCGACCCCCATTGGACGAGGTGCCTGCATTGACGAAGTCGGAGCTGATCGCCGAGTTGGCGGCCGCCAATCCCCATCTGCTGGGCCGCGACGTGGAGATCATCGTCGGCACCATCTTCGACGAGATCACCGCCGCCCTGGCGCGCGGCGAGCGGGTCGAATTGCGCGGCTTCGGCGCGTTCACCGTGAAGAAGCGCGACGCGCGCACAGGCCGCAACCCGCGCACCGGGGAGGCCGTGCCGGTCGACGAGAAGGCGGTGCCGTTCTTCAAGGCCGGCAAGGAGCTGCGCGAGCGCGTCAACCGCGGCGGCAAGCCGGCCCGCGCGCTGCGTGAGCGGGTGGTCGCGTAAATGCTCGGGCTGGTGTTCTCGCTGCCGTTGGTGCTGCTGCTGGTGGTGTTCGCGCTGTCCAACACCGAGACGGTGCGGATCGGAATGTGGCCGATGGATGTGACGCTCGACATGCCGCTGTCGCTTGCCGTGCTGGGCGCCGCCGCGTTGTTCTTTCTGTTGGGTGGGCTGGTCACCTGGATCAGCACGCTCAGCCAGCGCCGCCGCGCGCGCCGCGCCGAAAGCCGGATCCGGACGTTGGAGCGCGAGCTGGAAGGCCTGCGTCCGGCGCCGAGCTACCTGCCGGGCACGACGCTGCGCACGATCGACGGCTGATGGCGCCCGTGTCCGCGCGGGTTAAGATTTGCGGCCTGACGACGCCGGAGGCAGTCGAGGCTGCAGCATCGGCCGACTGGATCGGCTTCGTGTTCTTTCCACCTTCGCCGCGCCACGTCACGCCGGCGCGCGCGGCCGAGCTTGCCGCCGGGCCGCCGGCGCGGGTTGGCCTGTTCGTCGAGCCGGACGATTTCGATATCGAGAGCACGCTGGCGGCGATCGACCTCGATGTGCTGCAGGTGGTCGCCTCCGCCAGCCGAGCCGCGGCGATCCGGGAGCGTTTTGGCCGGCCGGTGTGGCGCGCCATCGGCGTGTCATTCGCCGCCGACCTGCCGGGCGCGATGGACGGCGCCGACGCGCTGCTGTTGGACGCCAAAGCGCCCTCCGACGCCGCGCGGCCTGGCGGCAACGCGCAGACCTTCGACTGGACGATCCTGCACGGGTGGACGCCGCCCGGACCGTGGCTGCTGGCCGGCGGGCTGCACCCGGGCAACGTCGCCGCCGCGATCGCCGCCACGGGCGCGCCGGCGGTGGACGTCAGCTCCGGCGTGGAGCGGGCGCCCGGCGTAAAAGACCCCGCGCTGATCGAGGCGTTCCTGCGCGCTGCAAGGGCGTGAATTTCCGCGACCGCCTGCCGTACGCGCCGATCCATGCTCGTCCGCCCTTGCGCCTGCCCGGCGGCGCCCGGGTCGCGGTGTGGACGATCGTGAACGTCGAGAACTGGGACCCGGACCAAGCCATGCCGCGGATGGTGCTGCCGCCGCCGATGGGCCAGCCGTTGCTGCCGGACCTGCCCAACTGGGCTTGGCACGAGTACGGCATGCGAGTTGGCTTCTGGCGCATCCTCGACGCGCTGCGCCAGCGTGGGCTGCGGGCCAGCCTGGCGGTGAACGGCAGCGTTTGCGCATCGTATCCCGCGCTGTGCCAGGCTGCGCTGGACGCCGGATGGGAGTTCATGGGCCATGGCTTCGTGCAGCGCCCGATGCACCGCGTGGACGACCAGCGCGCCGCCATCGCCGGCACGATCGCCGCCATCGAGGCGTTCACCGGGCGCAAGCCGCGCGGCTGGGAAAGCCCTGGCCTGACCGAGACCGGGGAGACGGCCGACCTGTTGGCGGAGCTGGGCATCGAATACGTCGCCGACTGGGTGCTGGACGATCAGCCGGTCGAACTGCGCACCAGCGCCGGCCGGCTCGTTTCGGTGCCCTACACGGTGGAGATCAACGACGTCGCGATTACCGCAGTGCAGCAGGCGCCGTCCGACGCGATCCTGACCCGCGGGCGCGACCAGTTCGACCGGCTATGGGCGGAGGGCGCCAGCATCCCGCGCGTGATGGCGATCTCGGTGCACCCATACCTGACCGGCGTGCCTCACAGGATCAAGCATCTGGAGGCGCTTTACGACTACATCCGCGGCCATGAGGGCGTGGTGATGTGGACGGGCGAGGAGATCCTCGACTGGTATCTCGGGCAAACGGCTTAGGGCGCACCTACGTCGGATCGCCACCGACACCGTCATGCCAGCGGCCGAAAACAACCACCCGCCGTCGCAAGAAGCAACTACCCGTCATCGCGAGCCGCCGCTTGCGGCGTGGCGATCCAGACCGCCGCGTGCAGTGCTCGCGGCTGGATTGCTTCGTCGCAAGCGACCCTCGCAATGACGATGTCGTTGCGGCAAGGCAGTCGGCGTTTTCGGCCGCAGTTGCAATCAGATTTATATGGGCGATTCCGGGTCGAACGACGGCTTGCGCTTCTCCAGATGCGAGCCGAGGCCCTCCTTGATGTCCGGGCTGTCGAAGCCCAGGAATTCCATCGCGAGCGAGGCGTCGAAAATAGGACCAGCCTGGCGCAACCAGTTGTTCAGCGAGTATTTCGTCCAGCGGATCGCCGTTTGCGCGCCCTCCGCCAGCTTCGTCGCGATCGCCACCGCGCGGGCGTCCAGCGCGTCGTCGTCCAGCGCCTCGGTGATCAGGCCGATGCGCTCCGCGTCGGCGCCCAGCAGCTGGTCGCAGGTCAGCAGGTAGTATTTCGCCTTCGCCATGCCGCACAGCAGCGGCCAGATCATCGCCGCATGGTCCCCGGCGGCCACGCCCAGCCGCGTGTGCCCGTCCACGATGCGGCAATCCTTGGTGGCCAGCGACACGTCGGCCAAAATGCCGCACACCAGCCCGGCGCCCACCGCCACGCCGCGCATCGCGCTCACCACGGGCTTGGAGCAGTTGATCACGTTGTAGACGATGTCGCGCGCTTCCTTCCAGCCGCGGGCGCGCGCCTCGAAGCCGTCGATCTGCGCCTGCACCAGCGAGAAATCCCCGCCGGCGGAGAACACCTTGCCGGCCCCCGTGATGATGATGGCGTTGACCGCCGGGTCGCGGTCCGCGTCGCGCCAGACCTCCACCAGCTCGGCGTGCATCACGGTGTCGGCGGTGTTCATCTTGCCGTGGTCCATGGTGATGCGCAGCACGCGAGGGTGCGGCCGGTCGAACCTCAGTCGCTGGTAGTGGGCGTAGCGGTCATCCTGGCCGGTCATTGGGCGTCCCCCTCGTTTCGCTTTGCCGGCACGCTACGCCATGCTTAGCTCGCGTCAAAACAAGGGTCGCTGATTGATGGCGAACACGCGGTGGGGAAACGGATTGCGGCTGGCCGCCATGCTGCTGTTGGCGGCAGGCGCGGCGTCGGCGCAGCCTGCAGTGAAGCTGGGCGTGTTGACGGACATGAGCTCGGTGTACGCCGATTACGGCGGCGTCGGCTCGGTCGAGGCGGCGCGACTGGCGATCGCGGATAGCGGCATGGCCGGCGTCCAGCTGGTTTCCGCCGACCACCAGAACAAGGCCGAGACGGCGCTGGCGATCACCCGGTCATGGTTCGCCGAGGGCGTGGACGCGATCTTCGACGTGCCCACCTCCGGCGTGGCGTTGGCGGTGAACGGCGAGGCCGGGCGGTCGCGCAAGCTGGTGTTCTTCAGCACCACGATCAACGACCGCATCACCGAGGAGGATTGCAACGGCTACGGCATCGCCTGGGTGTGGGACACGTACTCCGTAGGACGCTCCGAAGCCCTGTCGCTGTTGCGCCGCGGCCTGGACACCTGGTTCGTCATCACGCCCGACGGCGCCGCTGGAACCGCGCTGGAAGCGACCGCGCGCAAGGCCGCGGCGGACAATGGCGGCACGGTGCTCGGCTCCGTGCACCATCCGCTGAACGAGACGGACTGGTCGTCCTACCTGCTGCAGGCGCGGGCGTCTGGCGCCAAGGCGGTGCTGTTCGGCTCCGGCGGCGTCGACTTGGTGAACGCGCTGAAGCAGGCGCGGGAGTTCGGGCTGCCGCAATCCGGGATCGCGATCGGCACGATGTACGCCGTCATCACGGACGTGCACACGCTGGGGCTGGAGGCGCTGCAGGGGTTGAACTTCGTCACCGGTTTCTACTGGGACCGCGACGACGGGACCCGCGCCTTTGCCAAGCGGTTCTTCGACAAGCGCGGCAAGATGCCGACCATGTTTCAGGCTGGCGTCTACTCCGCCGTGCTGCAGTACCTGGCCGCGGTGAAAGCCACCGGGAGCACGCAGGCGGACGCCATCCGCAGCTACATGCTGCGCACGCCGATGCAGGATGTGTTCCTCGCGAACGGCAAGCTGCTGCCCAACGGCCGCATGGTGCACGACATGCTGCTCGGCCGGGTGAAGGCGCCCGGCGAGTCGCATGGCGAGTGGGACCTCTACCAGATCACCGGCGTAGTGCCCGGCGCGGAGGCGTTCCGTCCGCTCGCGTCCAGCGCCTGCAAGCTGCGCGAATGAGGGTCGCCCCGCCGTTTTGGCGTCCCACGCGGGAGATCGTCGCCGGCGCCCAGGTCACCGCGCTGGCCAAGGGCTTGGGGGTGGACGGGTTCGACGCCCTCTACGAGCTGTCGATCCGCGACCCGGCGCATTACTGGCGCGAGATGATGCGCCTGCTGGCGATCACCTGGCGCCGCCCGTACGACGCTTACGTGGATCTGACCGAAGGCGCCCCCTTTCCGAAATGGTTCACCGGCGGCGTGCTGAACTGGACCGACACCGTATTCGCCCACGCCGCCGCGGCGCCCGACCGCCTGGCGCTGGTGGCGGAGACCGAAGGCGGCCAAGTGGAACGGGTCACCTACGCCGCGCTACACGACCGCGTTGCGCGCCTGGCGGCCGGGCTCCGCACGGCGGGGATTGCCCGGGGCGACCGGGTCGGCCTGCTGATGGAGGTTGGCGTCGAGGCGGTCACGACGTTCCTGGCGCTGTCGTTCATGGGCGCGATCGCCGTCCCGCTGTTCAGCGGCTTCGGACCGGAGGCGATCGTGGCCCGCCTGTCGTCCTGCACCGCCCGCGCGCTGGTCGCCACCGCCGGGTTCCACCGCCGCGGCCGCTGGGTCGACACCGCCGCCGCCGTCGCCGAGGCGCGCCGCGCGTTGCCCGCGCTGGAACTGCTGGTGATGACCGCCGGACCCAGCGGCGTGCCAAACGGCGCCGTCGCCTGGGCCAGCCTGCTGGACGCCGCGCCCTTGGCCGAGGCCGAGTCGATGGGCGCCGACGACCCGATGATGGTGATCTACACCTCGGGCACCACCGGCAAGCCGAAGGGCCCGGTGCACACCCATGGCGGCTTCCCGATCAAGCTCGCCCACGACGCGGCGGTGCATTTCGACGTGGCCGCCGGGGACGTGTTTTTCTGGCCGGCTGACATGGGCTGGATCGCCGGGCCGATCACGGTGGCGTCCGCGCTGATGCGGGGCGCCACCATGGTCTGCTACGCCGGCGCGCCCGACACGCCGGACTGGTCCCGCCTGTCCCGCCTGGCGGAGGCGCATGGCGTCACCCATCTGGGCGCCTCGCCGACCCTGATCCGCGGGTTGGCCGGGCAGCCCGGTCTGGCCGCCTCCGGATCGTGCGCCAGCGTGCGGGTGCTGATCAACGGCGGCGAGGTGATCTCGCCCGAGCACATGGTGTGGTTCCAGCAGACGCTGGGTCGCGGCGTGTGCCCGGTGATCAACTACACCGGCGGCACCGAGGTCTCGGGCGGGCTGCTCGGCAACGTGGTGGTGCGGCCGATCGTGGCCGGCGGGTTCAATGCCATCTCGCCCGGGATCGCGTTGGACGTGCTGGACGAGGCGGGCCAGCCGGTGCGCGACCAAGTGGGGGAGCTGTCGATCCTGCAGCCTTTCGTCGGCATGACCCGCGCCTTCTGGGACGACCGCGATCGCTACCTGGAAACGTACTGGCAGCAGGTTCCCGGCGTGTGGACGCATGGCGACTTGGCGGTGCGCACCAGCAAGGGCCCGCTATTCCTGGTCGGCCGTTCCGACGACACGTTGAAGGTGGCGGGCAAGCGCGTTGGCCCGGCGGAAGTCGAGGACGTGCTGCTGGCCCTGCCGTCCGTGGCCGAAGCCGCGGCGATCGGGGTGGACGACCCGGTGAAGGGCCAGCGTCTGGTGGTGTTCATCGTGGCCGCGGCCGAAGCCGATCCGGCCGCCATCGAGCGGGATGCTATCGAGGCGGTCGCCACTCGCATGGGCAAGCCGTTTCAGCCAAGCCGCGTTCACGTCGTGTCGCAACTGCCCAAGACGCGGAGCCAGAAGGTGATGCGGCGGGTGATCCGCAAGGTCTACATCGGCCAGCATCCGGGGGACCTGACGTCGATGGACGATCCTGGCGCGATCGCCGTGATCGAACACGTTCGACCAGAGCCAGGACGGCCCTGATCAGTCAGGCGGGCGCCGCCACGTCGTGCAGCAGATCGGCCAGCGTGGTGCGTGACAGCGCCCGCTCCAGCGCGTGTTCGGCCGTGCCGAACGCCTCCCCCAGCACGGCATGCACGCGGCAGCCGATCGGGCAGAGCGGGTCCGGGTTGGCGTGCAGCGGCAGCAGCGGCCCATCGGCGCGGGAGTGGATCGCGCGCCATACGTCTTCCAGCGTGATCGCGTCGGCGCCCCGCGTCAGCTCGGCGCCCCCGGGGCCGCGCCGCACCCGCACCAGGCCCGCGCGCGCCAGTTGCCCGATGATCCGGCGGATGACGACCGGGTTCGTGTTGATGCTCACGGCGAGGCGCTGGCTCGTCGAGGGTTCGCCGCCCTCGGTCGCGACCATCAACAGAATGTGGGCGGCGACGGCGAACCGCGTGGGAACCATGACGCCATAATGCGCCCGACCCGGGCCGGTTCCTAAGTTCCCTTTTCGTTCGTGTCATGGCATAACCGGGCGATGGACCTCACCTTCCCGGAACGCCAGCTCGCCATTCGCCGGGCGGCGGCCGCGCTCTGCCGGCAACTGGCCTGGGCGCCGTTGCATGAGGCGCCCTTGCCGAACGGGCGGCGCGCCGACCTGCTGGCATTGCGGCCGGATGGCGGGTTCGTCTGCATCGAGGTGAAATCCGGTCCGCGCGACTACCTCACGGACGGTAAATGGCCCGAGTACCGCGAGTTCTGCGACGCGCTCTACTTCGCCGTGGACGACGCATTCCCACTGGCGTTGCTGCCCGACGACGCCGGGCTGATCGTCGCCTGCGGACGGGAAGCGGAGCTGGTCCGCGCGGCGCCGTCGCACCCGCTGCCCTCCGCCCGGCGGCGCGCGCTGACCCAGCGCTTCGCCACCCTCGCCGCCACCCGCCTGGCGGCGCTGGAGGACCCGGCGATCACCGCGTCGCTGCGGTCGGCGCTTCGCGTGGAGTGATCGCGCAGCCGTTCGCCGCCAGCAACGCGCGCAAGTCCCGGATCGGCGGGAACACCTCCTGGTTCCAGTCGGACCCTTGCGCGTCGTGCGCCGCCTGCTCGGCCTCCACGATATCCCGGTCCTCGCGGAAGATGCGCTCGGTGAACCACACCAGCAGCGGCCAGGCGGCGTCCAGCAGCCCGGGGATCTTGGGCCGGCGCACCGACAGCAGGCCGAACGTGCGGTTGATCCGCTGCTCGGCGTCGACCGGGGTGTAGCAGATCCACAGGTGCATCACCGGCTCGTCGCCCGCGGTCCAGATGCGCAACGTCTGATACGGATACTCCGTGCGGATCGTCATCAGGTCGCGCGACTTGGTTCCCGTGCCGCGACGGCTGCCCAGGATGGCGGCCTCGCCCAATGGCTGCTTGCCGCCGGTGCGGGCGAAACTGTAGTCGATCTCGAGCCAGTCCTCGCCCACCCGGCGACCCAGGTAGCGCGGGGTGATCTGGCCCATCTGTTTGCGATGCAGGAACTGATGGTTCATGTCCATCAGGTTCTCGTGCATGAACGTGTAGTGGCAGCGTACCGTCTTGCCGAAGCGCCGCGTCTTGAACGCCTTGTCGCCGGCCGCGCCGAGCGGGGCCAATTCCGTTACCGCCGCCGGGTCGCCGGGCCAGATCAGGATCAAGCCGTCCTGCTCGCGGCAGGGATATGCGCGGACGCCGTTGGGCAGCTTGCCCTTGCCGAGGTAAGGCACGTCGACGCACTGGCCCGACGCGTCGTAGGTCCAGCCATGATAGCCGCAGCGCACCGCGCAGCCCGACACCACGCCGCGCGACAGCGGCACCTGCCGGTGCGCGCAGCGGTCCTCCAGCGCAAACACCGGGCCCTCCTTGGGCCGCACCAGCACGACCGGCTGGCCGGCGAACTTCGTCGCATAGAGTTTGCCGGCCGCGACCTCCTTCGACCAAGCCAACGGATACCAGTGGTCGGGGTGCGATCCGATGCGGCGCAAGTCGCTGCATGGCGCGTCACGCAGTATGAAATCAGGAACGTCGGGCATGCCGCCTCCGCAGGAGCCCATTCGCTTTAGAGGCTGCCGCGCGGTCCCGTCAAACGTGCAGAAAGCAACATTCGGTCAGAATGCTTGGGGTCACATGCTTCGCAGCCGCTGGACCGTCGCCGTGGTCGAGTAGCCCGGCAGCAACTCCGCCAGCATGACCTCGCCGCCGTAGCCCTGCACGAAATCCGCCCCGACCACCGTGCCCAACGTGTAGTCCGCGCCCTTGACCAGCAGCTCGGGCCGCAGCGCCTGCAGCGTCGCGTCCGGCGTGTCCTCGTCGTAGATGCAGACCAGGTCGACCGCGGCGACGCTGCCGAGCACGGCGGCGCGGGCGGCCTCGGACTGCACCGGCCGGGTGGCGCCCTTGAGCCGGCGGACGCTGGCGTCGGAGTTCAATCCCACCACCAAGCGGTCGCACCGGCTGCGCGCCTGCTCCAACAAGTGGATGTGGCCCGGGTGCAGCAGGTCGAAGCAGCCGTTGGTGAAGCCGGTCCGCCAGCCGCGCTGCCGCCAGCGCTCCACCTGCTCGGCCGCCTGCTCGCGCGTGACCACCTTGCGCAGCGCGCCGCCCTGGGGGGACAGCGAGGCCAGCAGGTCCGCCTCGCGCGCCACGGCGGTGCCGACCTTGCCGACCACCACGCCTGCGGCGATGTTGGCCAGGCGCACCGCGATGGCCAGGTCCAGCCCGGCGGCCATCCCCGCAGCCAGGGTCGCGACCACGGTGTCGCCGGCGCCCGACACGTCGAACACGTCCGCCGCCTCGGCCGGGAAATGCAGCGGATCGCCGTCGCGGATCAGCGACATGCCGTCCTCCGCGCGCGTGACGAGCACGGCGCCGAAGCCGTATGCGGTGCGCAAGGTGCGCGCGGCGTGCACCAGCGCGGCCTCCGTGTCGACGGGCAGGCCAGTGGCCTCCGCCAGCTCGCGCCGGTTGGGGGTGATCACGTCGGCGCCGGCGTAGCGCGCGTAGTCGCGGCCTTTCGGGTCCACCACGACGGGCCGCTTGGCGCCGCGCGCGGCCGCGATGATGCGGGTGGCGACGTCGCCGGCCAGCACGCCCTTGTTGTAGTCGGACAGCACGGTGACGCTGGTGGCGGTCAACGCGTCCTGCGTGATGCGCACCAGCCGCTCGGCCAGCTTGGGGTGGATGGCCGCCGCCACCTCGTGGTCGGCGCGCAGCAACTGCTGGCCTTGCGCGATATAGCGTGTCTTGGTGGTGGTGGTGCGGCCGCCCTGCACCAGCAGCCACGGCTCGACATTGGGTTGCCCGCCGATCAGCCCGGTCAGGTCGGACCCGGCCTGGTCGTCCCCCACCACGGAGACGAACGCGACGGCGGCGCCCAGCGCGGTGAGGTTGCGCACCACATTGCCGGCGCCGCCGGGCATGGCGACGTCGCGCTCGACCGACAGGATCGGGATGGGCGCCTCGGGCGAAACACGGTTGACCGCGCCGTAGACGTAGCGGTCCAGCATCGCATCGCCGACCACCAGCACGCTGGTGCGCGCGAGCCGCCGTATCGCATCGGTCAGGTCAGCCGTTCCGGCGGAGCCTGCCGCGCGCGTAATGGAGCCCATGGGTTCCACCGCTATAGAAGCATGTCGTGAATGGCAAGCTTTGCCTTGATGGCGGCGCATTTGCCATCTTCTGTAACCGTAGATGGTGTAGACACGCCCTCCAAACCCCTGGAGTCATTTTGATGCAGATTCGAACGATCCGCGGCGTTGCCATGGCGAGCGTGCTGTTGCTCGGCGCTGCCGGTTGCACCAACCCGTACGACCCGGGCCAGCGCGCCGCTGGCGGCGCCGTGCTCGGCGCCGGCACTGGCGCTGCGATCGGCGCGCTCGCCGGCGGCGGACGCGGCGCTGCGATCGGCGCGCTTGCGGGCGGGCTGCTGGGCGCCGGGACCGGCGCGGCCACCACGCCGCAGCCGCCGCCCGGCTACTACCAGCAGCCGGTCTACGCGCCGCCGCCGCCGCCGCCAGGCTACTACGCGCCGCAGCCGTACTACCCGGCGCCGCCGCCCGCCTACGGCTACTAGCCTGCGCACCTTGACCCCCCCGCCTTGACCCCCCGCCTTGACTAGGTCGCCTTGACCCTCCGGGCGCGATCCGTCACACACCGCACGTTCCGCATTCGGCGGGCGCCGGCACTGCCGAACCATGATCGCGTCTAGTGGAGACCATGTCATGCGCGACAAGGGCGAGTACTTGTTCACCTCCGAGTCGGTGTCGGAGGGGCACCCCGACAAGGTTGCCGACCGTCTGAGCGACACCGTGCTCGACGCGTTTCTGACCGCCGACCCATACGCACGCGTCGCCTGCGAAACGCTAGTGACCACCAACCGCATCGTGCTGGCGGGCGAGGTTCGCGGGCCGGACACGATCACGCCGGAATACCTCACCCACCTGGTCCGAATGGCGGTGCACGACATCGGTTACGACCAGGCGGGCTTCTCGTGGAAGCACGCCAAAGTCGAATGCCACCTGCATGCGCAGAGCGCCGACATCGCGCTGGGCGTGGACAGCGCCGGCAACAAGGACGAGGGCGCCGGCGACCAGGGCATCATGTTCGGCTACGCCTGCACCGAGACGGAGGCGCTGATGCCGGCGCCGATCCACTACTCGCACCTGATCCTGCGCCGCATCTCTGAACTGCGGCGCAACAGGGACAAGTCGGTCGCCGGGCTGCTGCCGGACGCAAAGAGCCAGGTTACGTTGCGCTATGTCGACGGCAAGCCGGTCGGCGCCACCAGCGTCGTCGTGTCCACGCAGCACGAGGCCGACATCGATCAGCCCGCCATCAAGGCGATGCTGCTGCCGTTGATCGAGTCGTCGCTGCCGAAAGGTTGGATGCCGGCGGCGGACGAGATCTACATCAACCCGACCGGCACCTTCATCATCGGCGGCCCGGACGGCGATTGCGGCCTGACCGGGCGCAAGATCATCGTGGACACCTACGGCGGCGCGGCCCCGCACGGCGGCGGCGCGTTCAGCGGCAAGGACCCGACGAAGGTGGACCGCTCCGCCGCCTACGTGTGCCGCTACCTGGCGAAGAACGTGGTGGCCGCCGGATTGGCCGAGAAATGCACCATCCAGATCAGCTACGCGATCGGCGTGTCGCACCCGCTCTCGGTGTATGTCGACCTTGGCGGCACCGGGAAGGACGTGGACGAGGTGAAGCTCGAGCACACGTTGCGCGATCTGGTGAACCTCAGCCCCCGCGGCATCCGCGAGCATCTGCACCTGAACCGGCCGATCTACGCCGTGACCAGCGCATACGGCCATTTCGGCCGCACGCCGGACCCGGAGTTGGGAACGTTCACGTGGGAGAAGACCGATCTGGTCCCCGCGTTGAAGAGCGCCTTCGGCCGGTAAACCACGAAGCTCGTCGTGCCAGGGTCTGACCCTGGCATCCACGGGCCGGGCGTGCCGCCGTCCGGCCCGTAGCGCGCGACGGGGCAGGCCGGCGCCGTTTCGACGCCGTGGATACTAGGGCCAAGCCCTGGCATGACGGCGAGAGGGGTTCGGCCATGCTTACCAGCCGCCCTTTGGGACCAGCTGCCATTAAGCCGCCCACCGACCGGCTTTATGGACGGACGAAGGGCAATACGCTGCGGCCGCGGCAGCGCCTGTTGCTCGACGTCACCCTCCCCCGCTTGCGACTGAACGCGGCTGACGCGTCCGACCCCGTCGCCGCCTTCTCCGCCCGGGCATCCGTGCTCTGGCTGGAAGTCGGGTTCGGCGGCGGTGAGCACGCGCGCGCGCAGGTTGCCGCCAACCCGGACGCCGGCCTGGTCGCCTGCGAGGTGTACGAGAACGGCATCTGCTCCCTGCTGTCGGCGCTGGCGCCGGAGGGCGCCGAAGCCACCGCGCCCCTGCCACCGAACCTGCTGATCTGGCCGGAAGACGCCCGCATCCTACTGCGGCTGATGCCGCCCGGCGCGCTCGACCGACTATTCCTGATGTTCCCCGACCCATGGCCGAAGGCGCGCCACGCCAAGCGGCGCTTCGTGCACCCCGAGATGGTGCAGCTTGCCGCACGGGCGATGCGCCCCGGCGCCGAGTGGCGAATCGCCTCCGATGATCCGACTTACCAGACCTGGACGGCATCGGTGCTGGCCGCGCAAACGCTGTTCGACGCGCCGCCGCCGGCTGCCGAGCGCCCGCCCGGCTGGCCCCCCACCCGTTACGAGGCCAAGGCGCGGCGGGCCGGCCGTCCCGTGCTTTACTGGACGGCCATCCGCAACGGCGTCACGCCGTGATGCTGGTCGCCGGCGCCGCGGACACGGACGAATAGCTGGCCAGAGTCTGCGCCAGGGTCGACTGCAGGCGGTCGAGCACATCCTGCACACTGCCAGGGGTGGAGTTCGCAGCCGAGTTGGCGGCCGTGCTGGCCGCATCGCTGGCGTTGCCGAGCAACGCCTGCAACCGGTCCGCGACGTGACGGATCGGACTGGCGCTGGCGGTCGGGTCGGTGGCGGCGGCCGGGTTCGCCGCAGTCGCAGGATTGGTCGCCGTGGCGCCGGACGCGCTCGGCTCGCCACCCTGCGCGCTCAACAGGATCGACTGCAGCTCACTGGCGAACGATTGCAGGCCGGTGCCGGAAGCCGGCGCGGCAGTCGCGGCGGGCGCCGTGTCGCTCGTCGCCGAGGTGGCGCTGGTCGAGCCGGTCAAGCTGCTCTGCGACGCGTCGGCCGGCGCGGCGGCCCGATGATGATGCCGATGCGGCGCGACGGCCTGCGAGGCGGATGTGGAGGCGGCGGTGGTGGTCATGACGGCTCTCCTAGAGTCTGACCACGGGATTGCATCCCTCGTGCCACCACCTAACATCTTGTCTTTAAGCGAAAAGCGCTTCAAACGGGCTCGGCATCTTCTGCCGCCTGACTGCGCCTTCCGCGGCATTACCTGCCTACGGGAACAAGCCGCGCAGCCGTTTGCCGGCCCGCACCTTCTCCACCCCGATCGCCATCGCCGCCGTGCGATTCGACACGTCGCGGGCCGCCGCGCGCCTCTGCACCTGCTCGAACGCGCCGTCCAACAACTGCTCCAGCCGGCGGTTCACCTCCGATTCGGTCCAGAACAGCCGCTGCAGGTCCTGCACCCACTCGAAGTAGCTGACGATCACCCCGCCCGAGTTGCACAGGATGTCCGGAATGACGAACAGCTCGCCCCGCCGCTCGTCCAGCACGGCGTCGGCGTCGGGCGTCGTCGGGCCGTTGGCGCCCTCCGCCAGGATGCGGCATTTCAGTCGGCCGGCGTTCTCGGCCGTGATCACCCGCTCCATCGCGCAGGGCGCCAGGATGTCGCATCGCTGCTCCAACAGTTCGCCGCCGCCGATCGACATCTGTTCGCTGAACCCGGCCAGCAAGCCGTGCGCCGCGACATGCGCCTCGATGGCGTCGAGCGGGAGGCCCGCCGGGTCGTACAGCGCTGCAGTGTGGTCGCTGACCCCTGTGACGGTGCAGCCGTAGCGGCGCGCCAGGGTGTAGGCGGTTACGCCGCCAACGTTGCCGAAGCCCTGCACGATGGCGGTGCTGCCCGCCGGCCGCATCCCGATCGCGTCGCAGGCGCGGGCGACCAAGTGCGCGACGCCCCGCCCGGTCGCCTCGCGCCGCCCCTCGGTGCCGCCGAGCGACACGGGCTTGCCGGTGACGATCTCGCTGACGGCGTGGCCCTGGTGCATGGAGTAGGTGTCCATGAACCACGCCATGACCTGCTCGTTGGTGCCCATGTCCGGCGCCATGACGTCCGTCTGCGGGCTGACGAAGGGGATCATCTCCTGCATGTAGCGGCGCGACACCGCCTCCAGTTCGCGCCGGGACAGCTTGGGCGGGTCGCACGCCACGCCGCCCTTGGCGCCGCCGTAGGGCAGCCCGGCCAGCGCGCATTTCCAACTCATCCAGATAGCCAGCGCCGCCACCTCGCCCACGTCGAGGTCGGCGGAGAACCGCGTGCCGCCCTTCGTCGGGCCGAGCGTCAGGTGGTGCTGCACGCGGTAGCCCTGGAACACGACCGTACGGCCGTCATCCATGTGGATCGGGACGGACACGGTGATCGCGCGCTTGGGGTAGAGCAGGCGGTCGCGTTCGTCGTGCGGGATCTCGAGGTGGTCGGCGATGATGCCGAACTGGGTTCGCGCCATCTCGAAGACGGGACCGGTATAAATGCTCATTTGGTTGCCTCCGGGCAGGCGGCAACCTGCTTACGGGAAGCGCGGCGGGTCAAGCTCGTCCTAATGCCGGCGGCCGAAAACAATCCCCGTCATTGCAGGGAACAACCACCCGTCATCGCGAGCCGCCGCTTGGCGGCGCGGCGATCCAGAGCGCGCGTACGGTGCTGGCGGCTACTCTGCTTCGTCGCAAGCCCTCCTTGCAATGACGGTGATTGTTCTGGTTAGGACGTCAGCTATTTCGGCCGCTTGTCGTAAGCCTCTATCGCAGGCGGGAGTAGGAGCTGCGCCTACCCGGCAAACTCCGCCCGGATCGCCGCGGAGTGCTCGCCGGTTGCCGGAACGGCCGCCAACTCGCGCACGCGGCCACGCTCGACCACGGGGGGCGCCACCACCGACACCGGACCGGCCGCGGTCTGCACCGGCAAGCGCCGCAGCGCCGGGTGCTGCGCGAAGGCCGCCAGGTCGTTGACGAAGCCGAACGCCGTGTTGCCGGCGCGCAACCGCCCCGAGACCTCAGAGCGGGTGAACCCGGCGAATGTGGCGGCGATGTAGGCATCCACTTCCGGACGGTTGGCGACGCGGGCGTTGTTGGTTTCGAAGCCGGGGCGCTGCACCAGGTGCGGCTCGCGCAGCACATGCGCGCAGAAGTTCACCCATTCCCGCTCGTTCTGGATCGCGATCAGCACCTCGGCGCCGTCGGCCAGGCCGAACGCGCCGTAGGGGCAGATCGAGGGATGCGCGAGCGCCATGCGTGGCGGGGCCCGGCCGGTGCCCTCAAAGATCATCAGCGGCACGTTCATCCAATCGGCCATGCCGTCGAACAGGCTGACCCGCAAGCCCTTGCCGCGGCCGGTCCGCCCGCGCTCGATCAACGCCTCCAACACGCCGGATTGCGCCGCCATGCCGCACGCGATGTCGCAGGCCGACACGCCCACGCGGCCCGGCCCGGCCGGGTGCCCGGTGATCCCCGCCAGCCCGCTTTCGGCCTGGATCAGCAGGTCATAGGCCTTCATCGCGGCGTACGAGTTGTCTTCGCCGTAGCCGCTGATATCCACCGTGATGAGTCGTTCATGCCGTTGCCGCAGCGCGTCGGAGCCGAACCCGGCGCGGGCGGCGGCGCCCGGCGCAAGGTTCTGGATGAACACGTCGGCGCGGGCCAGCAGCCGGTGCAGCAGGGCGGCGTCCGCTTCCTGCTTGATGTCCGCCACCAGACTCTGCTTGCCGCGGTTCAACCACACGAAGTAGCTCGACAACCCATTTGCCGCGGTGTCGTAGCCACGCGCGAAGTCGCCTTCCGGCCGTTCGATTTTGATGACCCGGGCGCCGGCATCCGCGAGGCGGGACGAGCAATACGGCGCCGCCACCGCCTGCTCCATCGAAACGACTAGCAACCCGTCCAGCGCGCCCATCAAGAGTGTCCCATCCCGCCCACACCGTCACGCCAGGGCTTGAGCCGCCGCTGTCCGGTTAAAGATCCCGTTGCAAAACGATCGGCTAATGTCATGGCCGGACTTGATTCGGCCATCCACGCCGCGCCGCCCGCACCACAGCGCCAGTGCTCGCACCACCTTTTCGCGCGCACTGCGTGGGTGCCCGGGTCAAGCCCGGGCATGACGGCGGGTGGCATAGGAGCATTGAGACAAACCAGCCGGACTGCCGCGGGCATGACGATTTGGAGCGCCGATAGACCGGCATCAATAGCTGCGGGGCATTCCGAGCACGTGCTCGGCCACGTAGGACAGGATCAGGTTGGTGCTGATCGGCGCCACCTGATAGAGCCGAGTCTCGCGGAACTTGCGCTCCACATCGTACTCCTCGGCGAAGCCGAACCCGCCATGCGTCTGCACGCAGGCTTCCGCAGCGGCCCACGCCGCATCGGCTCCCAGCATCTTCGCCATGTTGGCCTGCTCGCCGCACGGCAGCCCGGCCTCGAACCGCTCCAACCCGTCCCGCACCAGCAGCTCGGCCGCGCGCATCTGGGCGTAGGCGCGGGCGATCGGGAACTGGATGCCCTGGTTCTGCCCGATCGGCCGGCCGAACACCTTGCGCTCGTTGGCGTAGGCGGTGGACTTCGCCGTGAACCACTTGGCGTCGCCGATGCACTCCGCGGCAATCAGCAGCCGCTCGGCGTTCATCCCGTCCAGGATGTAGCGGAACCCCCGCCCCTCCTCGCCCAGCAGCGCATTCGCCGGGATGTGCATCTCGTCGAAAAACACCTCGCACGAATTATGGTTCATCATCGTGCGGATCGGCCGGATCGTGAGCCCTGTCACGTCCTTCATGTCGACGATGAAAGTCGACAGACCCTCCGTCTTCTTCGCGACCTGGTCGCGCGGCGTGGTGCGGGCCAGCAGCAACATCAGGTCCGAGTGCTCGGCCCGGCTGGTCCAGATCTTCTGGCCGTTGACCACGTAGCCGTCGTTGTCCCGCCGCGCGATGGTCCGCAGCGACGTGGTGTCGGTGCCGCTGCCGGGCTCCGTCACGCCGAACGCCTGCAGCCGCAACTTCCCCGAGGCGATCTGCGGCAAATAGCGCTGCTTCTGCTCGACCGAGCCGTGCCGCAGGATCGTGCCCATCGTATACATCTGCGCGTGGCACGCCGAGCCGCTGCAGCCCGACGCCTGCACTGTCTCCAGGATGGCGGCCGCCGCGGAAATGCCCAGGCCGGACCCGCCGTACTCCTCCGGGATCAGCACCGAGAGGTAGCCGGCCTCCGTCAGGGCGGTGACGAACTCGGTCGGATAGCCGCGCGCCGCGTCCAGCTTGCGCCAGTATTCGCCGGGGAAGCGGGCGCACAGCTTGGCCACCTCTTCGCGGATCTCGGCGTGGTCGTCGCGGGCGACAAGGGCGTGATCCACCTGCAATCTCCTTCTTTCGCGTGAGCTGTCCTATCCGTCGGCACGCGGCACCCATGGAATCTGCGCCACCTCGATGCCGTCATCCGCCAGGCGCTCGGCCTCCTCGGGCGTCGCCTCGCCGTAGATTCCGCGGGCGTCGATCTCGCCGTTATGGATGCGCCGCGCCTCGGCGGCGAAACCGGGGCCGACGTAATCGCAACGCGTTTCCACCTCGGCCCGCATCTTCTGCAACATGGCGCGCACGCCGTCGGGCAGCGCCCCCACCGCCACCGGCGACGGCGTGGCTGCCGGTGCTGGCGCCGAGACCGGCTCTACCTGCGCCGGCGCGGCCCGCTTGCGGCCCAGCGCAGGCGCCATCAGGGCGCGGGCGACCGTCTTGACGCCGCACACCGGGCATGAGAGCAGCCCGGCGCCGGCCTGCGCCTCGAACGCCTGGCTGTCGCGGAACCAGCCATCGAACGCGTGGTCGTCGGCGCAGCGGAGCTGGTAATGGATCATTCCGCCGCCAGCATCGGGTCCAGCTTGCCCGCCCGGTCCAGCGCCATCAGGTCGTCGCAGCCGCCGACATGCGCGCCGCCAATGAAGATCTGCGGCACCGAGCTGCGCCCGCCGGCCCGCTCGATCGCCTCGCGCCGCGCCGCCGACCCGCCCGGCGCGTCAATCTCCTCGAACGCTGCACCCTTCTTCCTGAGCAGGTTGATCGCGCGCGAGCAGAAGGGACACCAGGGCTGCGTGTAGATCTCGATACGCGGCAAGACGACTGACTCCTCAACGCTGGTTCACCTACTGCAATGGCGATCCGCGCCGGTCATGGCAAGCCTTCCTCGGCGCGAACCGCCCTTGCGCCGACCAGCAGATCAACACCCTCGGCCCCGGCCGCCAGCAGCGCGCGGGTGCAGGCGGCGGCGGTCGCCCCCGTGGTCAGCACGTCATCGATCAGCAGCACCCGGCGCCCCGCCACGCTGCGGCCCGGGCGCATGGCGAATGCGCCGGCCACCGTCGCCGCACGCGCCGTCCGCCCCTGGCCCGTCAGGCTCGCAGTGGGACGGATGCGTTGCAGCGCATCGGCGGAAACCGCGCGCCCGGTCAGCCGCCCGATCGCCAGCGCGAGCATGGCGGACTGGTTGTAGCGCCGCGCCAGCAGCCTGCTGCGGTGCAGCGGGACGGGGATCAGGACATCCGCGTCCTGCAACAGGGCGGCCCCGGCGCGCGCCATGTGCCGGGCCAGCGCATGGGCCACCTCCACCCGGTCGCCATGCTTGAACGGCAGGATGATGCGCCGCGCCTGGTCGTCGTAGCGCAGCGCCGTGCGGCCCCGGCGCCAGGGTGGCGGGTGCTGCATGCAATCGCCGCACGTCTGCGCCAGGCCGCCTTGCCCGGCGTGCGAGAACGGCGCGCCGCAGCGCTCGCAACATGGCTCGGTCACGAAGGCGGTGTTGCGGAAGCAGGCGGCGCACAGTCGCCCGGGCGCCTCCACTGCCGCATCGCAGGTCAGGCATCGCGGCGGCAGAACCAGGTCGAGCCCGGCGCCCCCGGCGCGGGACAAAAGCCGGCCCCATGATGCAACCACGCTCGCCATGGCCGGATGATGGACCACTCTCAAGCGATTGTCGTGCGGCTAACCTGCCGCACGCCGCCATCCGAAGGCGAACATCCCGGCCCCGATCAGCAGCGAGCCGCCCGTCCTGTTCACCGCGCGCTGCACGCGCGGCCGCTTCAGCCGCTCACGGGCGGCCGACGCCAGCATCGCGAACGTCAGCGAGTTCACCGTCGCCATTGTCACGAAGGTGCCCACCAGGATCGCCAGCTGGGGCACGAAGATGCGCGAGGCGTCCAGGAACTGCGGCACGAACGCGACGAAGAAGATGATGCTTTTGGGATTCAGCGCCGTCACCGCGTAAGCGTGGGCGAACATCCGCAGCGGCCCGGCCGTCGGCGCCGGTTCGAACCCGGGCGCCCCAGCGGGCGTGCGCCACAGTTTGACGCCTAGGTAGATGAGGTAGGCGCCGCCGAGCCAGCGCAAGCCGGTGAACACCACCGCCGAGGTCGCCAGCACGGCGCCCAAGCCCAGCATCGAGGTGGTCATCGCCGTCAGGTCGCCGAGCGCCACCCCGGCCACGATGGCCGCGGCCGGCTTCCGCCCGTGCCCGAGCGCGTACGATATGACAAGCAGGACAGTCGGGCCGGGGATGGCCAAAAGGACGGCGGAAGCGGCGACAAAGGCGAGCCAGTGTTCGAGCGACATGGTGGTCTCCGGCAAGTCTGTGACTTCGAGGCGGGCGCAGGAGGGATGGCGGGCGCCCGCCTCCATTCCCACATCCGCGCCAATGACCGAAACCGTATTCGACCGCCTCGCCGTGCGCCGCCACCGCGACCGCGCCGCGCGCACCGTGGCGCAGGTCGCGCCCATCCTCGGCGAGGTGGCCGACCGGCTGCTGGACCGCTTGGACGACACCACCCGGCGCTTCACCCACGCGCTCGACCTGGGCGGCCGCGGCGAGGTGGCGCCTCGCCTGCGCGCCCGCGGCATCCACACCGTCAGCTGCGAGCTGTCCCCCGCCATGGCGCGGCTGGACGGCGCCGTCGTGGGCGACCCGGAGTGGCTGCCATTCGCCCCGGCCAGCTTCGACCTGGTGGTGGCGAACCTGTCCCTGCACCTGGTCAACGACCTTCCCGGCGCGCTGGCCCAAATGCGCGCGGCATTGCGGCCGGACGGGCTGTTGCTGGCGTCTATGCCGGCGCTTGGCACCCTGGCGGAATTGCGCACGGCGCTGACCGAGGCGGAGTCCGCGTTGACCGGCGGCGCCAGTCCCCGCGTCGCGCCGTTCGCCGGGCTGGCGGATTGCGCCGCCCTGCTGCAGCGCGCCGGGTTCAGCCTCCCGGTTGCGGACGGCGACACGATCACCCTGCTCTATGCCGACCCGCTCGCCCTTTTGCGCGAGTTGCGGGCCGCCGGCGAGACGAACGCAGTCGCCTTGCGGGATCGCCGCATCCCGCCCCGCGCGTTGTTCCCCGCCGCGCTGGCCTCGCTGCCGACGCAGGAGGGCCGCACCGCGGTCACGTTGCGCCTGGCGATGATGACGGGGTGGGCGCCTGGCCCGAACCAGCCAAAACCCGCCGCCCGCGGCAGCGGTGTTGCAAGCCTTGCAGACGTGTTGCGCGAGCCATGACGTCCGCCCATGCCTTCGCGGCATGAGTCTTAGGCGTGAACTGCGCGTAGCCGCCTACTGAGGATGCGACCAATTACCTCGTCGACGGAAGGCCCCTGCCGCCGTCTGGCCCGCCTATGTCGACGGACCTCGTCAACGAGGACAGTTACTATGAACACCAAACTCACCATCATCGCGACGGTCGCGGCGCTAAGCCTGTCGACCACTGCGTTCGCTGAAGGCGAGGGCAACGGCGACCCGTTCCCGTTCCGCGCCCAACCGCAGACCGCTTACATCGCCAACGGGCCCGGCTATGCCGCGACGGCGGATGTCGGTTCGCAGCAATATCCGGCCGCCAACCCGGCCCTGTCCTTCGCCTCGAACGGCGCGCCAATTCTGCCGGAAAACGGCTCGAACGGCCCGGTGCAGACGGCCAACTCGCTTCCGGTCGGCTTTGAGGAGGGCACGGTCGCCTACATGCAGGCGCAATCGATCAATCGCTGGTATGCCCAGCAGGCGGACCATCGTTTCGCCACGGCAAGCCGCTCCGCTCCGCGCGACTAAGACCACGAGCGACAAAGAGGGCTGGTTCCAAGAGGGACCAGCCCTTTTTGCTGTGCGTCAGCCGCCCGTCAGGCTCATCGTGCGCCCGACTGAAGCGGTCGGACGGCGGCGATCGATGACGAAATCATGCCCGCGCGGTTTGCGGCTAATCGCCTCGCGGATGGCGATCTCCAGTTCGGCCTCGTCGGCGCCCCCACGCAGCACCCGGCGCAGGTCGGCCGCGTCGTCCTGTCCGAGGCACAGGTAAAGCATCCCGGTGCAGGTCAGCCGCACGCGATTGCAGCTCTCGCAGAAATTGTGGGTCATCGGCGTGATGAACCCGATCCGCCGGCCCGTTTCCGCCACGTCGAAATAGCGCGCCGGGCCGCCGGTGCGGTAGCCGGTCTCGTTCAACGTCCAACGCCGCCGCAGCCGCGCCCGCACCAGCGAAAGCGGCAGGTACTGCTCCGTCCGATCGCCGACATCGCCCATCGGCATTGTCTCGATCAGGGTCAGGTCCAGCCCCTCGCGACCGCACCACGCGAGCATGTCGTCGAACGCATCCTCGTTCACGCCGCGCAGCGCCACCGCGTTGATCTTCACCGCCAAACCAGCGTCCTTGGCGGCGCGGATGCCGGCCAACGTCTTCTCGATCTTGCCCCACCGCGTCACCTTGGTGAACACCGCCGGGTCCAGCGTGTCGAGGCTGACGTTGACCCGGCGCACCCCGGCGTCGAACAAGTCGCCGGCAAAGCGCGCCAGTTGGGTGCCGTTGGTGGTGAGCGTCAGCTCCTCTAGCCCCTGGCCGATCCGGGACCCGAGCGCGCGGAACAGCGTCATCACGTCGCGCCGCACCAGCGGCTCGCCGCCCGTGATGCGCAGCTTGCGCACCCCCAGCGCCACGAAGGCGCCGCACAGCCGCTCCAACTCCTCCAGCGACAGCACGTCCGCCCGCGGCAGGAACGTCATGTCCTCCGCCATGCAATAGACGCAGCGCAGATCGCACCGGTCCGTCACGGAGACGCGCAGATAGGTGATGGCCCGGTCGAACGGGTCGATCATGGCCGGGGCGCCGATATGCATGGTGATAGTGTCGGCGGCTATGGCCTTATGTTCAACCCCTTGGCCGCCCGGGTCAGTCCCGCGCCGCCGCCCCCACGACTTCCAGGCTCACCACCCGGGCGTTGATCAGCAGCTTGCCTGCGTTAGGGAAATTCACCGTAACCCGTTCGCCGTCCACCGACTGCACCTGGCCCAACCCCCAGTCGGGCTGCAGCGGGTTGCGGACGCGCTGGCCCGGCTCGAGGTGGGACGTGAAAGCATCCATCATTCGATTGAACGTGCAAGCGAGGGGCCAGTTCGCTTAACACGTCCGCAACGAAGCGCTGCGACAAGTCCACGCGCAGAGGCAATCAGCGGAGCAATGATCGTTGGCCGATGAACGGAGCTGATCCCGGCCTGAGTCTGGCGGACGCGCTATGCGCTCGGTTGTGCCACGACCTGAGCAGCCCCCTCGGCACACTGATGGGCGCGCTCGAAATGATAGCGGATGATGCGGATGCTGCCGCAGAGGCGTTGCCGCTGGCCCGAGACGTTGCAGCCGAGTTGGTTGGGCGGCTGCGGCTGTTTCGCGCCGCCTGGTCGGGCGATTGCGGGCCGCTGTCCGCCGCGCAGCTCGCCGATCTGGCCGCGGGCCTGCCGGGCCAGGTGCGGGCTGAGCTGGACGGCTTGCGCGGCGGCTGCTTTCCCGCGGCGACGGCCCGCGTGCTGGTCAACCTGCTGTTGCTCGGCGGCGAGGCCCTGCCGCGAGGCGGAGTCGTGACGTTGTCCGGCGAGCCCGGTGGGGACGTCGTGGCGACCATCAAGGGACCGAGTGCAGCCTGGCCCGCGGCCCTCGCCGCCTGCCTCGTGGGCGGGGCGCCGGCGCTCGACGATCCGCGCCGGGTGCAGGCGCCGCTGGTTGTCCTGCTCGCCCGCGCCGCCGGCCTGCGTTTGTCGTTGCTGCTCGCGCCCGGCGCGCCCGTGTCCGCGCCGCCTCTGCTGCTTACGCCGGCGCCCGCTTCTTAACCTGATCTTCGGGTCTAGGGCCCACGCTGCGGAACGAACCGGAGCGCGTGGCGATGGACGAGCTGCTGACCGACTTCCTGACCGAAACGGCGGAGAACCTGACCGCGCTGGACGAGGCGGTGCTGACGCTCGAGCGCGTGCCGGACGATCCCGCCACCATCGCGCTCGTGTTCCGCCTGGTTCACACGGTGAAAGGCACGTGCGGCTTCCTCTCCCTGCCCCGGCTGGAGCGGGTGGCGCACGCCGCGGAGGATGTGCTGTCCGCACTGCGCGACGGCGAGCGGCAGGCGACCGCCGGCACCATAACCATCGTGCTGCGGGCGCTGGACCGCATCCGGATGATCGTGGACGGGCTGGTGGCGAACGGAACCGAGCCGGTGGGCGACGACGCCACGCTGCTGATCGAATTGGCGGCAATCGGGTCCGTCGCGCCGACAGCGCACGGGCCGGCTCTCAACATCCTGGCCGACGCGATGCTGGATGCCGCCGGGTCGCTGGAGCATGTTCTGGAAGCGGCCCCGGAAGCGGCCCCGGCGGCGGCCCTGGCGGGGGTCATGGCGCTC
>CAXTBW010000016.1:30158-57778 GCA_964242925.1 uncultured Acetobacteraceae bacterium
GGAAGCGGCCCCGGAAGCGGCCCCGGCGGCGGCCCTGGCGGGGGTCATGGCGCTCCCCGAGGTCCCACCGGAGACGATCCCGGAGCCGACCTACGAGGCGAGTTCGGCCGGGCACACCATCCGGCTCGGGATCGACGTCCTGGAAAATTTGATGCGACTGGTCAGCGAGCTGGTGCTGACGCGCAACCAACTCGTGCAATTGGCCCGCACGCAGTCCGACAGCCGGTTCGCAGCGCCGCTGCAACGCCTGTCCCACCTCACGTCCGACCTGCAAGAGGGCGTGGTGAAGACCCGCATGCAGCCGATCATGCACGCCTGGCGCAAGCTGCCGCGCCTGGTGCGGGATCTCGGCGCCGAGCTCGGCAAGCAGGTGGAGTTGTCGATGACCGGCGGCGAGACCGAGCTGGACCGCCAGGTGCTGGAGCTGATCCAGGACCCATTGACCCACATGGTCCGCAACAGCGTCGATCACGGCCTGGAGTCCCCGGCCAGGCGCATCGCCGCCGGCAAGCCAGCGATCGGCCGCATCACGCTGTCCAGCCGCCACGAGAGCGGCCACATCGTCATCGAGGTCGGCGACGACGGCGCCGGTTTGGCGACGGACGCCATCCGCGAGCGCGCGTTGTCCCGCGGGCTGGCCACCGCCGCGGAATTGGCCGCCATGCCCGAGCGGCAGGTGCACCAGCACATCTTCCGCGCCGGTTTCTCCACGGCTGCCGCGGTCACCGCGGTGTCCGGCCGCGGCGTCGGAATGGACGTCGTGCGGGCCAATGTCGAGCGGATGGGCGGCACCGTGGACGTCAGCAGCGTCGCCGGCGCCGGCACGCATTTCACGGTGAAGATTCCGCTCACCCTGGCGATCATCTCCGCGCTGATCGTCGAAGCCGCCGGGCAACGATACGCCTTGCCGCAGATGTGCGTGTCCGAGCTGGTTCGCGCGAGCACCAGCGGCACGCCCAGCGACCACAACCTGGTGGTGGAACGGCTGGACGCGACGTCCGTGCTGCGCCTGCGCCAGCGACTGCTGCCGCTCGTGACGCTGAGCAGTCTTTTGCGTTGCCCCCCCACCCCCCCGAAGCGGCCGTCCGACGGGATCACCGTGGTGGTCGCGGTGCTGGGCGGCATGTCCGTGGGCCTCGTGGTCGACCAGGTGTTCGACACCGAGGAGATCGTGGTCAAGCCCGTCTCCCCCTTGTTGCGGCATATCCCGATGTATGGCGGCAACACCATCCTGGGCGATGGGTCCGTCATCATGATCCTGGACCCCAGCGGCATGGCCCGCGCGATCGGCCCGATCGAGCTTGCCGAACGCAAGCCGGCGCAACCGGATGAGGCGGCGCTGGCCACCGCTGGCGAACGGGCGCCGATGCTGCTCGTGCGTCTGGCCCCGGGCGCGACGCCGGTCGCGATCGCGCTCGGCTTGGTGGCGCGAATCGAGTCTGTTCCCCGGGCGGAGATAGAGTTGGGCGGGGACCGCGCCGTCATGCAGTATCGTGGCCGGTTGATGCCGTTGCTTCGGATGGACGGGCAATGCCCGCTCCCCGAACTGGTGCCGGTGCTGGTGTTCTCCGATCGCGGCCGCCGGGTCGGGCTGATCACCGCGGAAATCGTCGACGTCGTGGAGGACCGGCTCGCGATCGAGCTGTCGTCCACCCGGCCGGGTCTGCTCGGCACCGCCATCATCGCCGGGCGGGTGACGGAGGTGATCGACACCGGGCGGCTGTTGCAGCAGGGATTGGCGGATTGGTTCCACGACGACCTGGTGCGCGACAACGGCCGCCAGCCGCGCCTGCTGGTGGTGGAGGACAGCGCCTTCTTCCGCCAGCTGCTGGTGCCGACCTTGTCGGCCGCCGGGTTCCACGTCACCGCGGTGGATGCCCCGCCGCGAGCGCTCGCGATGCGCGACGCGGACCAGGCGGCTTCATTCGACGCGATCGTGTCCGACGTGGAGATGCCCGAGATGGACGGCCTGCATTTCGCGCGGGCGGTGCGCAGCGGCGGCGGCCCGTGGCAAGCGACGCCGATGATCGCGCTCAGCAGCCGGTTCAACCCGGTGGACGTCCGTCGCGGGCTGAACGCCGGCTTCAACGAGTATGTCGGCAAGTTCGACCGCGACGGGCTGCTCGCGGCGTTGCGGCGCCAACTCGACGTGCCCGACCGGCGGGCCGCGTGATGCCCAGGCACGGCGACCCCGACGCGACCGGCCCGTTCGTGACGATCCTGCTAGGCGGGCAGCTCTGCGGCGTGCCGGTTGCGGCGGTTCGCGACGTGCTGCGGTCCGCGCCGATCGCGCCGGTTCCGCTGGCGCCGCCCGACGTCGCCGGCAACCTCAACCTGCGCGGTCGGATCGTGACCGCGATCGACCTTCGCCGCCGCCTCGGCTTGCCGCAAGCGGCGGCAGGAACGCGGCCCATGGCCCTGGTGACCGAGCGCGACGGGGAGCTTTACGCCTTGCTGGTCGACCAGGTGCTGGAGGTGCTGACCCCGGACCCCAGCTGGTTTGAGCCAGCCCCGGCCACCTTGCCGCCGGCCTGGGCCCGCTTCAGCGCCGGGTTGTACCGGTTGGAGAACGCCCTCATGCTCGTGCTCGATCTGCCTCGCGTGCTGGCGCTGTCGGCGCCGGCATGACAGAGCCGCCAAACCTGGCCGGCCTGCCGCCAACCTGCCTGCTGGTCGACGACAGCCGTGTCGTGCGCAAGGTGGCCCGCCGCATTCTCGAGCGGAACGGCTATGCGGTGGCGGAGGCGGAGGACGGCCAACAGGCGCTGCATCATTGCCGCCGGGAACTGCCGCGCTGCGTGTTGCTGGACTGGAACATGCCGGTGATGAACGGCCTCGCCTTTCTTCGCGCGCTGCGTGCGGAGTTTGGGCCGGACGGGCCGAAAGTCGTGTTCTGCACCACGGAGAACGAAATCGCCCAGATGGCGGCGGCTATGCACAGCGGCGCGCAAGGATACATCACGAAGCCGTTCGACGAGCCGCTGCTGACCGGCAAATTCGCCGAGATCGGGTTGTTATAGCCTGGTCGACGCCGTGATTGCTCGCCTTGCAAGTCGGAGCAGCCAACCGCATGCTTGAGCCGACCGCAACAGGATGCCAGGCATGACAGCGTCTCCCATGCCGTTCGGCATCACCGTCTGCGGCATCGAGGAACTGGCCGGGCACTGCGAAACGGGCGCCAGCCACGTCCTATCCATCCTCGACCCGGCGACTCCCGTCCCCGAGGCGTTCGGCGCCTATGGCGAGCATGTTCGGCTGGAGCTGCGGTTTGACGACATCATCGAGGAAACGCACGGTCAAATCGCGCCGAACCTCCGCCACGTCGATCAGATGCTGGAGTTCGGCCGCAGCCTGACCGCAGAACCGCCCGCGTCGGCGCACCTGCTGGTTCACTGCCACGCGGGCATCTCGCGCTCGACCGCATCGATGGCGCTGATTCTCGCTCAAGCCATGCCAAGCGAGCCCGCGACATCCATCATCGAGCGGGTGCATGCGATCCGTGAGAAAGCCTGGCCAAACCTTCGCCTGATTGAAATCGGCGACAGAATGCTCGGGCGGGACGGATCGCTCGTCACCGCGGTGCATGCGCTCCACGCCCTGCAACTGAACCTGCGGCCGCACCTGAGGGAGTTCATGGAAGGCTGCGGTCGCGCCCGGGAGGTCGCAGAGGCGCGGCTATCAGACTTTTAACGAGATTCGCTCACGGGCTGGCATGGTTTTTGTAACCGTTCGCTGCAGCAGGAATCCTTCGCATTGACCCGGCGCAGGCGTCTAGCCATACGATAGACGCATGAGCGCTTTCGCATCCGCCGTCACGGACCGGGAAGTCGCCCGCTCGGTGCTCGGCATCGAGGCCGCCGGGCTGCGCGCACTCGCCGCCGGGCTGGACGACTCGTTCGACCGCGCCGCCGCCCTGCTCGCAGCCTGCACGGGCCGCATAGCAGTGTCCGGCATGGGCAAGTCCGGGCATATCGCCCGCAAGACCGCAGCGACCCTGGCCTCCACCGGAAGTCCGGCGTTTTTCGTGCACCCGGCCGAAGCGTCCCATGGCGACCTCGGCATGGTGCAGCCCGGCGACGCCCTGCTGCTGTTCTCCAACAGCGGCGAGACGACCGAACTGGCCGATCTGGTGGCCCACGCGCGCCGCTTCGGCATGCCGCTGGTCGCAGTCACAGGCCGGGCCGGGTCCTCCCTGGCGAACGCGGCGGACGTCGCGTTGCTGCTGCCCCGCGCGCCCGAGGCCTGCGCCATTACCTCCGCCCCCACTACCAGCACCACGATGCAGCTCGCCCTCGGCGACGCGCTTGCGGTCGTGCTGCTGACCCGGCGCGGCTTCACCGCCAGCGACTTCCTGGCCTACCACCCCGGCGGCCGCCTCGGCGCGCAGCTTCGCCGGGTGCGGGAGTTGATGCATGTCGGCGATGCCGTGCCGCTGACGGCGCCGTCTGCGCCGATGCAGCAGGCGCTGCTGCTGATGACGGGCAAGGGCTTCGGCTGCGTCGGCGTGACCGAGGACGGCCGGCTGGTCGGCATCGTCACCGATGGCGACCTGCGCCGGGCGATGGGCCCTGCCCTGCTGGACCAGCAAGTCGAGTCCGTCATGACGCGCGACCCGCGCACCATCCGGCCCGAGGCGCTGGCCGCCGAAGCGTTGCGCGCGATGAACGAGGGCGACCGCCGCATAACCAGCCTGTTCGTGGTGGACGCGGCGGGCGCGCCGGTCGGCATTCTGCATGTGCACGACCTGCTGCGGGCCGGCGTGGCATGACCGTAGCGCCTCTGCCGCGCGCCGGCATGGACCGGCTCGGCACCGCCGCCAGTCGGGTTCGCCAGCCGCCGAGCAAGCGCTCGCTGGCCAGCCGCCGCCGCGTGGTGTTGTGGACCAAATGGGTGCTGCCGGTGATCGCCGTGCTGCTGATGACGAGCGTCGCGATGTGGCCGGAGATATCCCGCCAATTCGACAAGACCCGCTTCGGCTTCCACCGCGGCGGCCTGTCCGGCGAGTGGCAGGCGGGCAGGCTGCTGAACGTGCGCTACCACGGGCTGGACTCGCGCAACCGGCCCTACACGATCACGGCCGATCAGGCCGTTCAGGCTGGCGCGGAGCGGACCAATCTGGTCGAGCCGAAGGGCGACGCGTTCAGCGAGAACGGCTCGTGGACCTACGGCCAATCGCAGCGCGGCGTATACCTCCAGCATGCGGGCCAGCTGGACCTGTCGGGCGACGTGACGATCTTCCGCGACAACGGCGTTTCGATGCGCACGCAATCGGCGGCGATGGACCTCAAGACGGGCGCCGCGGCCGGCAACGAGCCGACCCACGCCGAAGGGCCGTTCGGCACGCTCGACTCCCAGGGGTTCGCCCTGGTGGACAAGGGCGCCGTGATCCAGTTCGACGGCAAGGCCCGCCTGCTGCTGAACGGGACGCACCAATGATACGCCTGCTGCTCGGCCTTCTGCTGCTCGGGGTCCTGCTGCTCGGCGTGGCGTCGCCGGTCGTCCGTGCGCAGGGCATCGACATGACCAAGGGCGGCCCGGTGGAGGTCACCTCCGACGACGGCATGGAATGGCGGCAGAACGAGCAGGTCATCATCGCGAAGGGCAACGCGAAGGCTGTCCGCGGCGCCGTGACCGTCACCGCCGACCAGCTGATCGCGCACTACCGCAAGAAGGCGCCGGCGCCCGGCGCGCACCCCCCGGCGCCGGCCGCCGCACCTGCGGCCGCGGGGGCGCCCGCAATCCCCGGCGCGGACGACTCCGGCAACAACGAGGTCTACCGACTGGAGGCGGAGGGCAACGTCCACATCTTCACCGCAACCGACCAGGCGTTCGGCGACCACGCGGTCTACGATATCGACCAGGCGGTGCTGGTGATGACGGGCCGCAACCTGCACATCGTCACGCCGAACCAGACCATGTCCGCCCGCGACGTGATGGAATACTGGTCGCAGAAGCACATGTCGGTCGGCCGCGGCAACGCCGTCGTCAACACCAACGATGGGCGCCGGCTGACCGCCGACGTTCTGGTCGGCTACACCGTCGACCCGAACGCGCCGCCGACCACGGCTCCCGTGCAGAAGGTGGCCGCCGTCGCCCCCGCGAAACCCGGCGCCGACCCCCTGGGGGACGCCAGCGGCAAGCTGCAACGGGTGGACGCGTTCGGGCATGTCGAGGTGCGCACCGCGACCGAGATCATCCACGGGGACAAGGGGGTGTATATCCCCGACACGGGCATCGCCCGGATCGCCGGCAACGTGAACTTGACCCGCGGGCAGAACCAGCTGCATGGCGACGAGGCGCTTATCAACCTGCGCACCGGCGTGTCGACGCTGACGCGCACGCCGGGCCGTCGCGTCGAGGGCTTGGTGGTGCCGAACGACGCCAGCCAGCCAGCCAAGCCGGGCGCGGCTGCGGGCGCCGCGCAGGCGCAGGCGGGTAAAACAGGAGACAAGCCGAAGTGAGCGGACCCTTGCGCGTGATCGACGGCGGCGGCGGCCTGGTGGCGCATGGGGTGGGCAAAACGTACAAGAAGCGCCCCGTAGTTCGCAATGTGAGCGTGAACGTGCGCCGGGGCGAAGCGGTGGGGCTGCTCGGGCCCAACGGCGCCGGCAAGACGACCACCTTCTACATGATCGTCGGCCTGGTCCGCCCGGACACCGGATCGATCAGCCTGGACGGTCACGACATCACCTCGCTGCCGATGTATCGCCGCGCCCGCCTGGGCATCGGCTATCTGCCGCAGGAGGCCAGCGTGTTCCGCGGGCTGACGGTGGAGGGCAACATCATGGCCGCGCTCGAAGTCGTGGAGCCGGACGGCGACAAGCGGGACATAATGCTCGACGAACTGCTGGCGGAGTTCGGCATCGGCCACTTGCGCCGCACCGGCGCGCTGGCCTTGTCCGGCGGCGAGCGGCGCCGGGTGGAGATCGCCCGCGCCCTGGCCACCCAGCCCGGCTACATTCTGCTCGACGAGCCGCTCGCGGGCATCGATCCGATCGCGGTCGGCGAGATCCGCGACCTGGTCGGCCACCTGAAGGACCGCGGCATCGGCGTGCTCATCACCGACCACAACGTGCGCGAGACGCTGGAAATCATCGACCGCGCCTACATCATGCATGACGGTCAACTTCTAATGGAAGGCCGACCGCACGAGGTCGTGCAGCACGAAGATGTCCGCCGCGTCTACCTTGGGGAAAGGTTCAGCCTGTAGGCTGGCCCCATGGCGATCGGTCCCCGGCTCGAATTCAGGCAATCGCAATCACTGGTGATGACGCCGCAATTGCGGCAGGCCATCAAGCTGTTGCAGTTCTCCAACCTCGATGTCACCGCCTATATCGAGGAGGAGTTGGAGCGCAACCCGCTGCTGGAACGGGACGAACGCGTCGACGTGGCGCCCGAGGCGCCTGCGCCGGACCAGCGCGGCGAGACGCATGACGGGTTGGATTCCTCCGACTTGTTGCGGATGGAAAAGTTGCCGGACGGCCCGGAGGCGGACCACGCCAACAGCTACGATTCGGGCAGCCTGTCCGACGGCGCCGCCGCGTTCAGCCGCGAGGGCGGCAGCGGCCGCAGCTTCGACGGCGACGACCGCGGCGTCGACGACCTCGCCGAGGCGCGCCCTTCCCTGCGCGACCACCTCAGCCAGCAACTGCGTCTCGGGTTCACCGACCCGGTCGACCGGGTCATCGGCGGCAACCTCATCGCCCTGCTGGACCCGGCCGGCCGCGTCCCGATCGAGAGCAGCGCGCTTGGCGACGCGCTCGGCATCGAACCCGCCCGGGTGGAGGCGGTGCGCGAGCGCATGCAGCGCTTCGACCCGCCCGGACTGTTCGCGCGGGACCTGCGGGACTGCCTGGCCGCGCAACTCGCCGACCGCAACCGGCTCGACCCGGCGATGCAGGCGCTGCTCGACAACCTGGACCTGCTCGCCCGCCGCGACATGCGGCGCTTGCGGGAGCTGTGCGACGTAGACGCGGAGGATCTGGCGGACATGATCGCCGAGCTTCGCACCCTGAACCCGAAGCCCGGCGCGCTTTACGAGAGCGGCCCCGTCGCCGCCGTGCTGCCGGACGTGCTGATGCGCCGCGCGCCGATTCAGACGGAGGATGCCAGCGAGTGGCTGCTTGAACTCAATCCCGAGACGATGCCGCGCGTGCTGGTCAACCAGGGCTTCCATGCCCGCATCAGCACGCTGGCCAAGCGCGAGGACCGCGCGTTCCTGGGTGAACAGCTGTCGTCAGCCAACTGGCTGGTGAAGTCGCTTCAGCAGCGGGCGCAGACCATCCTGAAGGTGTCGGCCGAGATCGTGCGGCGGCAGGACGGGTTCTTCCGCCATGGGGTTGCGCACCTGCGGCCCTTGATCCTGCGCGACATCGCAGACGCGGTGGAGATGCACGAGAGCACCGTCAGCCGGGTGACCGCGAATAAATATATCGCGACGCCGCGCGGCACGTTCGAGTTGAAGTACTTCTTCACCACGGCGATTGCAGGCGTATGCGGCGAAAGCCATAGCGCCGAGGCCGTGCGGCAACGCATCCGGACCATGGTCAGCGCCGAAACCGCGCATGACGTGCTGTCCGACGACGCGATCGTGGCCCAGCTCCGGCGGGAAGGCGTGGACATTGCCCGCAGAACGGTGGCCAAATACCGGGACGCGCTCCGCATCCCCAGTTCGGTGCAGCGCAAGCGGGAAAAGGCATTGCCGGCCTGAGCAGGCGTGCCGAACCCGCCAACAAGGTGGAGGCGCTGACCATGCAGATCACGGTTTCCGGCAAGCAGGTCGATTTATCCGACGCGCTGCGCACGCGCGTTTCGGACGGTTTGGACACGATCGCAGGCAAATACTTCGACGGCGCGCTGGAGGCCAACGTCACGTTCAGCCGCGCGCGGTCATTCTTCACCTGCGACATCAACGTGCATGCGGGCCGCGGCCTGACCGTGCGCGGCGAGGGCGAGGCGGCGGACGCCAACGCCGCGTTCGACGACGCCGCCGAGCACATCGCCAAGCGCCTGCGCCGCTATCGTCGCCGGGTGAACGAGCATGCCCGCGACCATCGGGAGAAGCCCCAGGCCGCGCGTCAATATGTGCTGCGGCAGGAGGACGAGGCCACGCAAGCCGAAGGCGAAACGCTGGCGCCTGCGTCCGCCACGGTGATCGCGGAGACCAGCACCACCATCGACACCCTCAGCGTCAGCGAGGCGGTGATGCGACTCGACCTGGCCGACCAGCAGGTGATGATGTTCCACAACGCGACGACCGGGCAGTTCAACGTGGTCTACCGGCGCAGCGACGGTCACATCGGCTGGATCGATCCGGCGTCGAAAGCGCCATAACGACGATGTGGACATGCGTCCTCTCCCAAAGGCGAGGACGCATCAGGTCGTCAGCGGAACGCTTCCGCCGTCGTCGCGAGGTCGCGACGCAAGGGGTCTGCGCCGAAACGGTTGGTCCCTGGCGTGCCAGCCAGGAAATACATCTCGATCAAGCCCCAGATGTTCAGGATCGGCAGCAACCATAGCAGGACAAACCAGCCGCTGCGGTCCCGGTCGTGACACCGGCGGACCTGGAACGAGACCCCGATGACGCCGAGAACCAAGTAAAGGCAGGCGTAAAGAATTAGCGCAGCCGGGCTTAGATGCGGGTTGCCATTGTCGTCGGACATGCCTCCCAACAGGACGTAGACAACTACATTGACGAGCGCCACGAGGATTATGGTGGCCAGCATCAGAAGCCACATCGGACCTCGCGCTACGCGGCCGGTGAATGAGAACAGTGGAGGGAATTTCATTCGAATCATCCCGTCAATTTCAGCTACGGCCAGATTTCTTAGCACACTCGTAGCCAGAGTGAAATGAATTTGCTGCTAATACCCCATCACTCGCGGTAGCCACAGCGTTAGTCCAGGCGCGAAGGCGATCACCAGCAAGCACACAAGCAACAGCCCGAGCCACCGCAGCATTGGACGTACCGTCGCTTCGATCGGCACCTCCCCGATCAGGCAGGCGCCGTACAACCCTAGCCCGAGCGGCGGCGCGAACAGGCCGATGCCCATCGCGATCACCAGCACGACGCCGTAATGCAGCGGGGCGATGCCCATCCGCGCCGCCACCGGCACCAGCAGCGGCGCGAAGATGATCAGCGCCGCCGCCCCCTCCAGCACCGATCCCATGACGATCAGGATCGCAATCGACAGCAGCATGAACACCGCCGAGCCGCCGTTCTGCGACAGCGAGATCATCGCGTCGGCCAGCATGTGCGGCACCTGCTGCAAGGTCAGCATGAACGCCACCGACTGCGCCGCCGCCACGATGAACAGCACCAGCCCCGACCGCGTCGCCGCCTGCGCGAAGCTGCGCGCCGCCCGCCCCGGCGAGAGCTCGCGGAACGCCAGCCCGCCCACCACCAGCGCGTAGACCGCCGCAAACGCGCTGATCTCGGTCGCCGTCGCGAAGCCGGAACGGAAACCGCCGAAGATGATCACCAGCAGCCCCACCACCACCGCGGCGCCGCCCCAGAGCTGCCGCATGGGCACGCGCGGCAGCGCCACGTCCGTGACTGCGCCCGGCGCGCCGGCGATTACCGCGGCGCCCACCAGCGCCGCCGCCATCAGCGCGGCCGGCAGCAGCCCGGCAACGAACAACCCGCCGATCGACAGGTTCGCCACGAACCCCAGGATGATGAGGTTGATGCAGGGCGGGATCGTCTCCGCCATCACCGCCGAGGCCGCCAGCAGCGCCACCGCGTTGCCCGGGTCCTGGCGGGAGCGCCGCGCCGCCGGGATCAGCACCGAGCCGACCGCCGCCACGTCCGCCATCTTGGAACCGGAGATGCCAGAGAACACCACCATCGCCAGCACCATCACCACGTTCAGTCCGCCGCGCACGCGCCCGACCAGGCGTTCCAGCAGCGCGATCAGGCGCACAGACATGCCGTTCGCCTCCATCAGGTAGCCCACCAGGATGAAGAACGGGATGGCGAGCAGCACGAAGTTGTCGATGCCGCGCGCCACCTGCTGCGCGAACACCACGCCAGGCAGCGAGCCCTCGGTCCACACGTAGACCAGCGCCGACAGCGCCAGCACGAAGCCGATCGGGGCGCCCGCCGCCAGGCAGAGCAGGAACGCCGCCCCCATCAGCAGCCCGGGCGGGATCGCGTCCGTCCAGTCCCCGGCGCCGATCCAGCCGCCCGCGATTACGCCCACGATCAGCACGGCGGAGACCAAGTCCCCCACGCGGCAGGTCAACAGCCGGTCCACCGCGAACACCGTCATGCAGGCGCAGCCCGCGCCCATCGGGTAGAACGTCCATTCCAGCGGCAGGCCGGAGCCGGTCGTTTGCCCGGTGGTGAGCACGCCCATGTGCAGCGCATGGTAGGCCAGGCAGAACGCCGTGACGGAGATGACCAGGGCGGACACGGCGTCGACGAGTTGGCGCCAGCTGCGTGGCAACCGGTCCACGAAGAACGACACGCCGACGTTCTCGCCCCGCGCCAGCGCCGCCGCCGCGCCGAAGAAGCTCAGCGCCACCATCAGCCCGCGCGCGACGTCGTCGGACCACTCGAAGGGCTGGTTCAGCGCGTAGCGGCCGATTACCGAGGCGCACACCACCGCCAGGTCCGCCACCAGCAGCAGCGCGGCCACCAGTTCCACGGCGAACAGCAGCGGCCGGGTGACCCATCGCGCGCCGAAGCGCGGCATCGCCGCTTCGGACACCTAGGCGCTGGCGCCGCGCACCGCCTCGACTACGGCGGCGGCCTCGGGATGCTGCTTGATGAAGGCGTCGGTCTGCGGCAGCACCCGCTTGCGAAACAGCTCGCGGTCAACCTGGTTGACGGTCACGCCGTTGGTCTTGAGGACCTCCAGCGCCTCCTTCTCCACCGCCAGCCCGTGCGCGCGGGTGGCGGTGGCGGCTTGGTCGGCGGCGGCCAGGAACGGGTCGCGCAGGGTCGCGTCCATGCGGCGGTAGGTCGCGTCGCTGAAGTAGGTGACCAGCGGCGAGAAGATGTGCTCGGTCAGCGCGTAATGCTTCGCCGTCTCGTAGAACTTGCTGGCCAGGATGGTCGGCGGGTCGTGCTCCATCCCGTCCAGCACGCCGGCCTGCAACGCGGTGTAGATCTCGCCGAACGCCATCGGGGTCGCCGCGGCGCCCATCAGGCGCAGGCACTCGGTGATGATGGGGTTGGGCAGCGTCCGTATCTTGAGGCCGGCAAGGTCCGCCGGGCCATTCACCGGCTTGCGCGTCAGCACCGAGCGGGCGCCGAAATTATACGCCCAGCCGATGACATGGATGCCGGCGGTCTTCAGCAACGCGTCCTCGACCGGTTTGGCCGCGCCGGCTTCCAAGGCCTTGGTTTGCTGCGGAAATGACGTGAATAGATAGCCGAGGTCGTACACCCCCACCAGCGGCGCCAAATTGGCGGAGATCGACGAGCCGGACACCATCATGTCGATCACCCCCAGCTTCACCTGGTTGATGACGTCGATCTCCTGGCCGAGCTGGTTGTCCGGGAAAAACTGCACGTTGATCTTGTCGGCGAGCCCGGCCTTGGTCAGCGCCGCCTGAAGGTTGTCGAAATACACCCGGCCGTTCGCGTATTTCGGGTCGTTCGGCAACGACGACGACAGCCGCATCCGTTGCGCCGCCGCCTGCGCTCGCCCGATGATCGCCGGGGCGGCGAGCAGGCCGGCGGCGCCGCCCAGCAAGGCCCGCCGTTGGATTCCCAGCAGCATTATTGTTTCCCCCGCGTTTTGAGAGGCACGCTATGCGCGCGGCCGGAATGGAGCAATAGAATGCCGCCATGCGCATCCTGCTGACTCATACGCCCGCCATGCTCGCCAACTATTACGGCGACGCCGCCCTGGCCGCGTTGCGCCAATATGGCGAGGTGGTGCTCAACCCCGGGGGCGTGCTCGAGGACCCGGCCCGCCTGGCGGAGACCGCCACGGGCGCCGCGATCATCGTGGCGGACCGGCAGACTCCCGGCCCAGCCGCCCTGTTCGAGGCCTGCCCCGGCCTGCTGGCGTTCTGCCGCGTCGCCGTGGACGTGAGCACCATCGACATCGCCGCCGCCAGCCGGGCGGGGGTGCTCGTCACGCAGGCGACGCCGGGCTTCGTCCCTGCGGTGGCGGAGTTGGCGGTGGGCCTGATGATCGACCTCGGCCGCGGCGTGACCGATGCGGCGGCAACCTACCGCGCGGGGGCCGTGCCCACCGCCAGGATGGGCCGCCAGCTCGCCGGCGCCACGTTGGGCATCATCGGCTACGGCGCGATCGGCCGCCGGCTGGCAGAATTGGGGCTGGCGCTCGGCATGACGGTGCTGGTGAGCGACCCGCACGCCGTCATCCCGCAACCGTGCCAGGCCACCGACCTGCCCGGGTTGCTGTCAGCCGCCGACTTCGTGGTGTGCCTGGCGATCGCGATCCCGGCCACCGATCGGTTGATGGACGCCGCCGCCTTTGCGCGTATGCGGCCGGATGCGTTCTTCATCAATCTGTCCCGCGGCAGCCTGGTGGACGACGACGCGCTCGCCGCCGCGTTGGACGCGCGCCGAATCGCCGGCGCTGCCGTCGACGTCGGCCGCGCGCAGGACCAGATGCCCACCCCGGCCATCGCGCGCCGCCCGGACGTGATCGCCACGCCGCACACAGCCGGGCTGACGCGGCAAGCGGCGGAGCACCAGGCGTTCGACACGGTCCGACAGGTGGCGGACCTGGTCGCCGGACGTATCCCGGCCGGCGCCATCAATGCGGACAGCGCGACTCGGCTGGCGGGTCTTCAGCGCCGTCGGAGCAGCCCTAAACTCCTGTGATGCGGACCTGTTCCGAATCCGCCCAGCCTTGTCATGCTACGGCTTGACCCTGGTGTCCAAGAGGCGCGATCAGTCGCGTGACGCCTCGTGGACCTGCCTGGATGAGCCAGTGTGGCTGGACGTCGCAGATGCCATGGTCGAGCCCTGGCTATACAGCATGAGAGTGCGGCGGTGCGGCCGCTAGTGCACCAGCATCGCCGCCATCTCGTGCTGCACGATCGCGGCCAGCGCCAGGTTGCGGTCCTCCGCCACCGCCATCGGCGACCCGTCGGCCGCGTGGATTGCGAACATCGCCGCCCCGTTCAGCATGATCGGCTTGACATAGGCGAGGTGCGACACGCCGAGCTGTTGCAACTGGTCCGGCGTGATATGCCGGACATCGAACTGCGTAGCAGTAGTGGTGATGTCGACCATGATGTGCTCCTAGCACCAGCCCCCGAATCGGCAGGCTTGGCAGTTCACGTTATTTAAGTAGGCAAGTTCCGCGCCGAAGCGCGATTAGTCACTCCTCGCCGCTCGACCGGACAAATCGCGGCTCTGTGCTCACCACCCGGGACGGCCCAGGCCGGCTGATCGGGATCGTCTTGACCCGAACTTCCGGCTGCGGTCGCGCCAATTCGATGTGCAGCAATCCATTGTCCAGCCACGCGCCGTTCACCTCGATCCCCTCCGCCATCACGAAGGCCCGCTGGAACTGCCGCGCGGCGATCCCGCGGTGCAGGAACACGCGCCCCTGAGCGTCGTCAGTTTGCCGTCCACGGATGACCAACTGGTTATCTTCTTGCGTGATCTGCAGGTCGTCCATCGTGAACCCGGCGACAGCGAGCGTGATCCGCAGCGTCGTGCTGCTCATCTGCTCGATGTTGTAAGGCGGATACCCGTCAGATGGGGACTTGGACGCACGTTCCAGCATCTGCTCGAGCTGATCGAAGCCGACGAACAGCGGCGAGGCGAATACGCGAGTGGACGACATGGCGAGCCTCCTCTGGCGAGCGAGACATTGCACCCGGGCCCGTTTTGGCGCCCGGCGACAACGAAGATCGGCCCGGCAACCCGCTGAATCAAGGCCTGTCCCGCCGATCATGCAATTGATCCTGGACGCGCGCGCCGCTACATGCGGCCGGTCATGCCAGCCCCCTTCCCTATCCTGATCGCACCGCACCCGGCCCTGCGCAGCAAGGCGCGCCGCGTGCTCCCCGCCGACGCCGACATGGTTCGCGCGCTGCTGCCGCGCATGTTCGAGACGATGTACAAGGCGCCCGGCATCGGCCTGGCCGCGCCGCAGATCGGCGTGGACCTCCGCCTGGCCGTGGTGGACCTGATGACCAACGACACGCCCAACCCGCTCGCCCTGGTCAACCCGCAGGTGGTCGCCGTCAGCGACGAGTGGGCCACGCGGGAGGAGGGCTGCCTCTCGGTGCCCAACCAGTATGCCGACGTGTCCCGCCCGGCGCGGGTCACCGTGCGCTACCACGACGCGGACGGCGCGCAGAAGCAGATCGAGGCGGACGGGCTGCTCGCGGCATGCTTGCAGCACGAGCTGGACCACCTGGACGGCGTGCTGTTCGTCGACCACCTCTCGGCCCTGAAGCGCAACATGCTGATGCGGCGGCTCGCCAAGGAACAGCGGGCGGCGGGCTGATGCGCCTCGCCTTCATGGGCAGCCCGGACTTCGCCGTACCCACCCTGCGCGCGCTGCACGCGGCCGGGCATGACCTCGTCGCCGTCTACACCCAGCCGCCGCGTCCGGCCGGCCGCGGCCAGCGGCTGGCGCCGTGCCCGGTGGCGGTGGCCGCCGACGCGATGGGCCTGCCGGTGCGTCATCCGGCCTCGCTGCGGCGCAACCTGGCCGCGCAGTCCGACTTCGCGAGCCTGGGTCTGGATGCGGCGGTGGTCGCGGCCTACGGGCTGATCCTGCCGCAAGTCATGCTGGACGCCCCGCGGCGCGGTTGCCTGAACGTCCACGCCAGCCTGTTGCCGCGTTGGCGGGGCGCGGCCCCCATCCAGGCGGCGGTCCTGGCGGGCGACGCCGAGAGCGGGGTGACCATCATGCAGATGGATGCCGGCCTGGATACGGGCGCGATGCTGCTGAGCGCCGCCGTCCCGATCGGCCCGCGCGGCACCGCCGCCGAGCTGCACGACGCGTTGGCCGAGCTTGGCGCCGAGCTGACGATCCGCGCGCTGAAGGAGAACCCGCCCGCGCAGGCGCAGCCCACCGACGGCGTCACCTACGCGGCCAAGCTGTCGCGCGCGGACGGCGCCCTCGATTGGACGCGCCCAGCCGACGCCCTGGACCGCCAGGTGCGCGCGCTGAACCCCTGGCCGGGCACGTGGTGCCGCTGGGGGGAGGAGCTGCTGAAGGTGCTGGAGGCGGCCCCGGCGGACGCCGACGCGCCGCCGGGCACGGTGCTGGACGGGCTGACGGTCGCCTGCGGCATCGGCGGGCTGCGGTTGGTCCGCGTGCAGCGCGCGGGCGGGGCGCCGATGGCCGCCGATGCCTTCCTGCGCGGACACAGGATCGAGCCCGGCGCCGTGCTCGCCTAAGCCTTTGTGGCGTGAACTTGCCCCGCCCCGTCCTTTGCGGCAGAGACGCGCCACTTAGGACAGGAAGCCCGGATGGACGCGTTGCAAGCGGTCGTGATCGCGATCCTCCAAGGTGCGACGGAGTTGTTCCCGGTCAGCAGCCTGGGCCACGCCGTCGTGCTGCCGGCGCTGCTGCGCTGGCCGCTTGACCAGGGCTCGCCGGCCTTCCTGCCGTTCCTGGTGATGCTCCACGTCGGCACCGCCGTAGCGCTGATCGGGTATTTCTGGCGCGACTGGCTGGCGCTCGGCCTTGGCGTGCTCGGGCTGTCGGGCGCGCACCAGAACCGGGAGAGCCGCCGGGTCTTCCTGCTAATCGTCGTCGCCACCATCCCGGCGGTGATCGTGGGCTTCCTGCTCGAGCGTTACCTGCGCGACCTGTTCGCCAAACCGATCATCGCCGCCGGGTTCCTGGCGCTGAATGGCGTGCTGCTGCTGTTCGGCGAGCGGCTGCGCGCGCGCCAGCGGCTCGTGCAGGGCGGCAGCCGGGCGCTCGGAACGCTGACGGTGGGCGATGCGGTCGCGATCGGGGTGTGGCAGTGCGGCGCCCTCATCCCCGGGATCTCCCGCTCGGGCGCCACCATCGTCGGCGGGCTGCTGCGCGGCGTGGACCACGAGGGCTCGGCGCATTTCTCGTTCCTGATCGCGATTCCAGTCATCCTGGGCGCCACCGCGCTGGAGGTGCCGAAGCTGCTGCGCGAGGAGATGCCGCCGGGCACGCTGCAACTGTCTCTGGTTGCGGCGGTAGTCGCGGGGGTGGTGGCGCTGCTGAGCACCGCGTTCCTGATGCGGTATTTCCGCAACAACGATAAGTGGGCGCTGAACCCGTTCGCGTATTACTGCATCGCGGCCGGCCTTGGCGCGCTGGCGTATTTGGAACTGATGTCTTGAAGCGGCTGTGGCTTGCGTTCGCGCTGCTCGCGGGGGCTGCCGGCGGCTCGAACCCCGCCGCCAATCCGCTGTCCCGCGAGGGCACGCCCTGGTGGCGGCAGCGGCACGAGGCGAAGCTGGCGGAAGCGCGGCAAGGCCCCGTCGACTTGGTGTTCCTCGGTGATTCCATCACGCAGGATTGGGAGGAGCGCGGGCCGCCCGCCTGGCGGGATTTCGCGCCCGAGTGGCAGCGGTTCTACGGCGACCGCAACGCGCTGAACCTGGGCTTCAAGGGCGACACCACCGCCAGCCTGCTTTGGCGCATCCTGCACGGCGAGGTGGACGGCATCCGGCCGAAAGTCGCTGTGGTGCTGATCGGCGCCAACAACAACGGCCGCGCGCACTGGTCGGCGGAGCAGACGCTGGGCGGGATCGCCGCTGTGCTGGAGGCAGTGCGCCGCAAGCTGCCCACGACGAAGGTGCTGCTGCTTCCCGTGCTGCCGTCCGACCGCTCCCCCTGGGTGGACGAGACCACCGCCGCCATCAATCACGGCCTGACCGAGCGATACGGCCGCGGGCAGGACCCGGCGGTCACCTACGTGAACGTGACCCCGGTGTTCCTGCGCGACGGCCGGTTGGACCGCGCCGCGTTCCTGGACGGCTACCTGACGCCGCCCGACCCGCTGCTGCACCCGACGGCGCAGGCCCAGGCGCGCATGTCCGAGGCGATCGAGCCCACGCTTGCGCGATTGATGGGCGACGGGGTGCACCGGTAACTGGCACGCGCTCATCCCACCCACGGGGGTGGGGGTCAGTCGAACCCGATGAACCCGGGCATCCCGCTGATCGGGGGCGCGGCGCGCAATCGTGCGATGTCCGGCTCTGGCCGCGCTGTGCGAGCATCGCCCGCCAGCGCCGTTTCCAACGCGGCCGCGGCAGCCAGCAGCGCGGTGTCGCCGTGGCGGCGGCCGATCAGCTGCAGCCCGAACGGCATGCCGGCCGCGTCCAGCCCGACCGGCAACGACAGGCACGGATGCCCGGCGAGCGTCCCGGCGTAGGACAGCGCCAACCAGTGATAATAGCTGTCCAGCACCCGGCCATCGATCTGGGCCGGGAACAACTCGCTCCAGGGCCGCGGCGTGATGCTGATCGCGGGCGCGAGCAAAACGTCGTAACGCTCGAAAAACGCCTGCCATTTGCGTTGCATCGCCGTCTGCGCGGTCAGCGCTCGCGCCACGTCGGCGGCGGTGTAGCGCAGCCCCTCGGCCACGTTCGCTCGAACGTTGGGGCCGACATCCTGCGGGCGTGTTCGCACCTTCTCCGCGTGGTTGCCCAGGAACGCCACGGCCCGCAGCACGGCGAACGCGTCGTCGGCGCCCGTGCAGTCCGGCGTGGCATCGTCCGCTGCCGCAAATAAATAGCGGAACAGCCCCGTCTTGGCGGTGAACGCGTCCACCACGCCCCGCTCGACGGGCGCAAACCCGAAATCGGGCGTCACCGCGACCCGCAGCGACGCCAGGTCGACGGCCGGGAGGCGCTGCAGCGGCGCCGGGTCCAGCCGGTGCGAATACGGGTCGAGCGCATCGCCTCCGGCCATCGCCGACAGCAGCAGCGCCGTGTCCGCCACCGTGCGCGCCATCGGCCCGCCCGTGCCGAGCGGGAGCCAGCCGATCCCGCGCGTCTCGCTCGCCACCACCCCGGGGCTGGGGCGGAAACCGACGATGCCGCAGAACGCCGCCGGGTTGCGCAGGCTGCCGCCGGTGTCGGACCCGGTCGCGATCGGGACCATCCCGCACGCCAGCGCCACCGCCGAGCCGCCCGATGACCCGGCGGCCGACCGCGCCGGGTCGAACGGGTTGCCGGTGGCGCCCCAAACCGCGTTGCGCGTGTTGGCCCCGGCGCCGAACTCCGGCGTGTTGGTCTTACCCAGCACGATCGCTCCGGCGCGGCGCAAATCGGCCACCAGCCGCTCGTCCGCCGGCGCCACGTGGTCGGCGAAGATCGGGCTGCCGCGGGTGAACGGTAGACCGGCCGCGGCCGTCAGGTCCTTCACCCCCAACGGCAGACCGTGCAGCGGCGGCAGGTCCTGCCCGGTCATCACCGCCTGCTCCGCGTGCGCGGCCGCCGCGCGGGCGCCGGCCAGGTCGCGGGCCGGCATCGCGTTCACCGCCGATTCGATTGCCTCGATGCGGACGATGCAGCTTTCCAGCAGCTCCACGGGGGACAGCGCCCGGCGGCCGATCAGCGCGCGCGCCTCCGTCGCCGGCAGGTCGCAGGGCTCTGTCACCACATGCCTCGCACGAACGCCAGCATGATCACCCAGAACACCACCCCGATCACGGCGAGAAAGATGATAACGGGCAGGAAAGCCCGGATGACCCGCATCTCAGTAGCCCAGCGCCATGCCGTCCTTGCGCGGGTCCGACCCGCCGACCAGCGTGCCGCGGGCGCGGTCGATCCAGATCGCCTGCCCGCCGCCATGCGGCCGCTCGATCGGGATCGACCCGTGTCCCATTCGCGTCAGCGCCGCCACGCTCGCCTGCGGAATGCCGCGCTCCACTTCCAGCTTGCCGCCGTAGGGGAACAGGCGCGGCAAATCGAGCGCCTGCTGGATGTCCAGCCCGTATTCCAGCAGGTTGTGCAGGAACCAGGTCTGCCCCATCGGCTGGAAATGCCCGCCCATGACGCCGAACGGCATCACCGCCTCGCCGTCCCGCGTCAGCATGCCGGGAATGATGGTGTGCATTGGCTTCTTGTTCGGCGCGATGCAGTTCGGGTGGCCGCGCTGGACCACGAAGCCGGCGCCGCGGTTTTGCAGCATGACTCCGGACTGCTCCGCCAGGATGCCGCTGCCGAAGCTTTTGAACAGCGAGTTGATGAACGAGCAGGCGTTCCCGTCGCGGTCCACGACGCAGAGGTACACCGTGTCGCGATGCACCGGCAGCGCCGCCTCGCCGGCCCGCGGCAGGTTCGGCAACGCGCGCGCCGGGTCGATCAGGCCGTGCAGCGCGGCGAGGTAGGCGGGGTCCATCAGCCTCGCCACCGGCACCTCGGATTGCGCCGGGTCGGCCATGAAGGCGTCGCGGTCGCGGTAGACCAGCCGCGCGGCCTCGATGTGGCGGTGCATGCGCTCGACCGACAACGGGTCGCTGGCGGGCGTGAAGCCGTCCAGGATGCCGAGCAGCATCAGCACCATCAGGCCCGACCCGTTCGGCGGACACTGCCAGACCTCGTGGCCTCGCCAGGCGGTGCGGATCGGCTCCACGAAGGCGGACGCAGTCAGGCCGGCGGCGAAATCCGCCTCCGTGTGCAGGCCGCCGCGCGCGCGCAATGTGGCCACCATATCCGCCGCGACAGCGCCTTCGTAGAACGCGCGCGCGCCGCCGCGGGCGATCGCGCGCAGCGTGCCGGCCAGCGCGGGCTGGCGGAACATATCGCCGGCCTTGGGCGCCGCGCCGCCGGGCAGGAAGCTCTGCGTGCCGTTCTTGCGCAGCTTGTCCGCCGCCAGCGCCCAGTCGAACGCGACGCGGTGCCCGACCGGCCAGCCCTCCGCGGCGAAGCGGATCGCGGGCTGCAACAGCGCGTCCAGCCCCTGCGTGCCGTGCGCCGCCAACAACGCCTCCCACGCGCCCACCGCGCCCGGGACGGTGACGGAATGGGGGCCCGTGTCGTCGATCGCGTCGATGCCTTGCGCCTCGTACCAGTCGATCGTCGCCGCTGCGGGCGCGCGGCCGGAGCCGTTCATCGCCACCATCGGCCGGCCCGGCTGCTTCCACAGGCAGAAGCAGTCGCCGCCGATCCCGGTGGATTGCGGCTCGATCACCCCCAGCACCGCCACTGCGGCGATCGCCGCGTCCATCGCGTTGCCCCCGGCGCGCAACACGTCCACCGCGGTGAGGGTTGCGGCCGGCATGGACGTCGCCGCCATGGCCTGGGTGGCGTAGACCGGGGATCGCCCGGCGAGATGAAGGTCGCGCATGACGTGAAGTGGTCCCATGCCGGTTCCGGCTTGGCAACCAGCCCGCATCAGGCATGATCGGCGGCATGACCGAAACAGCCACCATCGAAGACTTCGACAAGCTCGACATCCGCGTCGGCACCGTGACCGACGCGCAGCCGCTCCAGGGGGCGCGCAAGCCGGCGTTCAAACTGTGGATCGATTTCGGGTCGGAAATCGGGGTCAAGACCTCGTCCGCCCAGATCACCGTGCACTACGCGGTCGACCAGCTGATCGGCCGCCAGGTGTGCGCCGTGGTGAACTTCCCGCCGCGCCGCATCGCCGGGTTCGAATCGCAGGTGTTGACGTTGGGCTTCCCGGATCCGGAGGGCGCCGTGGTCCTGGCCCGGCCCGACCTGGCCGTGCCGAACGGCGCGCGGCTGTTCTGAGCCCGCCACCGGCCTACGCCACCGTCACCTGGGACCAGCTGCACCGCGACGCCCGGACGCTGGCGACCACCCTGGCCCCGCTAGGCCCGTGGCGCGGCATCGTGGCGATCACGCGCGGCGGCATGATCCCCGCCGCGATCGTGGCGCGCGAGCTGGAGTGCCGCCTCATCGAGACGGTGTCGGTCGCGGCCTACGACGAGGAGCACCGCGGCGAGCCGATGCTGCTGAAGCCGCCGGCCGCGGCGGGGGATGGCGCCGGCTTCCTCATCATCGACGACCTGGTGGACCGCGGCGCCACCGCTCGCATGGTGCGCGGCCTGCTGCCCCGCGGGCACTTCGCCTGCCTTTACGCCAAGCCGTCCGGCCGCCCGTTCGCCGACACCTTTGTGGCGGAGGTCGCGCAGGGCACTTGGGTGCTGTTCCCGTGGGACACCGCGCCGCTGTTCGTCCCCCCGATCGGCCAGGGGTCGCCGCGTTCCCCCGGCGGTCAAGGACTCGGCTAGCGTCAGAGGCCGGAATTGCGCGTTTCTCGCCGCGTCAACATCGTCATTGCGGGAGCGCTTGCGACGCGGCAATCCAGCGGGCGGCGCCGTGCGCGCGGCCCTGGATCGCCGCGCCGCCATGTGGCGGCTCGCGATGACGGTCGTGTGTGGGTGGGCCAATGGCATAACACCAGCCCGAGAAATATGAGCCCTCTCACCGCACCAATATCGTCATTGCGAGGAGCGCTTGCGACGCGGCAATCCAGCGGGCGGCGCCGTGCGCGCGGCCCTGGATCGCCGCGCCGCCATGTGGCGGCTCGCGATGACGGTTTCAGGAACCGGGCAACGCGAAATCCAAATGCTCGGCCACCACCTGACGCTCCGCGGCGCGGGCGCCGATGGCGTAGGCGCGCTCGATCGTGGACGGGTTGTCCATCTCGCGCAGCTCCATGATCTCACGCGCAGGAACCGGCATGTCCAGCTCCCGCGTGAGCCAGTCGGCGTCCAGCTCCACGTCGTAGCGCACGAAGCGGAACAGCTTCTCCGTGCCCGGGCGCTCGTCGGCCAGCGTGCCGACCTCGGAGTTGACCAGTCGCGGGCGCGGGCACTCGCCCATCCACTGCATCATGGTCAGCACCATGCGCCCGCCATCGACCACCATGCCGCTGAGCGCCTTGAACGCCAGGCCCAGCGCGCGGATGCGCCGCGCCCGCGCGGCGGACAGCGTCACGCGGGTGGCGCCCGTGCCGACAGAGACGATGTGCAGCGCCTGCGGCGTAGCCGGCCAGCGCAGGCCATACGCCGCGGCGCGCACCATCAGGAAAGCGGCGAGCGAGGGGTTGTTGTGCGGGGTCAGTCCGCCGTCGATGAACAGGCCGTCGGGGGCGCCGGCCGCGATCGGCAGCAGTTGCGGGTCGAAGTAGTGCGGCGCCGCGGCGCTGGCCCGCACGATGCCGCCCACGTCGAAGCGGCGGTTGCCGATGTAGCTGCCGTCCGGCGCGTCATCCCAGTAGGGCGCCCGCTCGTTGTTGCTCAGCACCCAGGTGCTGCCGGTGTCCAGCCGCTTCGTCACGATCGCGAGCCCGGTCTGCAGCCGCGCGCTGTCCAGGGTGAGGTCGCCGATGCGCGCGCGGATCTCGCGGCTCAGCGCCTCGCCGTCGAACTTGGCCTGCAACCCCAGCACCCGCCAGGCGCGGCGGCGGAACACTTTTGGCGCGATGGCCACGTAGAACGCCCGCAGCTCGGCCGCGGAGTAACCAAGCGCCAAAGCCAGGGCCACCAGCGAGCCGGTGGACGTGCCGGCGATCAGGTCGAAATGGTCGCACAACCGCACCGGCCGCCCGGCGCGCTCCGCCAGCAGCGCCTCGATGCGGGCCAGGAAGGCGACGGCGATGGCGCCGCGCACGCCGCCGCCGTCGATCGCCAGGATGCGCTTGGGGCCGGGTCCGAACAGATGGTGGGCGAGCGAGGGGCCGCTCACTCCTCCACGCAACGCGTGCCGGTGCGGCGGCCATTCTCGTAGTTGACGCGGATGTGCCCGCAGCCGCCGTTCGGCCCGGCGACGTTGCCCGCCGCGTCGCGCCAGATCACCTCGGTGATGTTCTCGTCGGCGTCGTAGGCGGCGCGCAACGACGCGTAACCGCGGCCCTTGCCGATCATCGGCTTGCCCTCGGCGTCGAAGAACGCGCTGGCGGTCTGCCGGCCGGCCGCGTCGAACTCCTCCGTCTCCCGCGACCAGCCGCTCGGGCCGATGACGGGCGTGCCGACCGCGCCCAGGCAGGTGACGGACGTGACCCGGGCGGACTGGTCGTACGTCTTGAGGATGCGCGCGCATAGGCCCGGCCTATCGATCGGCTTGCCCTCCACGTCCAGGTACGCCACCTCGATGGTGTTGCCGCTCGGGTCGTAGGTGAACGCCACCGCGCCGGAGCCGTCCGCGTTGACGCCGGGCTTGCCGTCCAACGCCTCGTAGCTCTCCCGCGTGACGCGGCCGTCGGTGTCGACGCGCTCGAGCCGGCGGAAGATGCCTTTCACCAGCATCGGCTGGCCGTCGACGCCGTAGAACGCCGTGCTGATCTTGTTGTTGCGCTCGTCGTAGACCTGCCGCACCTCGGCCGCGCCGTCCTTCAGCAGAATGGGCTTGCCGTCGGCGCCGAGGTTGACGAACCGCACGACGTTGTCGAACTCGTCGAACTCCTGCCTGTAGCCGGACGTGCCGTTGCGCGCGATGGTCGGCTTGTCGAACTCGTCGAGGTAGCGCACGTCGTCCTGCCGGCCGCTCGCATCGTAGTGGAAGACCTGCGTGACGACGCCGTTCGCGTTGCGGGACGGTTTTCCCGCCGCGTCCAGCCCGGTCATCCGCGCGAGCTGGCCGAACTCGTCGTATGCGCTCATCGCGCCGAACAGGCCGCCCAGGGCCATCGGCTTCTCATGCTCGTCGAGATAGGTTTCCCGGGTGGCGCGGCCCTGGCTGTCGTACTCCCAGCGCATCACCGCGGCGGCGGCGGCGCCGTTTGGCCGAACCAGCCGGCCGTGCTCGTCGAGGGTGCGCGTCTCGACGATGTTGCCGCGCGCGTCGTAGCGGCTCTGCGAGACCGCCCAGCCGCCCACGCCGCGCACCGGCTTGTCGGCCTGGTCGAAGAACGCGATCGAGAGCAGGTTGTCGTTGTCGTCGTAGGCGCTGCGGGTGCGCGCGACCAAGGAGGGCGGCTGGATCACCGGCTTGCCGTCGAGGTCCTCCGCATACCCCTCGATCGTCCTGCCGCGGCCATCCACCAGGAGATGCTGCCCGGCGACGCCGCCGGGCAGCGGCGACCGCTCGCCAGCGGCGCCGAGATATTGCAGGTCCACCAGCCGCCAGCCCGCATCGTAGGTGAGCGCCAGGCCGTACGCGCCGGAGGTCACGCGCTGCGGATGGCCATAGGCGTCGAAGAACCGGATGCGGGTGGCGACGCCGTCCACCTGGTGGTCGAAGCGCAGGCGGGACACGCCGTTGCCCGCCAGGGCCACCGCGCGGCCGTCCGAGGCGAACACCCCCGCCGCGGTCCGCTCGGCGTCGGAATACACCAAGCTCCAGGCCCGCTCGCCATGAGCGTCGGCGGCGAACTCGTCGATGACCCGGCCGTCGGCCAACTCGAAGCCCCAGTGGCAGATATGGCGGCCGAGCGGCTCTCCGGGGCCGAACAGGGTGCCGATGTTGTGGTGCAGCGGGCAGGTGCCGCTGCCGTTCAGCACGTCGGCGCGGATCGCCGGCCCGGACCGGCCACGGCGGGTGATGCGGAGGTATGCGTTGCGGTGGGACGCGTCCTGCTCGGTGATCGGCGGGGTGTTGGGCTGCCACTGGCCGTAGCGCCGGAAGAAGTTCATCGGGTAGGCGGACACCCGCTCGGCGACGTGGGCGTCCCAGTACCAGCCCCCCGTCCCCAGCAGGGCGAGCAGCAGCACCGCGGCCGCCGTCAGCCGCAGCCGCAGCGCGCGCCGGCGGGACCGCGCGGCGCGGCTGGAGGCGGCGATGAAGCGTTCGGTGGCGCCCAGCAGCATCAGCGCGCCGTCGGCGCCGAGCGCCTGCGCCTCGGCCAGCGACGTGCCGGTCAGCAGCAGGTCGTGCGGCTCCCCGGCGTGATGCCACAGCGCCTCGGCGGCGGTCACCCGGGTGCGGGCCTGCAGCGCGCGCTGGTTGCCGTCGACCCATGCGAGCGCGCGCGGCCAGACGCGCAGCAGCGCCTCGTGCACCACGCCGACGGTGGCCTCGTTCTCCTCCGTGCGGTCCACCACGAACAGGCGCGCGGCGATGAAGCCGTCGACCAGGGCGGCGCCGCCCGGGACGGTGTCCAGCGCGGCGCGGGCGGCGCGGCGCTGGCTGACGCGGCTGGTGGCGTCCGTCACCTCGACGCGCACCAGGGCGGACAGGACGCGGGGCAGCGCGGCCTGCGCCTCGGGCGGCAGGGCGGCGAACACCGCCTCCGCGCGGCTGCTGACGGCGCCGTCCAGACCGCCGAGCGCCTCGTAGTCGGCGAAGCGCAGCAGGCGGCCGTCGCGGCGCTCCCACAGCTGCTCGAGCGCGAATTGCAGCAGCGGCAGGGCGGCCGGGTCGGCGATGGCGGCGTCGCGCAACACGTCGTCCAGGCCCTCGTCGGAGTCGGGTCGGTGCTCGTAGACCAGGCCGGCCATCTGCGCCGGGCGGCGGATCATCTGCGCCACTTCGCCGGCGCGCGGCGGGCGCAGGTTGTAGACGCCGTCGCCGCGCAGCAGGTCGGTGAGCGCGTCGGGCAGTTCGGCCAGGCGGGGCTGGAAGTCTGCGCGCACGGTGGCGACGATCCAGACGCCGCCGCGCGCCAGCACGGCCAGCGCGGTGGCGAAAGCCTCGCGTTGCGGCCGGGCCAGGGTGGGGGCGAACAGCTCCTCCATCTGGTCGATCAGCAGCACCAGCGCGGCGCGCAACGGCGGCTCGGCGAGCCGGGCGAGGGTCAGGCCCAGCAGCGGCGCCACGGCGGCGGGCGTGTCGGCCAGCAGGGCGGCGAGCTTGGCCGCGTTGAGGCCGCCTTCCGCCAGCTCCGGCAGCGCGCCGTCCCGCAGCAGCGCGGCGGCCAGCGCGTCGATCGGGGTCGCCGCCTCGCTGGGCCGCAGGATGGCCCGGCGCCACACGCCCACGCCGTCCACCACGCGCGGCTGCACCAGCATCGGCAGCACGCCGGCGCGCGCCAGCGACGACTTGCCCGCCCCCGAGGCGCCGCAGATCATCACCAGCGGGTGCCCGGCCTGGTCCTGCCGGTTCAGCGCGTCGATCACCTCCGTCACCGCCTGCGTGCGGCCGCAGAAGATCACCGCGTCCGCCACGTCGAAGGCGGCCAGCCCGCGGAACGGCGAGGTGGTCCAGCGCGCCTCCGCGACGCCCTCGATGTCGCGCAGCTTCTCGCGGATCAGTTCGCGCAGATGGGTCTCGAGCATTTCCTCGAACTCGGCGGAGCTGTCGAACACGCGGAACGCCGCCTTGAAGGTGCCGCCTTCGCCATGGAAATACTGGTCGATGAACGACTGCACCGCGTCGCGCTGGGCGAGTTGCTCCAGCACCTGCTCGCGGTGGCGGATGCTGGCGCGGGGCTCCGCGGTCTTGCGGTAGACCAGGATGTCGGGCGTGCCGCGGACGGCGTGCACGGCCAGCGCGCTCTCGAACTCGAATTCGGTGCCGGAGCGGTACGAGGTGCCGTCGGGCTTGCGGAAGTGCTCGGGGAGCGGGGTGCCGAACCACGACCACAGGATGAAGATGCAGATGTCGGCGTCGCTGGATTTGGGGATCTGCGCCTGGAACGTGTCCGTGGCGAGCATCGGGAGTTGCTCCCAGAACACGGGCTGCAAGTCGACGATGCCGCGGAACTCGAAGTGCAGCCGCTCGATCACCGCGTTCGCCAGCGCGCGCTCGTTGCCGACGTCGCGCGGGGAGGAGACGAAGACGCGAATGGTGCGCATCAGGGGCGGCGGGACCGGAAACTGTTGCG
>CAXTBW010000017.1:0-15668 GCA_964242925.1 uncultured Acetobacteraceae bacterium
ATATCAGCCAGGACGAGGCCGGGCTGAAGAGGCTGTTCACCCAGTTCTCCTTCCCTGGCGGCATCTCCAGCCACGTGGCGCCCAGCACGCCAGGGTCGATCCACGAGGGCGGGGAACTAGGTTATTCGCTCAGCCACGCATTCGGCGCCGCGTTCGACAACCCAGGGCTGATCGTCGCCTGCGTCGTCGGCGATGGGGAGGCCGAGACAGGTCCGCTTGCGACTGCCTGGCACTCCAATAAGCTGCTGAATCCGGTGAGCGATGGCGCCGTGCTGCCGATCCTGCACCTGAACGGGTTCAAGATCAGCAACCCGACCGTCCTGTCGCGGATCGAGCCGGACGAGTTGGAGCGCTTCCTGCAAGGCTGCGGCTGGACCCCGTATTTCGTCGAGGGTGACGAGCCGGACGCCATGCACCGGCTGATGGCCGACACGATGGACCGCGCCATCGCCGACATCAGGCGCATCCAACACGACGCGCGTCAGGCGGGCGTTGCCGTGCGACCGCGCTGGCCGGTGATCGTGCTGCGCTCGCCGAAGGGTTGGACCGGCCCGAAGATGGTGGACGGCCTCAAGAACGAGGGCACGTTCCGCGCGCACCAGGTGCCGATCCTGGTGGACGCGGCGCACCCCGGCCACGTGGCGGAGCTCGAGAGCTGGATGCGCAGCTACCGCGCGGAAGAACTGTTCGACGCCAACGGCCGGCTGATCCCGGAGTTGGCGGACCTGGCGCCGGAGGGCGCGCGCCGGATGGGCGCCAACCCGCACACCAACGGCGGCGGGCTGTTGCGCGACCTGCGCATGCCGGACTTCCGCGACCATGCCGTGACTGTGGTGTCGCCGGGGGCCGTGTCTGCCGGCGACACCACAGTGCTTGGCCGCTTCCTGCGCGATGTCGCCAAGCTGAACCAGGACGGCCGCAACTTCCGGATTTTCGGCCCTGACGAGACGCTGTCCAACATGATCGACGCCGTGTTCGAGGTCACCAGCCGCCAGTGGGACGCGTCTATCATGGCGGATGACGAGTTCCTGGAGCCGCAAGGCCAGATCCACGACTCGATGCTCAGCGAGCACCTGTGCCAGGGCTGGCTGGAGGGCTACCTGCTCACCGGGCGGCATGGGCTGTTCAACAGCTACGAGGCGTTCATCCGTATCGTGGATTCCATGGTCAGCCAGCACGCGAAGTGGCTGAAGGTGACGCGGGAGCTGCCGTGGCGGCGCGACATCGCCTCGCTCAACTACCTGCTCGCCTCCCACGTGTGGCAGCAGGATCATAACGGCTTCACCCACCAGGATCCGGGCTTCCTCGACCACGTCGTGAACAAGAAGGCCGACGTGGTGCGGGTGTATCTGCCGCCGGATGCGAATTGCCTTCTGTCGGTGTTCGACCACTGCCTGCGCAGCCGGCACTACGTGAACGTCGTCGTCGCCGGCAAGCACGCGCTGCCGCAATGGCTGACGATGGACGAGGCGGTGGTGCACTGCACGCAGGGGCTGGGGATCTGGCCGTGGGCAAGCAACGACCAGGACGGCGAGCCCGACGTGGTGATGGCGTGCTGCGGCGACACGCCGACGCTGGAGGTGCTCGCCGCGGTTTCCATCCTGCGCGAACACCTGCCGGCGCTGCGAATGCGCGTGATCAACGTGGTGGACCTAATGCGGCTGCAGCCGATGCAGGAGCATCCGCACGGGCTGAGCGACACCGACTACGACGTGCTGTTCACCACGGACAAGCCGATCATCTTCGGCTTCCACGGCTACCCCTGGCTGGTGCATCGCCTGACCTACGCGCGCGCGAACCGCCATCTCCACGTGCGCGGCTACAAGGAGGAGGGCACCATCACGACTGCGTTCGACATCCGGGTGCAGAACGAACTCGACCGGTTCCACTTGGTGATGGACGTGCTCGCGCGCGTGCCGGGCCTGGGCAGCAAAGGCGCCTACCTCAAGCAGCGGATGGCCGACAAGCTGGTCGAGCACAAGCTCTACATCGACAAGCACGGCGAGGACCTGCCCGAAATCCGCGACTGGACGTGGACGGCGCGGCATTGACGGTGGGCGGCCGCCTGTGCGCCGCCATCTTCGACGTTGACGGCGTGTTGCTGGCCTCCCCGCACGAGCAGGCGTGGCGGGACGCGCTGTCCGGCCTGGCTGACCCGGCGCTGTTCAGCACGGCGATGTATCAGGCCGTCGTCGCTGGAAAGCCGCGGATGAGCGGTGCGCTCGCCGCCCTGCAAGCGCTCGGTGTGGCGGACGCGGCCGGGCAGGTGGATGCCTATGCCACGCGCAAGCAGGCGAGGCTCGAGGCGTTGATCGCCGGCGGCCATGTCGCCGCCTTTCCCGATGCCTTGCGGTTCGTGGCGGCGGTGGCGGCGCTGGGCTGGCCGATGGCGGTCGCGTCGTCTTCGAAGAACGCAACCACCATGCTGCGGCAGATTCGCCTTGATGACGGCCGTGACCTGCTCGGGCTGTTTGCAGCCAATTTGTGCGGGCGCGACCTGCGTTATGGCAAGCCTAACCCGGAGATCTTCCAGATCGCGGCGGAGGAGCTGCGGATGGCGCCCGGCCAGTGCTTCGTGGCAGAGGACGCGCCAGCCGGCATTCAGGCCGCGCGCGCCGGCGGCATGGCCGCGCTTGGCATCGCGCGGTTGCATGACGAGGTGGGCCTGCATGCCGCCCAGGCCGATCTCGTGGTGACAAGCCTGGACGACGTTGCTCTCGGAGCGCTCGCAGAGGGGCGGTTGGAATGACTAGGCCGGTGCTGGAGCCGACCGACGACCCAGCGTGGGTGCTGGACCAGCACGGCTACGACAGGCTGCGCGACAGCAGCCGCGAGTCCCGGTTCGCCATCAGCAACGGCTTTCTCGGCGTGCGTGGCGGGCGCACCATCAACCGCCTGCCGGGCGTCGTTATCGCGCCCCGGACGTATGTGGCTGGGCTGTTCGACATGGTCGGGGCCGACCAGCCGATGTCCGCCTTGGTCCCCGCCCCCGACTGGCTCCGGATCGAAATCGCGCTGAACCCGCGAGGCGGCGCCGTAATCGACGACGCGTCGTTCCATCGCCGCACGCTCGACTTCAAACGCGGCGCGCTGTTGACCGAGAGCCGCATGGCGACCGGCCCGGACCTGGCGATCCGCCTCCGCGTGCTGCGCCTGGTGTCGCTGCACACGCGGGCGCTGGGCCTGCAAGCGATGCAGCTCGACGTCGATGCCGGCGACCTGGAGGCGACGCTGGAAGCCTCGTTCGAAGGCTTGGATTTTGGCCTGGCGTCCGAGCAGTTGCAGCAGAACCTGGGCGTTTGGCGCACGAACGCGACAAACAAACGACTCACCATGGTGTCAGGGGCGGTGCTGCTGGTGGACGGCCAGGCCATCGCTTCCCTGCCGCTGGCGCCATTCAAGTGGTCGTGGACATGGACGCTGCGGCCCGGCCAGGTGGTGCAGTTCCATCGCATGGTCGCCATTGCCCTGGGCGACGGCGCGACGAACTTGGTCGAGCAGGCGCAAGACCAACTGGACGCCGCCGAAGCGCTTGGCTGGCGCGGCATCATCGGCCAGCATGAGGCAAGTTGGGCGGTTCGCTGGCGCGAGAGCGACGTCGTAGTCGTCGGCGACCCTGCCGCGCAGCATGCGCTGCGGTTCGCGTTGTATCACCTGAACGGCGCCGCCAACCCACAGGACGAGCACGTCTCGATCGCCGCCCGCGGCCTCACCGGGGAGGACTATCACGGCCATGTCTTCTGGGACACCGAGATATTCCTGCTGCCCTTCTACACGTTGACATGGCCCGAGGCGGCCCGCGCGTTGCTGACCTACCGCTTCGACACGCTGGGCGGCGCGCGGGCGAAGGCCAGCCGCATGGGATTGCGCGGCGCGATGTATGCCTGGGAGTCCGCCGACACCGGGGACGAGACCTGCCCGGAGCACGCCGTCGGGCCGGATCGCCGCATCGTGGACATCCTTTGCGGGACGCAAGAGGTCCACATCAGCGCCGATGTGGCCTACGCCGTCTGGCGCTACTGGGAGGCGACCGGCGACGAGGCCTTCTTGCGGGATGCAGGCGCAGAAATCCTGTTGGAGACTGCGCGATTCTGGGTGAGCCGCGCGCAGTCCGAGGCGGACGGCAAGCATCACATAAGGGGCGTGATCGGTCCGGACGAGTATCACGAGACGATCGACGACAACGCGTTCACCAACGTGATGGCGCGCTGGAACATCCGGCGCGGGTTGGAAGTCGCGGGCCTGCTGCGGCGGCGCTGGCCGGACCGTTGGACAAGTCTGTCGCGCGAGATCGGCCTGGAAGAAGCAGAGCTGCTTCAGTGGGTCGGCGTCGCCGACACGATGCTGACCGGGCTCGATCCGGCGACGGGGCTATTCGAGCAGTTCGCCGGGTTCTTCAAGTTGGAGCCGATCGACCTGGCGAGCTACGCCGGGCGGTCCGTGCCGATGGACGTGGTGCTCGGGCGGGAGCGGACGCAGACGGCGCAGGTCATCAAGCAGGCGGACGTCGTCGCGCTTCTGGCATTGCTGCCGGAGGAGTTCGTGGCTGACAGCGCGGCCGTCAATTTCGCTTACTACGAGTCGCGCTGCAGCCATGGCAGCTCATTGAGCGCAGCGCTTCACGGCGTGGCCGCGGCGCGCCTGGGTCATGCCGACATGGCCATGCGCTTCTTCAAGCAGACGTCGGCGGCCGATCTTGCCGACGATCACGCCGCGATCGACGGCGGCGTGCATATCGCGGCGCTCGGCGGCATGTGGATGATGGCGGTTTTGGGCTTTGCCGGGTTGGCCATGGATGAGACCGGCCTGAGCCTGCATCCGCAGTTGCCGGACGGGTGGGCGACCCTGGCGTTCAGCGTGCAGTGGCGCGGCCGTCACTTGGCGGTCAGCATCGACCATGCGGCGGCGACGATCCACGCGACGCTGAACTCGGGCGATCCGATGACGATCGGCGTCGGGCTGCACCAGCATCGGCTCTCGATGGGGCCGCCGCTCGTGGTCGGCTTCAACGATACCTGCGCGCCCGCGGTCTCGGACACTCTCGGCGCCAGGCGCCGCGCAGCGCGGAACTTGCGCACTGGACCAGGGCGGATCCCGCTTTAGCGCTCTGCGTAGTTTCCGATCCTCTCGCCGGATCGGCGCATGGCCTAGGCTGAGCCGATGCCAAACCTAATTTGAGAAGAATACCCCATGCAACGAGATGATGTCGTCGCCGCCGTGTTCGAAAACCACGAACAGGCCGATGCCGCGGTGAAGAAGCTGGCGGCCGCCGGTTTCGCGATGAAGCACCTCAGCCTGGTCGGCAAGGGCTACCATACCGAGGAGACGGTGACCGGGTTCTACAATTTCGGCGACCGGGTGACGTTCTGGGGCTCCCGCGGCGCATTCTGGGGCGGCATGTGGGGCCTGTTCGTCGGCGGCTTGTTCTTGTCCATCCCCATCCTCGGCCATGTGGTCGTGTTGGGATACCTCGCGGCTACGGCGATCTCCGCCGTCGAGGGCGCCGCCGTGTTTGGCGGGCTGGGCGTGATCGGCGGCGCCATCGCCAGCATCGGCGTGCCCGAGGACAGCGTCTTGAAATACGAAACCGCCATCAAGGCCGACGATTTCCTGGTGATGGCGCACGGCGACCTGGCGGAGGTCGAGCGGGCGCGCGGCATCCTCGCCGCCACGCATCCCAAGGAGATCAAGATGCATCTGCTCGCGGCCGCCAGCCAGATGGCCACGGCCTGAGCCCGGACGCAGCCACGGCGGCCGATCCTGGCATCGTCGCCTCGGTCCGCGGCGCCGTGGTCGATGTGGATTTCGCCACCGGGGCGCTGCCGCCGATCGACACGGCCCTGCTCGTGGAGTGGGACCGGCCGGGCAGGCTCGTGCTGGAGGTCCATAGCCACGTGAACACGCGGACCGTGCGAGCCATTGCGATGCAGGCGACTGCCGGCCTGTCCCGCGGCGCCGGCGTGCGCACCACCGGGCAGGCGATCACCGTCCCGGTCGGCGAGGCGGTGCTCGGCCGCTTGCTCGACGTGCTGGGCGCGCCTGGGGACCGCGGCCCTGCGCTGCCAGCGGACACGCCCACGCGCGGCATCCACGGCCGGCCGCCCGCCTTGACGGAGGAGACGTCGGCCACGGCCGTGTTCGAGACGGGTATCAAAGTTATCGACCTGTTGGCGCCGCTCGCGCAGGGCGGCAAGGCGGCCATGTTCGGCGGCGCCGGCGTCGGCAAGACGGTTCTGGTGATGGAGCTGATCCACGCCACCGTCGAGAAGTACACGGGCATTGCCGTGTTCGCCGGCGTCGGCGAGCGCTCCCGCGAAGGCCACGAACTGCTGACCGACATGCAGCAGTCCGGCGTGCTGGCCCGCACCGTGCTGGTATACGGCCAAATGAACGAGCCGCCCGGCGCGCGCTGGCGGGCGCCGCTGACCGCGCTGACCATCGCCGAGTATTTCCGCGACCAAAAGCACCAGAACGTCTTGCTGCTGATGGACAACGTGTTCCGCTTCGTCCAGGCCGGCGCCGAGTTGTCGAGCCTGCTCGGCCGGCTGCCCTCCCGTGTTGGTTACCAGCCTACGCTGGCAACGGAGGTGGCCGGGCTGCAGGAACGCATCGCCTCCGTCGCCGGCGCCGCGGTCACCGCCGTGCAGGCCGTCTACGTGCCCGCCGACGACTTCACCGACCCGGCGGTCACCGCCATCTCCGCACACATGGACGGCATCATCATGCTGTCGCGCAAGTTGGCGGCGGACGGTTTCTACCCGGCGATCGACCCGCTCGCGTCGTCGTCGTCGCTGCTGGACCCGCTGGTCGTGGGTGAGGAGCACTACCGCCTGGCCGAGCGCGCCCGCGAGACGCTCGCCCACTTCAAAGAATTGGAGGACATCATCGCCCTGCTCGGCGTAGAGGAATTGGGGCAGGCCGACCGCGACGTCGTCACGCGCGCGCGTCGCTTGCAGCGCTTCCTCAGTCAGCCGTTCGCCGTGACTGAGGCGTTCACCGGCATTCCCGGCCGCAGCGTCAGCCGTGCGGACACGCTGGCGGGCTGCCGGGCGATCCTGGACGGCGAGGCCGATGGCTGGGCCGAAAGCTCGCTCTACATGGTCGGGACCTTCGAGGAGGCCCGCGCAAAGGAAGCCGCGGCGGCTAAGTCGTCATGAGGCTGCGCATAACCACGCCGCTAACCATAGTCATCGATGAGGACAACGTGCAGATCGTGACCGCCGAGGATGCCAGCGGAGGGTTCGGCATCCAGCCGCGCCACGCGGATTTCTTGACCAGTCTTGCCGTGGCCGTCGTGAGCTGGAGAAGCCAGGGCGGCGCCCGCCACTACTGCGCTGTTCAGGGCGGTGCGCTGACAGTCACCGGCGGCAACGAGGTCGCGATCACCACGCGCGAGGCGATTCCGGGCGACGACCTTGCAACGCTCGACCAGGTGATCCGCGACCGCTTCGGCGCTGAGGCGGAGGCGGAACGGGAGGGCCGCGTGGACAGCGCCAAGCTGCAGTTGCGCGCGATACGAGAAATGGTGCGGCGCCTGCAGACGGGGACGCTATCGTGAGCGCGCCGGACAATGATCCGTTGGTGCGGGCCGCCAAGCTGCGCGGCGACCGTCATCGCTCGTGGGTGGAGGAGGGCGAGCCGAATGTCGCCCGTAGGTTAGGCCAAATCGGCGTGCTTGGCTGGATCGTGGTGATGCCCATGCTGGTCGGGATCTTCGCGGGGCGCTGGCTGGATGTGCGGTTCCACTCCGGACTGTTCTGGACGGCGCCGCTGCTGATGCTCGGCGCCGGCCTGGGCTGCTGGTCCGCCTGGAAGTGGATGCGCAGCGAATGACCGCGCTCATCGTCGCAGTGCATCTTGCAGGCGGGGTTGCGTTGGGAGCGCTATACTTCAGCTGCCTCTGGTGGCACGCGCGACAGTTCGGCCAGGGCGGCCGCCTCGGCGCGCTGCTGGCCGGCTCAGCCGTGCGGTTCGCCCTGCTCGGCGGCGCGCTGTGGGCCGCAAGCCTGGAAGGCGCCATGCCGCTGCTGACGACGGCGCTCGGCGTGCTGCTGGCGCGAGGCGCCGTGATGCGCCGGATGGCGGCATGATCTCGCCGCTCGACAGCACGCCGCTGTTCCATATCGGCCCGGCGCCCATCACGCAGGGCGTCGTCGCCACCTGGGTGATCATGGCGGTGCTGTCCAGCGGCGGCGCGCTCATCACGCGTCGGCTGACGCTGGACCCGTCCCGGGTGCAGGCCGTGTGCGAGCTGGTGGTCGACACCGTGGACGGTCAGATCCGGGACACGATGCAGCTCGACCCCGGTCCCTATCGGGCCTTCATCGGCACGCTGTTCGCGTTCATCTTCGTCGCCAACTGGTCGTCCCTGATCCCCGGCGTGCAGCCGCCGACCGCGCACCTGGAGACGGATGCCGCCCTGGCGCTGCTGGTGTTCGCGGCGATCATCTGGTTCGGGATCCGCGCCGGCGGCGTGCGCGGCTACCTCGCCACCTTCGCCACGCCGAGTCTGGTCATGGCGCCGCTGAACGTCATCGAGGCGGTCACCCGCACCTTCTCGCTGTTCGTCCGCCTGTTCGGCAATGTGATGAGCGGCGTCTTCGTGGTCGGCATCGTGCTGTCCCTCGCCGGGCTGCTCGTCCCCATTCCGCTGATGGCGCTCGACCTGCTGATAGGCGCGGTGCAGGCGTACATCTTCGCGATTCTGGCCATGGTGTTCATCTCCAGCGCCATCGCCGAGAGCAAACCCATCAAGAGGACGGCGCCATGAACTGGCTGGCTTTCATCAGCATCATCTCGGCCGCTCTCGCCGTGTCCTTCGGCGCGATCGGCCCGGCGCTCGCGGAGGGGCGGGCCGTGGCTGCGGCGATGGACGCCATCGCGCGGCAACCGGAATCGGCCAGCACCATCTCGCGCACCCTGTTCGTCGGCCTAGCGATGATCGAGACGATGGCGATCTACTGTCTGGTCATCGCGCTGTTGCTGCTGTTCGCCAACCCGTTGCTGAAATGACGATCGACTGGTGGACGCTGGGCTTCCAGGTCGTCAACGTCGTCGTCCTGGTCTGGCTGCTGCAGCATTTCTTCTGGCGCCCGATCGCGGCGATGATCGATCTGCGCCGCAGCACGACGGAGAAGGCGCTGGCCGACGCGATGGCAGCGCAGCACGAGGCCGCCACCGCCGTGAAAGCGGTCGCGGCCACGCGCGCCGGGTTCGCCAGCGAGCACGACGTGATCCTGGCCAAAGCCCACGCCGAGGCAGAGGCGGCCAGCAAGACGACGCACGACGACGCCGCAAGGGAGGCGGCCGGGCAGACGGCGGCGGCGCAGGCTGCAGCCGCAGCGGCGCACGATGCGGATGCGGCGGCGTGGACCGAGCAGGCAGGCAAGCTCGCCGTGCAGATCGCCGGAAAGCTGGCCGGGCGGTTGCAAGGCGCCGCCGTCAGCGCCGCCTTCCTGGACTGGCTGGTGGCGAGCATCAAGGCGATGCCAGCGGCGGAGCGGCAAGCCGCGATCGCCGACGATGGTGGATTCGAGGCGGTCAGCGCGGCGCCTCTAGCAGCGGCAGAGCAAGATCGCACGCGCAGCCTGGTTGCCGCCGCGTTCGGCGCCGAGCCGCGGATGGCGTTTCGCATTGACCCGGCGCTGCTCGCCGGGATCGAGCTGCACGGGCCGCACTTCGTCCTCTCCAACAGCTGGCGCGCCGATCTCGACGGCATCCTCGCGGACCTCAGCCATGCCCCCGGACGATAGCCCGGCCGGGTGGTTCGCGACGGCCGCGAAGCAGGTGGCTGCTTCCAGCCTCGGGTCCCGCGCGGCCCAAATCGGCCGGGTGGAGGAGGTCGGCGACGGGGTCGCGCTCGTCTCGGGGCTGCCTGGCGCGCGACTGGACGAGAAGCTCCGCTTCGCCGGCGGCCAGTTCGGCTTCGCCCAGGTGCTGGAGCGCGACCGGGTCGGCTGCGTGCTGCTGGACGGGGTGGATAGCGTCGCCGCCGGGGACGCGGTGCATGCCACGGGCGATGTGGTGCGCGTGCCGGTCGGGCCGGGCCTGCTCGGCCGCGTGGTGGACCCGCTCGGCCGCCCGCTGGACGGCAAGGGCGCGGTTGCCGCCAAATCGCTGGAGCCGATCGAGCGCGCGGCGCCGTCCATCATCGACCGAGACTTGGTGGTGCAACCCGTGCAGACCGGGCTTGTCATCGTGGACACGTTGTTCGCGCTCGGACGCGGCCAGCGGGAATTGATCATCGGCGACCGCGCGATCGGCAAGACCACGGTCGGCATCGACGCGATCATCAGCCAGAAGGACAGCGACATCGTTTGCATCTACGTCGCGGTCGGGCAGAAGAGCTCCGCCGTGCGTCGAGCGATCGACGCGATCCAGGCCTATGGAGCGCCGGACCGATGCATCGTCGTTGCATCGGACGCCTCCGGTTCGCCGGGGCTGCAATGGATAGCGCCGTTCGCGGCGATGACGATGGCGGAGTATTTCCGCGACCGCGGCCAGCACGCGCTGATTGTGATCGACGACCTGACCAAGCACGCCGCCACCCACCGGGAGATCGCGCTGCTGACCCGGCAGTCGCCGGGCCGGGAGGCCTATCCGGGCGACGTGTTCTACGTGCACGCAAGGCTGCTGGAGCGCGCGGCCAAGCTGTGCAAGGAGCAGGGCGGCGGCTCGCTGACGGCGCTGCCGATCGCCGAGACCGACGCCGGAAATCTCAGCGCCTATATTCCGACCAACCTGATCTCCATCACGGACGGCCAGATCGTGCTGGACGCCAAGCTGTTCCACCAGGGACAGAAGCCGGCGGTGGACGTGGGCAGCAGCGTCAGCCGGGTCGGCGGCAAGACCCAGGCGGTGGCGCTGCGGGATGCGGCGAAGACGCTGCGGCTCGACTACGCGCAATTCCTCGAACTGGAGTCGTTCACCCGGTTCGGCGGCATGCCGGATGGCCGGGTTAAGCGGCAGCTCGCCCGCGGCGCCTGCATCCGCGCCATACTAGACCAGCCGCAGCACGCGCCGCTGCGGCTGGCCGACGAGGTGGCATTGGTGACGGCCGTGCAGTCCGGGCTGCTGGACGGGTGGACGAAGCCGGCGATCGCGGCGTTCCGGCTGGGCCTGCGGCAGGCGATCGACACGGACGCTGCGGCCAGCGTCGGCCAGATGCAAACGGCCGGCACGCTGGATGCAGCCGGCCAGAAGGGCTTGTCCGACGCCTTGCAACGCTATGCCGCACTAGTGGCCAAGGCGGGCGATGCCGCCCCGGTTCGCAAGGCGGGTGATGCTGCCCCGGTCGCCGAGGTGGGCGATGCGCCCAGGGTCGCCAAAGCGGGTGCGAGCAAGCCTGCTTGACCGACCGCCTCGCCGACGTCGCCGCGCGCATCGCTGGCATCCGGCAGTTGGGGGCCGTCGTGAACGCCATGCGCGGCATCGCGGCGGCCCGCGCCCAGCAAGCCCGCGCGCAACTCGCCGCGGTAGACCGGTATGAGGCGTCGATCGCAGACGCCATCGCCCGGGCCGCGTTGCTGTCGGCCCCTGCTCGCCACGCGCCCGCACGCGTCAAGGGCCGGCTCGCGATCGTCCTGTTCTGCGCCGAGCAGGGCTTTGCCGGCGCCTTTAGCGAACGCGTGCTCGAGGCGGCCGGTCCCGACCTGGCGTCGTCCGAGTTGTTCGTAGCCGGAACCCGTGGCGCGGCGTCGCTCGCCGAGCGGCGGATCGCGCCTGGCTGGGTTGGAGCAATGCCGTCCCACTCGTCCGGCATACCCAAATTAGCGGCGACGATCGCGACCGCGCTGTATGCTCGGCTTGCCACGGGCGACATCGGGGCATTGGATGCCGTGTTCTGCCAATGGCGCGCCGGGCACGGCATCCATGCAGTGAGGAGAACCCTACTGCCGCTTGACCCGGTGAGCTTCCCGTTTCCAGTCAATGTGGCGCCGCTCCTGCTGAACCTTGCGCCTGCGGTCTTGTTGCAGAAGTTGACGGCCGAATACTTCCACGCCGAGCTGTGCCACGCCGCGTTGCACGGCTTCGCCGCCGAGAATGAAGCGCGGATGGAAGCCATGGCTGCGGCGCACACGCAAACGGAGCGGCAGTTGGCCGCGCTCCAAACCACGCAGCGACGGGTCAGGCAGGAGGAGATCACGGCGGAAATCATCGAGTTGGCGGCCGGCGAGGCTGCTAGCCGGGCGCGGATAACCTGATTGTCTTTCTAGGGTGCGGTCCTGCGTAGTTTCCGAGGCTGTATCGCTGCGCTACTCAGGATTACTTTGAATTATGAAACAAGATCATAGAATGCCGCTGGCTCGGGCGGCCGGAACACGTCGGCTTGTCCGCGGCTCGCGATCATAGACGCGCTGACGTCCGCGCGGCCACCATCGGTGGCGGAGCCAACCGGCCTGACCAGCACGCAGGCAGCCTGTCTATTGCACAGCGGCGGCCCCAACACGGTCGCCGACGTGGCCGAGCACCCGGCGCGGCGCGCGCTCAAGAAGCTGTGGGCGCCGGTTCCATGGATGCTGGAGGCGGCGATCCTTCTGCAACTTGGCATTGGCGCCTATGCAGAGGCTGGCGTCGTCGCGTTGCTGTTGGTGACGAACGCGGCGCTTGGCTTTCTCCAGGAGGGACGCGCGCAGGCGACGCTCGACGCCCTGAAATCCCGCCTGGCGCTGACCGCCGCCGTCCGCCGCGATGGCGCATGGACGACCCTGCCCGCCGCGTCGCTCGTGGCAGGTGATGTCGTGAAGCTGTCGCTGGGGTCGGTGGTGCCGGCAGACATGCGGTTGGACACGGGATTGGTCCTGATCGACCAATCCATGCTGACGGGTGAATCCGTCGCCATCGACATCGGGGTTGGCGCTGACGCGTATGCCGGCGCGCTCGTTCGCCGGGGCGAGGCGGTTGGCCATGTCACGGCAACCGGGTCAGGGACGAAGTTCGGGCGGACGACCGAGCTGGTTCGCAGCGCCAAAGTCGTAAGTTCACAACAAAAGACGATCATGGCGGTTGTGCGCAACCTGGTGCTGTTCAACGGCGGCGTCACGATCCTGCTGACGTGCTACGCGCTGTGGCTGCCGATGCCGCGGGATCAGATCATCTCGCTGGCCCTGGTGGCCGTGCTGGCGTCGATCCCAGTGGCGCTTCCGGCAATGTTCACACTTGCGGCCGCGGTCGGCGCCCGCGCGTTGGCGCAGCAGGGCGTGTTGCCGACCAGCCTTTCGGCCATCGACGAGGCCGCCGGGATCGACGTGCTCTGCGCTGACAAGACCGGCACGCTCACCCGAAACAAACTGGCCGTCATGGCTGTCGCGGCGATGCCGGGTTTCGATGAGGCTGGCGTGTTGGCGCTGGCGGCGCTTGCCAGCTCCGACGGCGGTCAGGATCCGGTCGATGGCGCATTGCGGGCCGCCGCCGCAGCCAAACCGATCGCGCATGGCGTGGCGCTATTGGACTTCGTCGCGTTCGACCCGGCAAAGAAGTCGTCGGAAGCAACCGTGAGGCAAACGGACGGGACAATCTGGCGCGTGGTCAAGGGCGCCTATGACACCGTTGCGAAACTGGCGCCGGTTGTCGAGGCTGCGGCAGCCCAGCTGGCAGAGTTGCAGGGCAAGGGTTTTCGTGTGCTCGCGCTGGTGGCTGGGCCTCCTGCTTCGTTGCGGCTGGCCGGGCTGATGGCGATGAGCGACCCGCCGCGGGACGACTCGGCCGCCCTGGTGGCGGAGCTGGCAGGACTCGGCGTGCGGACCGTGATGGTGACGGGGGATGCCGAACAGACCGCCCAGGTCGTCGCTGCGGCGATCGGCATCACTGGCAAGGTCTGGGCTACGACGCCGCTCCCGGCCAGCATCAGCGCGGAGGATTACGCGATTTTCGCCGGCGTGCTTCCCGAGGATAAGTTTCGCCTCGTGCAGGCTCTCCAGGCCGACGGCCATATCGTCGGCATGTGCGGCGACGGAGCCAACGACGCCCCCGCGCTGCGGCAGGCGCAAATGGGAATTGCAGTCTCCACGGCGACCGACGCCGCGAAAGCCGCTGCCGGGATCGTGCTGACGCAGGCGGGGCTTGCGGGCGTGGTCGCTTCGGTCAAGGAAGGGCGTACGACCTATCAGCGCATCCTGACCTACACGTTGCGCTCGATCATCCATAAGGTCGTCCAGGTGCTGTTTCTAGCCACCGGGCTGGCGCTGACTCGCCAAGCCATCCTAACGCCGACCCTAATGGTGCTAATGATGGTCACCGGAGACTTTCTCGCGATGTCGTCGTCGACCGACAACGTGCATCCATCCAATCTGCCGAGCGTTTGGCGCATCGGACCCTTGTCGATCGCCGGGATCGCGCTGGGTTTCGTGGACCTGCTGTTCTGTGTCGCGTGTCTTGCCGTGGGCAAGTTCGCCCTGGGTCTAGACACGGCAACGCTGCAAACGCTGACCGTCGCGACGCTCGTCTTTGGCGGCCAGGCGGTGTTCTACGTCGCGCGTGAGCGGCGACATCTCTGGAGCTCGCGGCCAGGACGGTGGCTGCTGCTTTCGTCCGTGATCGACGTGCTTATCATAAGCGTGCTTGCGCTGAACGGCTTGCTGATGGCGCCTTTGTCCCCCGCAATCCTGGCCGGGCTGTTGCTGGCGGCCGTCGTATTCGCCGTTGTGTTGGATACTGTGAAAACGATGCTGTTCCGGCATTTGCGGGTCGCCTGATCGTGAGCTGGTTCCGCCTGGCAAAGGCGCGCCACCGTCCAACGTCCAGGGCCACGCGCCGCACCGGCGTCAAGGCTGTCACGTCCGCTGACCGTGGCGCTCCGTTCAGCATCGCCATCTCACCAAACGGCACGCCGGCCGTAAGCGTCGCGAGCCTGGTGCGCACGCCATGTCCGTTCGACGGCAGCGACACCTCGACCGCGCCTTCGACGAGGATTTAGACAGCGTCCGCCAGGTCTCCCATGCAGATGATCTGGCTGCCGGCAGGAAAGGCATGCTCGGGCGCGTACGCCAGCAACGCCGTGGCTTCGCGCTCCGAAGACCGAGGCGAGTGAGGACCTCGACCGCCGGCACGGACGCGGTGTCCCGGCCGGCGCCGTGTGGCGCGAGCCGGCGCCAGCGTCGGGATCAGGCGCCAGAACGGCAGGCTCGGCGGCGCCGCCCACCCGGCCCGACGACGTGCAAGTGCTGCAGCCCGTTGGGCGGCACGTCCAGCAACGGGCCAAGCAACTCGGTGCCGCCCCGCGTCATCAGGATCGCGGCCAGAAGTGATGGACCCGGCACCAGCCAGCACCGCCACCAACGCCAGTGGAGCAGGGCGCAGCGCCCTGATCGGCCGCAGCATCAGCATCAGGGTGAGGGCGGAAACGACGAGCGCGGCCGGATGCGCCCAGTGCACACGCCATCCTGCCAGGCCAGCCCAGCATCGGCCGCAGTTGGAACACTATCATAAGCAACGCGACACCGTTGCGGATGCCGGACACCACCGGGTAGGGCAGCATCGTCACCAACTGGCCCAAGCCGCTCGCCGCCCGCAGAGTTGAACCTGCTTCAGATTATCACCAAGAGTGATTGATGAGTAAGCACCGCTCGATCGACGCCTACGACCTCCTGACCGCTGGTCAAGCTCGGAGATCGGCTGGGCGAATCAGGTTGACCGGCGCCAGCGTTGGAGCGTCTGCGACGACACCGACA
>CAXTBW010000017.1:15768-42779 GCA_964242925.1 uncultured Acetobacteraceae bacterium
TGCCGTTGCCGTTCTTCGAAACCTCCCGCGACGGGACCGCCTGCGGAAAGCCCCAGTGTTCCACGAGCTTGCCGGCCTCGACACGGTACAAGTCGAGGTATGCGCAGGGTTTGGCTTCGTGCGTTCCTTTGGCGGCGATGAAGACGAGGTCGCCCTGACCCACGAGCAGCACGATCTCGTCAATCGTCCTCGCCCGGGTCAGCACGGCAAGGTCCTGCTCGAAGGCCGCCACCCCGTCCCGGGCGCCGGGCTCGTGGCGGATCTGATGATCGCCCGACATGTAACGACCGATTTGGTCGCGCTTCCCGCCGATGTGCACGGTTTCGTAATGGTCCCGCACCACGGCCTTCACCCTGGACGTGTCCTGTGTGCCGTCGGGCTTGGTCGGCCCGTCGGTCTGGGTGCGCCCGCTCTCGTTCGGCGGAGCGGCGGGCGCGGCGAAGCGCCAATGCTCGACGAGAAGACCGTCCTCAAACCGGAAGACGGCGAAGAACACCTCGCCCCCGTCGCCGGTATTGTTCCTTCCATGGGCCACGACGAAGGGCCGGTCGGCAAGCAGCCTGACGATCTCCAGGCTGCTTGCCGACCGGCCGGCTTGCTCGCGCAATTTATCGGCGCCGTCCGCAACGGTTGGATCGTGCTGGACAAACCCATCCGGCCTTAGATGCCTGGTCGCCAGGTCCGCGTCGCCGGAGGAGACGGCTCGAAGCAGCGCCGCCGCTTTCTCTGCGTTATTCAGGGCTATATCTTGCATCCCGTAGTCGCCAGAGCCGCTACGCCACGAACCGGACCACGCCGCCGTCGACCCGGAGCGCCGCCCCGCTCGTCGCGGAAGCCTGTTCCGAGCAGGCATAGACGATCATGTTGGCCACTTCGGCTGGCGTGGCGAATCGACCAAGGAGGCTGGTTGACCGGGCCGCCTTCAGGAACGCCTGCTCGGCCTCGTCCTGCGTGATGCCCTGCGCCCGCGCCTGCTGCGCCATGAGGTTGCCCAGGATTTCAGACCGGGTCGGGCCGGGCAGGACGGCGTTGACGGTCACGCCCGTACCTGCGACCGCTTCGGCCAGGCCGCGCGAGACTGCGAGCTGCGCCGTCTTGGTCATGCCGTAATCGAGCATCTCCTTCGGGATGTTGACCGCCGACTCGCTGCTGACGAACACGACGCGGCCCCAGCCGCGCTGCACCATCCGCGGCAGGTAGTGGCGGGTCGTTCGCACGCCGCTCATCACGTTCAGCTGGAACAAAGCCAGCCAGTCCTCGTCGGGGATTTTCGCGATATCGCCAAAGCCGCCGTAATCCCGGATGAACGCCGTACCGACATTGTTGACGAGGATGTCGGCGTCCGGCGCCTGGCAGGTAAGCGCCTCCACGCCGGCCACCGTGGACAGGTCCGCGGCAACACCCGACACGTCGCCGCCGGCGATGGCCGCACGAATCTGCCGCACCGCCGCGTCGACACGCTCGCGGCCGCGCCCGTTGACCACGACCGCAGCGCCGGCTCGCGCCAACCCTTCCGCGGTCGCGCGTCCGATCCCAGCCGTGGACCCGGTGATGATCGCCTTGCGGCCAGTCAGGTCAATGATCATTGAGGGCAGCCTTTCGTGTCTTGATGGGTATGTGACGGAACGGAGACCTACGCGCGCCCTGCGCCGCCCCCGGGCTGGCTGCCGACGATCTTGGCGAAATCCTGGAAGATCAGGGGCGCCCAGGTGCGTCCTCGCGCCTGGACGAGGGCTCCGCCTTCGGCCAGCCTGCCCAGCTTCACGGGAGCAAAGCCGAGCCGCTCGGCCAGCGTCTCCACCAGGGCAATTGCCGACACGTCGTCGCTCGATACGAAGATCACTCGTCGTCCGCCGCCGGTGTCCGGGTCGGCGGCCAGCTTCGCCGCTGGCAGGTGGTTGAACGCCTTCACAAGCTTGGCGCCGGAGAAAGCCTGCGCGACAACGGCGGAAGAGGGCAAGCCGTCCAGGTCCTCGACGGGAACGCCGAACGCATTTGTCACGTCGATAACCGTCTTGCCTTCCCAGTTGGCCAATGCCTTCGCCACCTCTCGGTGCTCCCAGAACGGAACGGCCAAGAGGATGGTGTCGGCGGCCAGCGCCTCCTCCAGCTTCTTGGGGGTGACCGTCGGTCCGATCGCCGCAGCCTGTTGCGCCAGCGCTTCGGGTGGGCGTCGGCCCGCCACGACCACGTCGATACGCTTGCGGGCGAACGCCGTTGCGAGCGCTTGGCCAATCGCGCCGAAGCCGATGATTGCATACGTCATGACATACTCCCTTTGATGGGGGTTGAGGCTTGTGGGCGTGTGCGACCTACGGCCCAATACGGCTGCATCAGACGCCATCGCGTTCAAGGAGAACGGTTGGGGGTCATGCCTTTCAGCCAGTTGATCGCTTCGAACGTGTCGCCCTCCGAACCTCGTCCCGTCAGTCGCCAGACCTGGGGTCGGACCCGGCCGAACGGGAGCCGGAACTCCTTCACATCGGTTGTGCGTTCACGCACCACACATCCTTGCTCTACGAACGAGGCGCACGCGTCAGTCGACGGGGTGAGCCCGTCCCGCAAGCAGCATCTCGTAGGTCGCAAGCCGTTGGGACATGAACTCCGTGAAGAGTCGCACGCGTTTGGTCTTGCGCGTTTCGCCCTGTGTCAGGAGCCAGAGCGTGCCGTGCATGCGCAGACTCGCGCCCGGCGCCCTGGCTAACGCCGGGTCGGCGTCTCCGACGAAGCAGGGGAGCGTGGTCATCCCCAGGCCCTGGCGAACTGCGACGATCTGCGCATCTGCGCTCGTTGTTCGGAACGGCGCCTCCGCGGCGGGGACGTCGCCCTGGCGCGCCCAATCCGGCACGCTGATAGTGTCCCTGAGAATCCAGCGAACGCGCTCGATCTTGCTCGCCCGCCATGCCGCGAGGAGCTCGCGCGACATGTAGACGCCGCCCGACAATTCAGGTCCTTTCAGCCCGTGGAGATTCTGCGGCAGGGTCTTGCGATCATAGACGACCCGTATCGCGACATCCGCTTCGCGGTTGGTGAGGTTCACCGGCTCGTCGAGCGATAGGACGCTCATCTCCACCTCTGGGTATAGCCGCGCAAACTCGGCGAGGTCCGGCATGAGGAGGTGCGTGGCGATCGTCGGCGCCATGGTCACCCGCAGCAGCCCGCGCACGCCTTGGTCGCGGCCAAGGATGCGGGCTTCCAACTGGTTGGATGACGTCTCCATCTGCTCGGCTAGCCCGAGCACCTCCTCGCCCGTTCCAGTCGTGCGGTATCCTGAGGGGAGCCTGTCGAACAACCGCGCGCCTAGCCGTTCCTCAAGGTGGGCGACGCGCCTGAGCACGGTCGCGTGGTTCACGCCGAGACGCTCCGCTGCTGCGCGCACCGACCCGCCGCGGGCAATGGCCAGGAAGTAACGGACGTCATCCAGTCGATCATGCCTCGTCCTGCAACGTGAACCATTGCGATGCCATAGCCAGGCGTTCGGTGCAGCCGGATCGTTCTCGCACACCTGTTGCGCGCCGTTCTGCATCTGGGCGCTGAACAAGGCGGGTCTTACCTCGTAGCCTATGGGCGGCGGCGACGATCAACCTCGAACGCCCAGCCGCCCACGCTCTGTTGCGGGTGCAAGTAAGCAGGAGAACGAATATGCTCGACCACGTCGTCTACCCGCCGCAGTATGATCCGCGGATCTCGGCGATCTACGCGCTCAACGAGATCGACGTGAAAGCGCCGGCAGAACTAGTCTGGAAACTGCTGGTAGGCGCCGAGACCTGGTCGAGCTACTTTCCTCCGGAAGATCAGGTCAAGATCCTGAGCGGTGAGACCGAGTTGCGGCTTGGGACGAAGTGGAGCCGGGCGACAATCGGCTTTCCAATGCACTTGGTCGTCACGGAGTGCGCGCCCGTCCGCAGGCTCTCGTGGTTGACAACCGTCGATGGCGACGAGACCGGTTCCACCGCCTTCCATGGCTGGGTCGTCACGCCCACGGCAGACGGTTGCCATGTGCTGAGCGAGGAGACGCAGCAGGGCCCCTGGTTCCTCGAGCAGCTTGGTCGCAAGCATCCCGGCGGGCTTTACAGCTATCATCAAGACTGGGTTGAGGCGCTCGCGCGCGCAGCCGAAGCGGAGACGCCCAGGGCGGCCTGACGTCTCCGGGCAGTCCTATGAGAGAGATGCGAAGCGCGCCGTGTCGCCGGCCGATGTGACGGCTGCTCCGCCCTGGACCTGCCTGAGGCAGTTCCAGGGCGGAGGTGCGCCGTAATCGTCGGGATCAGGCCGCTGCGCGACGCGGCAGTTTCCAGTTTGGCCGGATGAAGTGGCAGGTGTAGCCGTTGGGAATCCGCTCGAGATAGTCCTGGTGCTCGGGCTCCGCCTCCCAGAACGGCCCGGCCGGCGCCACCTCGGTCACCACCTTGCCAGGCCAAATGCCGGATGCGTTCACATCGGCGATCGTGTCCGCGACGACAGCCTTCTGTCGCTCGTCGACGTAGAAGACCGCCGAGCGGTAGCTGGGCCCGCGGTCGTTGCCCTGCCGATTGGGCGTGCTGGGATCGTGGATCTGGAAGAAAAACTCCAGCAGGTCGCGAAAGGTGATCTTCGCGGGGTCGAAGACGATCTCGATCGCTTCCGCGTGGTTGCCGTGGTTGCGGTAGGTCGCGTTCGGCGTCTCGCCCCCCGAATAGCCGACGCGTGTCGACACTACGCCCGGCAGCTTGCGGATCAGGTCCTGCATTCCCCAGAAGCAGCCACCTGCCAGAACGGCGCGTTCTTCCATCATTCAACTTCCTTCACTTGCGGTAAATAGTCGCCGTAGCCTTGCGCCTCCATGTCCTCGCGCGGGACGAAGCGCAAGGAGGCCGAGTTGATGCAGTAGCGCAGGCCGCCCTGGTCGCTTGGTCCATCGTCAAATACATGGCCGAGATGGCTGTCGCCGTTGATGGAACGGACCTCCGTGCGGGCCATCCCGAGCGAGGCGTCGTGCAACTCGGCTACATTGGCGGGCTCGACGGGTTTTGTGAAGCTCGGCCAACCACAGCCGGACTCGTACTTGTCCGAGCTCGCGAACAGGGGTTCGCCGGACACGATGTCGACGTAGAGACCAGGCTGCTTGTTGGACAGGAGCGCCCCGGTTCCCGGCCGCTCCGTGCCGCTTTGCTGGGTCACGCGATACTGCTCGGGGCTCAGCGCCGCCACGGCCTGGGCAGTTTTCTGATAGCTCGCCATGTTTGCCCTCCCACGGGCAAGATGGTGTTGGCCGGCCGCCATGTCGACCCGCCCGGCCTGCGCGTCGATCATCCAAATGGCCTGCATATTGCGAGACGCGGTGGAACGCAGCAAGGACCAGTCATCAATGTCGACAGCCACCGTGCACAGCGCCAGCCGACGCCGGACCGCAATCGTGGCCGGGGTGATCGGGAACGTGCTGGAGTGGTACGACTTCGCGGTCTACGGCTATTTTGTCCCAGTCATCTCGCAGCTGTTCTTCCCGACGCAGACGCCGATCGTCTCACTTCTGCTGACCTTCTCGGTGTTCGGCGTGGGCTTCGTGATGCGGCCCGTCGGATCGATCGTGTTCGGCCAGTATGGCGACCGCCACGGCCGCAAGCGGGCGCTCAGCGCGGTCATCTTCCTGATGGCGGTCTCGACGTTCGTCGTCGGACTGCTGCCGACCTACGCCTCGATCGGCGTGCTGGCGCCGCTGCTGCTGGTGATCGCGCGCCTGGCCCAGGGCCTGTCCGGGGGCGGGGAGTGGGGTGGCGCCGCTGCTTACCTGGTGGAATACGCCGAGCCGGGCCAGCGCGGCCTGACCGGCTCGTGGCAGCAGGTGAGCGTCGGCGCCGGGTTCCTGCTCGGGTCGCTGACCGCGGCCGTGCTGACGACGTGGCTCTCGCCCGAGGAGATGGTCGCCTGGGGCTGGCGCGTCCCTTTCCTGCTCGGCGTGCTGGTGGGCATCGTCGGCGCGGTGATGCGCTGGCGGCTGGACGACACGCCGAAATTCGCCGAGCTGGAGAGCAAGGGCCAGGTCGTCAGCTCGCCGTTGAGGGCGGCGTTCACCACCTTCCGCAAGCCGACCCTGGTCGCGTTCGGCATCACCCTGCACAACACGGTCGGCTACTATGCGGTGCTGATCTATCTCACGACCTGGCTGACCAACATCGTGAAGATGCCGCGTGCGACCGCGCTGTGGATCGGCACGATCTGCCTGCTCGCGTTCATCGTCGTCGTGCCGATCGCGGGCGCCGTCTCCGACCGGGTCGGCCGGCGGCCGCTGTTCATCATCTCGGCCGCCGGCTACGCCCTGCTGGCATACCCGATGTTCCTGCTGGCGAGCACGGGAGTCACGGCCTACGCCTTCGTGGCGCAGCTCACGCTGGTGGTGCTGTTGGCGCTCTACGCGGGGCCGGGTCCGGCGGTGTATTGCGAGCTGTTCCCGACGCAGGTGCGCTACACCGCGCTGTCGGTCGGCTACAATATCCCGGTGGCGATCTTCGGCGGCTTCGCACCCTTCATCGCGACCTGGCTGATCCACGCGACCGGCAACCCGATGTCGCCGGCCTTCTACGTCATCGCAGCCTCGCTCGTGACGCTGGCGACCATGATCTGGGTGAAGGAGACCGCATTCGAACCGCTCCAGTAAGCGGCGGCGTTTGCGTCGCGGAGCCGGACTGACCCCGGCCGGGTGGCAAGTTACCGCCGCCCAAGTCGGCGGGCGAGGCTGCGCGAAATGACGTCGGCCAGTAGAAGGCTCGCCGCCGCCAACAGCAACGCCATGCCCCCGAGCTTGGCCGCTGCGAGTTCCCCGCCCGGCGCCTCGGTTGCAGTGTAGATTGCGAGCGGCAGTGTCTGCGTGCGTCCCGGAATATTCGAGGCGAACACGATGACGGCCCCGAACTCGCCCAGCCCGGCAGCGAAGGCCGTGAAGGCGCCCGATAGAACCCCGGGAGCCGCAAGCGGCAGCGTCACCGCCACGAAGCGACGGAATGGGCCGGCGCCGAGTGTGCGAGCGGCCGCCTCCAACGTGGGGTCGAGAGCCTCGATCGACAAACGCACGGAGCGCACGATCAGGGGAAAGGTCATCACCGATGTCGCCAGCACGGCGCCGGCCGTGGTGAACACGAGGCGCACGCCAAACCAGCCCCACAAGACCGAACCCAGCGGCTCCCGGATGCCAAACAGCAGCAGGAGCAGCCACCCGACGAGCACGGGCGACAGCGCCAGCGGGAGGTGGACGATCGCGTCCAGGATCCATCGCATGCGCAATTGCGGGCGGGCGAGGAGCCAAGCGACGAAAATCGCAGGCATCAAGGAGACTGCAACGCTGGAGGCGGAGACGAGCAAGCTCAGATCGACCGCTTGCCATTCCGCATCGGTCAGGGAGAAAATCGCCACGGCCAAGCCTTAGCCGGCTTGCCGCCGGGCGTCATGGCGACGATACGCTCGGCGACTCGAGCGCCCGGATGAACCCTGGCTGTCTCAGGGCAGGAAGGCTGATCGATGAAGCCGTTGCACCGCTCCATGTCGCGTCGGACGTTGATCCGTCTCGCTTCCGTTGCCAGCGTCGCCCCTTTCGCTGCCCGTGCGGCTGAAAACGCGGTGCAAATCTACGCAGCGGCGACCTTCCGCACCGTGCTGGAGAAAGTCCTGTCTGCCTACCGGGCAAACGGCTATACGGCCAGCGCCGTCTATGCCCCTACGCCAGTGCTCGTGGAGCAGATGGAGGCGGGCGCGCCCGCCGACATATTCCTCTCCGCAGATCCGGGCTGGATGGATGAAGCCGTGAGGCGGGGCCTGGTTCGCGCGCAGACCCGGGTTGACCTCATGGGCAACACGTTGGTCCTGGTTGGTCCCCGGTCCGATACGGCGCCCCGCGAGATCGACAACGCGGCGCCGATCCTGGCGTTGGTCGCACGCGGGCGTATCGCGATGTGCGATCCAGACGGTGACCCGGCAGGGCGTTACGCCAAGGCCAGCTTGCAGAGCCTCGGCGCATGGCCGGCCGTGCAGGCATCGCTCGCCATCGCCGAGAACAGTCTGCGCGCTGTCCTGCTGGTGGACCGTGGCGAGGCGGCGGCGGCCATGACTTTCGCGACGGACGTCCAAGGCGCCCAAAACGCCAGCATCTTGGGAACATTCCCGGACTCGACGCATCCGCCAATCGTCTACCCCGTCGCGGTGACGACCAGGACAGAAGGCGGCGCCGCCGAGACGCTGATGACCTTCCTCCGTTCGCCCGAAGCTTCCCGCATCCTGCAGTCAAGCTCGTATCGGCCACTGCCAACTGCGCGGTAGCCGAGCCGCCGTGGCCAGACGGGCCGCCAGGGCGGAGGCCGTTCTACGCTGCTCAAGTCGCAGGCTGAGATATCTCATCAGGCAAGGACCGCTCGCGCTCACTCGTCTTAGAGGTGATTTCTTAACAGCAGCGTGGTAGTTGACGTCAGCCGAAACCGTGCGTGTCGCATACCTCCGTTGTGCTAGTTGCTCCAACGAGCCGGGAATAAGTCGCTCCGCAAATCGGACGCGCCGCTAATGCTGTGGTAGAGGACGAATGTCGCCGGGGTCTTCGACCCGCGGAGGACCGACATCGAGAGGCATGTAGGACAAGTCGGCAAACGGGCTGGTCGACTTAGGACATGGCGCGCCTAGTTCATCAGGCGCTGCGGAGGCTGGGCTGCTTGGAAGGTCAACACCGCGGCGGCGCCCAGGCCTGAAGCGTAAAAACATCGGTAAAGCAGAAAATAATGAGCGACGACGCGTCACCAAAGCCTGGCGACAGAGGAGCGCCTGCGACACGCAGCGGAGCGCCGGGCCTGCCGTGCTGTGGCCACCCGCCGCGAACACGCTCTATGACGCGGTTCGCTTCGATCTCGCCGTGGAGCGAGCGCCATGACCGCTGACCCGGCTGCCCAGAACCCGGTCAACCGCCGTGACCTGATGGCGGCTCTGGTTCCATTCCAGAATCCATCGTTCCTGCGCAGCGCCTGGCAGCTAGGTTCGACGTTGGTGCTCTACCTGGCCGTCAATGCCGCCATGTATGCTGTCGCGCCTATTTCAGCCTGGCTCGTTCTCGCATTGGCCCTGCCGGCCGGAGGTCTCATCGTCAGGCTGTTCATCGTGCAACACGACTGCGGCCACGGCTCGTTCTTCGCGTCGCGCCGCCTCAACGATCTGCTCGGCCGGTTCTGCAGCTTGCTCACCTTCACGCCCTATGCATTCTGGCGAAGGCAGCACGCCAATCACCACGCGTCGTTTAACAACCTGGACCGGAGGGATACCGGCATCGACCTGTACTCGACCTGCGCCACGCTGAAGGAATACCTGGCCTTGACGCCGGCCCGGCGCGCGCTCTACCGCGCCATCCGGCATCCGGCCATAACCCAGCTTTTGTTGCCGCCGTTGGTGTTCTTAGTCCTCTATCGCCTGCCGTTCGATGCCCCCCGCACTTGGCTGCGGGAGCGCCGGAGCGTGCTGTTGACCAACGCTGCGCTGGCCGCCGCGCTGGGGACGCTGGGAGCCATATTCGGGCTGGGGACCATGGCGCTCGTCCAATTCCCCATCGTCGCCGTAGCCTCGATTATTGGCGTGTGGCTGTTCTCGGTGCAACACCGCTTCGAGGACGCGATGTGGGAACGCCAGGAGAGCTGGAGCCACCTGCACGCCTCCTTGGAAGGCGCCTCATACCTCAAGCTGCCACGGTTTCTGCAGTGGTTCACCGGCAATGTCGGTTTCCATCACGTCCATCACCTGTCGGCGCGTGTGCCAAACTACCGGTTGCAAGCCTGCCACCAGGCCCGCAAGGAGCTGCATACGGCAACAGTGCTGTCGTTCCGCGAGGCGATCCGCGCGCCGTTCTACGCCCTGTGGGACGAGGAACTCAGGCGCATGGTGCGGTTTCCGGCCTGACGCGCCAGACGGATGCCTCCCGGCGTAGGACGCAACGCCGTCCATGTCCTCGATTGACATGGACGCACGCGATCGGCGCGAATGTGCTAGTGAGCCTAGCGTCTGGGACTTGCAGGATGCCGCCGTGACCGTTGATGCTTTGACTTGGAATGCTGACCGCCTTCGCACCGCCACCCACGCGGCAGGCGTCGCCCTGTGGTCGTGGAACGTCGTAACGGACGAGATCGAACTCGACGAACGAGCCCACGTGCTTTGGAACATTCCCAGGGGCGAAGCGGTCACGTTCAAAGGTCTCTCGGAGCATATACACCCTGAGGACCTAGGTGTGGTGGAAAGCGCGTTCGCCGCCACGCGACATGTCGATGGCGCTTACGAGATAGACTTCCGCATCGACCGTGCTGGTGACACGAGATGGATTTCCGCCCGGGGCCAAGGCCGTGACAAGGGCATCGTCGATCAGGTGATGTTCGCAATCTTCATGGACGTGACCGAGCGTAAGCAGGCCGAGGAGGCCCGCGAGATGCTGGCGAGCGAAATGAGCCATCGCATCAAGAACTTGCTCACGATCACGTCGGCGCTGACCGCCATCGCCGAGCGATCGACCTCGACCAAGTCGGAGATGGCCCGCGACCTTACACGGCGCATCATGGCGCTTGGAACCGCCCACGATTTGGTGCGCCCGATTGCAGGGGCCAGCAACCGGCAGGGCGCCTTCATGGCCGACCTCCTCGAGGTTCTGCTGGCGCCGTATGACGACCAGGAACGCGCCGGTGGCCGCATCAGCATCTCTGCGATCCCCGCCAGGGTCGGCGAGACTGGCGCTACTGCTCTGGCGCTCATCACTCACGAGCTTGCCACCAATTCGATGAAGTATGGGTCGCTTTCAAAAGCGGACGGCAAGGTGGCGATCTCATGCAGTCTTACTGGCGATGACGTAACCGTGATCTGGAGGGAGCGCGACGGGCCGCCCGTAAGGGGTTCGCCCGATAAAGCGGGTTTCGGGAGCACGCTGATCGCCCGAAGCCTGTCCGGCCAACTCGGCGGAGCGATTGCGTTCGACTGGCTGGCGGAAGGGCTCGCAGCCACCATCCGGATGAGCAAGGCGCGCCTGGAAGCCTGACAATCAGTGACGTGTCGACGTTTTCAGACCAATTGCCATCAGGCTATCCGGCGGCCTCCGTGCACCGACGTCCAACGGGGTGACTGATTGACCAGCAAAATGCTGCGCCTGGCCCTATTTCTCTTCCCCGGGCACCATCTTGGAGCCTGGCGCTTACCCGACGCGATCCCTGAGCTTGACGTCGGGATCGAGCATTACGTGCGAGCGGCGCAACTCGCGGAAGAAGCCAAGTTGGACGCGATCTTCTTCGAAGACCAGGCGGCCGTCCCGCGCAGCAATGACATCCTGCGGGGCGATGCGTACGGGGCTGCCCATCCTCGGGCTATTCATTTCGACCCTATGATGTTGCTTCCTGCTTTGGCGATGACCACCAAGCGCCTCGGCCTTGCCGCGACATCCACGGCCACATTCAACGAGCCTTACAACGTGGCGCGCCGGTTCGCATCGATCGACTTCATCTCCAGTGGGCGCGCCGGTTGGAATCTGGTGACCTCCTTCAACGAGAATGAGGCGCAGAACTTTGGCCTCGATGCTCATCTCGAGCACGGCAAACGCTATGAACGGGCGAGCGAGTTCATCGATGTCGTGACCGGCCTCTGGGACAGCTGGGAGCCGGGCGCCGTCACCCGGGATAAGGAGACGGGGAAGTATTTTGACCTCGAGAAGATGCATTTCCTTTGTCATGAAGGGACCTTCTTCAAGGTCCGCGGGCCATTGACCATGGGGCGGAGTCCGCAAGGCCGGCCGGTGATCTTCCAGGCCGGCTCCTCCGAGCCTGGGCGAGAGCTGGCCGCGCGCACAGCCGACGTGGTCTTCACCCTTCAGACCGACATTGCCGGAAGCCGGGCGTTCCGCGAAGACATGCGCAGGCGCGCGGTCCGGTTCGGTCGCGATCCGGACAAGATCAAAATCCTTCCCGGCATCATTCCGATCGTGGGGCGGACGGACGAGGAGGCCCAGGCGTTCCGCGACCAGATGCGCGACCTCATCCCCGCGGAACTCGCCATCAGTCACCTGATGCCCCATTCAGGGGGAGTGAATTTCCGAGAGTACGATCTAAACGGCCCGATGCCGGATCTGCCGGAAACCAATGCCGGCAAGTCGCACCGCCAGGCGATCGTGGATCTCGCGCGACGTGGAAACCTGTCGATTCTCCAGACCGCGCGCATCTTCGCCGAAGGAAGCTACTTCAAGATGGTGGGTTCCCCGACGACGGTCGCAGACATCATGCAGCAATGGCTGGAAGCCGACGCTTGTGACGGCTTCCTCGCCGTCCCGACGCATTTCCCTCGTGGCGTGGAAGACTTCACTCGTCTCGTCGTACCGGAACTGCAGCGCCGCGGCCTGTTCCGCAAAGAGTATGCGGGCCGGCATCTTCGCGAGCATCTCGGCGTGACGACCTACGACTAGACGCTTCCGTCCTCGCGAGAGCCTATCGAACGAGCTCGCCAACATGTCGTCGATGTCGAGAACCGACCTGTCCCCGATTGTCGGATAGCGTGGATAACCTTGCAAGCCATCGCGCAACGCAGGCGCTCGTCTTGCTGCTGGAAGATCTGTTGCCCGCGTCCCGTACTATGTCGCAAGAATGTGGAGCAACGGTAGGACGAGGCGCCGTCGCGCAGGCGAGCGGTTTGCCCGGGATGACAACACCAACGGCGCGCCCGGGAGAGCAAGCGCAGTGCGATTAGCCGTATTGTTCCAGGAAGAGAATGGTGTCGGGCCTCCTGATCTCTGTGCTGAATAGCGCCGTGCAAAGCGTCCGGACAGCCGGATCAGAGGAGTTCTTGAATGAACGCGTCGCCGGAACCACTCCTTCAGCGTCTTGCGAACGAAGCCGGCCTTCTCAGCCTTGGGGTGGCTGACGTTGCCGGGTGTGTGGAGGACGCCTCGACACGGCTGAGCACGGGGGTTCGCAGTCTCGATAGGCTTCGCGCGTTCACCTCCCAAGTCTCGGAACAGAACGAGGCCGTCGCGGTCGCGGCAGAACTCGCTCGCCGGAACGCATTGCGAGCCCGGGACGACGTTGAGATAGCCGATGCAACCCTGGAGGAGGCGACCGTCGAGGTCATCAAGCTAAGCCAGGTCGTCGCATCGCTAGCCGAAGGGGGCTCTCGGCTGGAAGCAGCGCTTCGAAGCATCGACGCGGTTGCCCTTAGGATCTCATCCATCGCTTTCCAGACAAGGATGCTGGCGCTAAACGCGGCTATTGAGGCCGGCAGGGCCGGAGAGACCGGGCTTGGCTTCGCGGTTGTCGCAGCCGAGGTCAAGGTGCTTGCAGCCAAGACGGCAGAAGCGACGGTCGCTATCCGCGACACGGTGAAGGACCTTCGCATTCAGGCAAGCACGATCACGGAACAGATGACCAGGAGCGTCGCCCAGACTGCCGAGGTGGCCAAGCAAAGCGGCAGCGTCTCGGAGATATTGGGTCATTCCAAGCAGCGCGTCGCCGACATCACGACAAGCGCCGAGCATATTGCTGCGCATAGCAGGCACGTCAGTGACCGCTGCGGCGAGCTTCGTGGGGCTATGGAAACTCTCACCATCGACATGCACGGAACTGATGCGGAAATCGCGAAGGCTCGCGACACGATCGTCGGCTTGGTCGCCACCTCTGAGAACATGGTCAGCGCCGCGCTCCACGAGGGAGTTGAGACGGGCGACATGTCCTTCGTCAGGCTCGCGCAACAGGTGTCGTCAACGATCTCCTCCTTGCTGGAGACGGAACTTAGGGCTGGAGCGACCAGCGAAACGGAGTTGTTTGACGACGACTACAAGGAGGTGGTCGGATCCAACCCGGTTCAATACATGACAAGGATAGTCCACCTTACGGACCGCTTGCTGCAGAAGGTCCTAGAGGACGTAGCTGAACGGGATGGACGGATCGTTTACTGCGTGGCATCGGACCGACAAGGCTACGTTCCCACGCATCGCAGTTCCTACTCGAAGCCCCAAGGGGCCGACCCCGTTTGGAACGCGGCACACTGCCGCAACCGCCGGATCTACAGCGACCGCACAAATATCCGCGCCTCCGCCAACCAAGCGGCGTTCCTCCTCCAGACGTATCGTCGCGACATGGGTGGCGGACAGTTCGCGGTGTTGAAGCACGCCTCGGCGCCCATCCATGTCAACGGAAGACATTGGGGCGCGGTGTGTCTCGCATATCAATAGCGTGACCGCGATACTTGCTCGCAACATCTCGCGGCAAATTAGGCTGAATAGTATGGCGGAAGCTGATGAGTGATGCATCGGGCCATCCAGCTCGGAGAAGGATCGCTCCACATCTGCCAGTCACCCGGACAGCTCCTATCCGGCCCCTGCTCCGCCACCGAGCGCAGTGGTTATCCGGCGCGGGTGCGTCTGGATATGGCGCGACGCGCTGCCGGTTGCCGAAGGGCGGCCTTCCCACATTCAAGGAGAGGGCGCGATATCCACATGCCGAACCTCGGCGAATTCGGGCCGGCCCGGTGATGCGTCCACAACTGCCTCCGCCGCCTTCGCATAATCCCTTTGCGCTTCGTCCGCGCGGCCCAACGCATGGGCCGCCCGGGCTGACCCGAGTAAGCCGTTGAGTCGGTTCGGCGCCGCCGCCGCGCTGGCGCCGAACGCCGCCAGCGCCTCCGCCGGATGGCTCGCCATCAGCAGCATATCGCCAAACAGTTCGCGCATCGGAATTAGCTTGTTCTCGAGCAGAATGTGCTTCTCCCGCGCATCGTCGGCATCGGCCGCCGCATTCATCAGCGCCAAACCGCCCGTCATGTCGCCAGTCGCATAGACGGTCCAGGCGTCGGCCGCTTCGCCATACACGTCCACCAAACCGGCCCAATACGCGCCATCCTCCTGCAACACCGTCGCCCGGAGCTTACGCAAGGCCGTAGACTCCTCCCGTGCCTCCGCGATCTGGCCGGACCGGGCCGCTCCGAGCGCGCGGACGAAGCGGGCCGTGATCTGCTGATACGGCGACAGCCCGGCGACCGGCATCGCGGCCGCCCCTGCCCAGTCGCCGCGTTCCAGCAAATAGCGCGCCGCCACCAGCACGCGCTCGTCCGATGGCCCGGCGTCGGCCAGGGCCGCCCGGACCGCATCGTCCTGTCCGAGCTGGAGATGGGCGTAGGCGATGAAGTCCATCCCGTGCGGGTCGTCCGCGTCCATCCGCGGCATGTCGTTAGGACCCGACGCACGCAACGCGGCCGCCATGCGGTTTGCCTCGATCGAGGCCGCCCACATCCCCAACATCGAGTAGATGTGCGAAGGCATGTGCAGTGCGTGGTGTCCGGCGGGTGCGATTCCAGGATAGGCGCGCGCCGCCGCCAATCCGCGGGCCGCCAAGGGCGGATAGTCGTAGGCGTGGATGAGGTAGTGGGGGATTCCGGGATGACGCGGGTTGGCCGCCCATAGCCGTTCCAGAATGCGTCCGGCCTGCAGCTGACGGGAGAACGTTTTGTCGGTGAGGTCCACTGCTTCGAGGATGGCCAGGGCGTAGAAGCTCTGGATTTCCACGTCGTCCGGGTAAGCCTCGGCCAACGCGCGCATCGTGGCCTCATAGGCGGCGGTGCGGGTGGCGTGATCCTCTGCCGGGTCACGGTAGTAGACGCGAAGGGCGTCGATCAGCCTTGCCTCGCGCGGCATCGCCGGGCCGGCCGCCGTGGCGTGCTCCAGATCCGCGCGCCCCGCCTCGAGCGCTTCTTGGCTCGGGGCGCCGGCGAGCGGGTTGCCGCGCACCGTCATCGCGGCGCCCCACCAGGCGATGGCGCAATGCGGATCTGCCGCAGAGATGGCGCGAAAGGCGTCTTCGGGACCGTCAAAAGCGTGCATCCGGGCGATTGCCGTCTCAAAGTCGGCCTGCACCGCGGGCGCGCAGGAGGTCGGAAACGACACCGTGCCGAAGCCGGGTATGTCCCGGGCGCAAGCGGGCGTGACTGACAGCAAGCCGGCGAGGAGAAGCAGAGTCCGGATCAAGATCTCGTCGTCCCGCAGTGAGCGCCCGCTTCAACTGGTGCGCCAGCGATTGTTTGCAGCCTGCGAACTCCGTTCTCAATCGTGTGGCGCACAGTACGTGCCGGGTCGTATCCACCTGCGAGAGCCTCTGAGGGAGCGCCCTCGGGCAGCTGAAACCCTATTCGGCCCGGCTACAGGTAAATGCGCCGGGCTAGCTCCTTGTCGTCGGTCTGCCCAGGCGCGAGCGAGCCCGTATCCGCGACGACACCGTCCCGAAGGATGAAATAACGGTCGGAGACGGCGCTCGCCAGCCCGATATTCTGCTCCACCATAAGCATGGTGAGGCCCTCCGATTTCAGCCGGATCAACGCGGCTGCAATCTCGTCCAGCACTTGCGGCGCCAGCCCGCCGGAAGGCTCGTCGAGCAGGAGCAGACGCGGGCCAGACATCAGCGCGCGGCCGATCGCCACCATTTGCTGCTCGCCGCCGGACATGGTGCGCACTTGCTGGGTGCGGCGCTCGCCCAATCGGGGGAACAGCGCCAACACCCGCGCCTGCGCCGCCCGCGCGCCGCGCCGGCCGCGCAGGGCCGCGCCGAGACGGAGGTTCTGCTCCACCGTCATGTCGGGGAACAGGTCGCGCCGCTGCGACACCTGCGCCACGCCCTGGCGGAACGCGCGGTGCGGCGGGCAGCCGGCCAGTTCGTCCTCGCCCATCCGGATCGAGCCGCCATCCGGCCGGACGAAGCCGCTCACGGTGTTGAGCGCGGTGGACTTGCCGCACCCGTTGTTGCCGAGCAGGCAGGCAACCTCGCCCTTGGCTACGCAGAGGCTGAGGCCGCGCAGGATCTCGCTGGCGCCATAGCGCACGCGCAGCCCGTTGATTCGCAATCCGGCCTCAGCGGTGGCCAAGATAGGCCTCCACCACCACCGGATCGCGACGCACCTCGTCCGGCGCGCCCTCCGCGATCTTGCTGCCGCCGCTCATCACCACAACCCGGTCCGAGAGGTCCAGCACCATCTCCACCGCGTGCTCGATCAGCAGGATGCCGATGCCCTCCCGCCGGGCGAGGGCGCGCACCGTGGCGGACAGCGCGGCGCGCGCGGAGGGGGACAGGCCCACCGCCGGCTCGTCCAGCAGGATCAGCGGCGGCTTGGCGGCGATCGCGCGGGTGATTTCCACCAGGCGTTGCTGCCCGCCTGACAAGGCGCCGACGCGACTGTGACGCAGATCGGCGATCCCCATGCTCGCCATCAGGTCGAGCGCTTCCGTCATCGCCCGGTCCTCCGCCGCGGCGGCCCGCCTGCCGTCGAACAGCAGCCCGGCAAAGCCGCTGCGGGTTCGGCTGTGCAGCCCGGTCAACACGTTCTCCAGGACCGACAGGCCCTCGAACAGCCCATTGTTCTGGAAGGTGCGGCGAATGCCGCGGCGGGCGATGTCGTGCGGGGCGTGGCCGCCGATCTCCTCGCCGCGAAACCGCACGGAGCCGGCAGATGGTGCGACGAAGCCGGTGATGGCGTTGAACAGCGTGGTCTTGCCGGCGCCGTTCGGCCCGATCACCGCCACGATCTCTCCCGCGTCGATCCGCAGGGATGCGTTCGACAACGCCAGCAGCCCGGCGAAGCGGACCTCGAGCGCCTCCACTTCTAGAAGGACCATCAGACCCGCACCGCCACCCGCCGGCCGAACAGGCCCGACGGCCGCACCACCAGCACGCCGACGATCACCAGGTAGGCGGTGATGTCGATCAGCGCCGTGGACACGTAGGCCCCGAGCAGTTGCTCGGCCACGCCCAGCAGCAGGGCGCCCACGATGCAGCCGGGCAGCGAGCCGAAGCCCCCGAGCGTCATGGCCGCGAACGCCTTCATCAGCACGCCCGCGCCGAGATCGGGGTCGAGCGAGGTGATGGGCGCGATCAGTATGCCTGCCGCCGCCCCCATCAGCACGCCCACGCCCCACATGACGGCGTGGAAGCGTTGCACGTCCACCCCGATCAGCGCCGCGCCGCGTTCGCTTTGGAACATCGCCTGCGCCAGCTGGCCGACGTGCGTGCCGTAGAACAAGGCGAAGAACAGCCCGGCCACGACGAGCACGGCCGCGAGCACGGCGACGTTGTCGGCGGTGATCAAGACGTCGCCCCAGATCATGGGATCGAAGTCGAACACCTCCGGCATCGGCAACACCTCGCGTCCCCACACGAAGCGCACGACGCCGCGCAGGAAGAAGCCGATGCCCACGGTCATCATGGCCATCGCCAGGTGCGAGCCCCGGCGCACCCGCCGCAGCAGCCCCCGCTCGATCAGCATGCCGAGGGCGAAGGCGAGCGCCGCGACCGCGGCCGCAACCACCGCGAACGGCAGGTGCAGCAGCACGACGCCGGCATAGGCGCCAAACGCGCCGAGCATCACCAGGTCGCCCTGGCCGAAGTTCACCGCCGTGGTGGCGCGGTAGAGCACGGTCATCGACAGCGCGACCAGGGCGTAGACGGCGCCCTGCGCGACCCCGCCGACCAGTAGTTGCGGCAGCATCGCGCGCTACGGCCGCTTCTTGTCCCAGGCGGTGAACACCGTCGGCTTGCCATCCACGAAGGTGTCGAAATACAGCGTTTTCTGCCCGGTGTGCTCCGTTGGAGTGAAGGTGATCGGCCCGGCGGCAACACCCGTGTCCCAGTCGCGGATGTTGTTCATCGCCGCGATGAAGGAGGCCCAGCTCGGATCCTTGCCGCTGTCCTGCAACGCGCGCACCAGGGCCAGCGCGCCGCCAAGCCCGTTGTAGTTGTTGATGGTGATGCTTTCGCCAGGATAGGCGCGATGGATCAGGTCCGCCCATTTCTGCATGCCGGGCGCCTCCGGCAGCTCGTTGATCAGGTAGGCGGTGTAGAAATTCTTCAGCACGTCGTAGTTGCCCAGCCGCTGGTATTGGTCGTTGATGCTGGTGCCGTAGGTGGAGATGAACGGCGCGTTGTAGCCGTACTTCTTGGCGTCGCGCAGGAATATGGAGGTTTCCTGCGGGTACAGGATCACCATGACCGCGTCCGGCTTGGCGTTGCGAAGTTGCAGGAGCTGCGGCGTGGCGTCGGTCGAGCCGCGCTCCATGGTTAGGTCGAGCACGGGCTTGATCGCGTATTTGCCGGCGAGTTGCCCGATCACCCCCTCGTAGTAGCCCTTCGCCCAGTCGTTGGAGTGGGACACCACCGCGATCGTCCTCACGCCCGGCTTGGTCATGATAAAGTCGGCCATTGCCGCGCCCACCGTGTTGGTGTTGGGCGTCGGCTGGAAGATGTTGGCCACCACCGGGTTGGCGATCTGCGCCGCCGCCGCGCCGCCCACCACCCACGGGATGCCGCTCTGCTCGATAAGGCTCTTGGCCGCCAGCGCCGGACCGCTGCAGGTGAACGCGTCCAGCACGAACACCTTGTCGTCGGAGATGAGCTTGCGCGCCGCCGCGATGCCCTTCGCCTCGTCGCAGCCGTCATCCTCGACATGCAACTCGAGCTGCCGCCCGTTCACGCCGCCATGGGCGTTGACGTCCTTGTAGTAGGCGATGTGGGCAACCTGGGTGCGGCTGAAATCCGTCGCCGGGCCGGTGAACGGGCCGATGATGCCGATCTTGATTGCGGTAGGCGTGACGCCCTGCGCGTCCTGCGCGCGCGCCGCCCCGCCGGCCAGCGCCAGCGCTAAAGCGGGGGCCGCCATCATCGCCAGGATATGTCTCGTCACGCCCATGCTCCACTGATTAGGAAGATCCGAACGGCCGCTTGCCGCTGCGATAGAAGACTTGCCGCAGTCCGGGGAACACGCCGACCAGCATCCCCATCAGTCCGGCCGGCTGCAGCGCGATCACCACGACGAGCAGCAGGCCGAACACCATCTCCTCCGTGCCTGGCAGCCCGCGCAGCAGCTCCGGTTCCGCCGCGAGCAGCGCCGCCCCCAGGATCGGGCCAGCCAGCGTGCCGATGCCGCCCACCATGACGGACGCGAACTGCTCGACCAATTGGCCAAGGGTGAAGCTGTTCGGCAGCACGCGGCCGATCAGCACGGCGAACATGCCGCCGGCGACGCCGACCAGCAGGCCGCTCCAGGCGAAGGCGAGGGTGATCACGCGCGCCGTCGGGATCGCCAGCGCCGCGGCCGCCAACTCGTTCTCCCGCACCGCCACCAGGGCCCGGCCGATGCGCGAGCGCAGCAGGTTGCGCGAGCCGGCGACCAGCGCGATGGCCACGATCAGGAACGGGTAGTACAGCGCGGCCTGGCTGCGCAGCGCCACACCGAACAACGCCGGCGCCGGAACCGCCATCCCGGTCGAGCCGCCGGTGAGCCCGCTGGCGTGGATGTAGCCCCAGCGCAGCAGCTCGCCGGCCGCCATGGTGAGGATGCCGAGATAGAAGAAGCGGATGCCCCGCAGCACCGGCAGGCTGACCACCAGCCCGCCGGCGGCGCCGACCGCTCCGGCCGCGGCAAGGGCCAGCGGAAAGGGCAGAGAGGCCTTGGTCATCAGGATGCCGGCGGTGTAGGCGCCCAGCCCCAGCAAGGCGGCGTTGGCGAAGGCGATCTGCCCGGCGAAGCCGATGACGATGTTGAAGCCGGTTGCCGCCAAGGCGTAGACCACCGCCAGGTTCACCACGTACTGCGTGTAGTCGTTGGTCAGCGCAGGCACGGCGAACAGCGCCAGCAAACCAGCGCGGCCGAGCCAGCGCCAACTGCTCTGCCGGGCGCTCCGCATGTCGAGCCCCGCCGCGTCAGCCACCTTGCGCGTCCGATTTGCCCCAGCCGCCGCCGCCCGCCGTGTGCATCAGCAGCCGGTCGCCGGTCTGCAGCACCGTGCTGAGCTTGGAGCGGATCCGCTCCCGCGCCCCGTCCGCGCGCAGCACCCACGCCTCCGCCATGCAACCGTCGCCGCCGCCCGCCGCACCGCGCGCCGCGTGCATGTGGCGCTCGCCGCGGAAGGTGAGGGTGAGCGGGCCCCGCAGCACCTCGTACTCCCGGGTGGCGCCGCAGCCGCCGTCGTGCCGCCCCCGCCCACCCGAGCCGCGCCGGATCGAGAGTTCGTGCACGCGCACGGGGGCGTCGATCTCCATCGCCTCGGCCGGTTGGTTCATGGTGTTGCCGATATCGGTGCCGACCACGTTGACGCCGGGCCGCACGGCGGAGCCGCCGCTGCCGCCGGCCATGGTCTCGGTCACCACGAAGGTGGACCCGTCCGGGCGCCGTCCGGACAGCGCCATCACCGTGCTGGCGCCGCTATTTGCGGCCGGGATCCGGTCCGGCAACGCCTGCGCCAGCGCGCCGAGGATCGCGTTGGTCAGGATCTTCACCGTCGCGGTGCGGGCGTTCACCGCGGCGGGGAAGCGCGGGTTCAGCACCGAGCCCTCCGGCAGCACCACCCGCAACGGCCGGAAGCAACCGCCATTGTTCGGGATTTCCGCCCCGGTCACGGCGCGGATGGCGTAGTAGACCCCCGCCATCACCCCGGCCGGAACGGCGTTCACCGGGCCGCGCACCTGCGGCGACGAGCCGGTGAAGTCCACCGTGATCTCGTCGCCGGCGACCGTCACCTCCACCTCGATCGGCACCGGGCGATCCAGGTCAACCCCGTCATTGTCGAGCGCGTCGCTGTAATGCCAGCTGCCGTCGCCGATTGCGCGGATGGCGGCGCGGGTCGCCATCTCCGCCCGCCGCACCAGCTCGCGCAGCATGGCGTCGAGCGCCCCCGCGCCATAGCGGCCGGCGAGCTCCGCCACCCGCTCCGCGCCGATGCGGCCGGCGGAGATCTGGGCGTTCAGGTCCCATTCGAATGCGTCGGGCGTGCGGGTGTTCAGCGCGATGATGCGCATGATCTGCGCGTCCATCACCCCCTGGCGATACAGGCGGAGCGGCGGCAGGCGCAGGCCTTCCTGGAAGATCTCGGTGGCCGTGGTCGGGACCGAACCGGGGGTGAGGCCGCCCATGTCCTGGTGATGCAGGATGGTGGCGGCGAGCGCGATCAGCGCACCGTCGGCGAACACGGGGACCAGCAGCGACACGTCCGGGATGTGGGTGCCGCCGTCATACGGGTCGTTCATCAGGTAGACGTCGCCCGGGTGCATCTGCTCGAGCGGGAAGGCCGCGACCAGCCGGGTCACGGCAGGCAGCAGGCAGCCCAGCAACAGGGGGAGGGAGACCGACTGCGCCACCACTGTGCCGTCTGGCAGGAACAGGCTGGCGGAGGCGTCGTTCGCCTCTCGCACGATGGGCGATACGGCGGAGCGCAGCATCACGCCCTGCATCTCCTCCGCGATCGCCTCCAACCGGCGGCGGACGATCTCGACGGAGGCGGGATCCATCCGTTCGGCGTTCATGCCGGCTGCTTCTCCATCAGCAGGAAGGCTGGCTGCGCGGTTGCCCGCCAGGACCGCGGGACCACCAGGGTGGAGTCGTCCTGTTCGAGGATCGCCGGGCCGTGCAGCGTCTCGCCGGGGGCGAGGCCGTGGCGTTGCACCACGGCCACCCTCTCGGCCACGCCGTCGATCACCGCCTCGCGCCACGACGCCTCGGCAGCGGGCGCGGCGGCCGAGCGGATGGTCGCCGCGCCCGTGCGGCGGGCGCGTTGCACGACCCGCAGCTCCACCAGGCGCACGGGGGCATCGCGGGTGTGGCCATAGGCCTGGCGGTGGGCGGCGATGAAGGCGCTGCGGATCGCTGCGCCCGGGCACGGCGCGGCCGGGTCGATCGCGACAGTCAGGTGGTGGCCCTGGCCCACGAAACTCGCTGCGGCGGAGAGTTCGGTTTCCGCCACGCCCGGAGGCACGCCGTCCGCCGCCATCGCGGCGACGCAGGCCGCAGTCAGCCCGGCAATCGCCTCCAGCAGGGTCGCCTCGCCGAGCTGGTCGAGCGTCTTGTAGAACCCGCGGCTGACGTCGTGCTCCAGCGGCGCCTCGAGCAGACCCGTGGCCGCCAGCACGCCGGGCGCGGCTGGCACGATCACCGTTGTCATGCCCAGCTCGTCGGCGATGGCGGTCGCGTGCAGCCCGCCGCCGCCGCCCGCGGACAGCAGCCACAGGAAGCGAGGGTCGACGCCGCGTGCAACCGTCATGCGCCGCACCGCTTCGGCCAGGGCCGCGTTGGTGATGCGGTGGATCGCGACGGCCGCCTCCCGCACGCCCAGGCCGAGCGGCCCGGCCACGTCCCGCTCGATGGCTGCGTGGGCCGCCGCTTGGTCCAGCCGGATCGCCCCGCCGGCGAAGCGATCCGGGTCCACCAGGCCGAGCGCCACCGATGCGTCGAGCACGGTCGGCCGGATGCCGCCGCGGCCGTAGCAGGCGGGGCCCGGCGCAGCGCCAGCCGAGCGCGGGCCCACCTGCAGCCCGCCCATTTCGTCCACGAACGCGATGGAGCCGCCGCCCGCCGCGATGGCCAGCACGTCGGCTGTGGGCACCCGCACCGGGAAGCCGCCGATGGCGCCGTCCGGCCGCAGCGCGGGCACGCCGCCCTCGATCAGCGCCACGTCTGCGCTGGTGCCGCCCACGTCGATGGAGATGCCCGCGCTCTGCCCGGCCGTGCGCAGCACGGACGCCGCGCCGATCGCCGCGGCGGATGGGCCGGACAGGGCGAGGCGGATCGGCCGCGCGCGGGCCGCCGCCGCGCCCAGCAAGCCGCCGCGGGAGTGCATCACCTGCAGCGGCGCCGTTATGCCGCGGTCACGCAGGATGGTCTCGATGCGACCCAGATAGTCGGCCATCACCGGCTTCAGCGCCGCGTCGAACACGGTCGCGCATGTCCGCTCGTATTCGCGCAACGCCGGGTCGACCTCGCAGGACAGCGAGACCGTCATGCCGGGGCAGCGTTCCTGCACGATCGCGCGGGCGCGCTGTTCGTGGGCGGGATTGAGGAAGGAGAACAGGAAGCAGATCGCCACCGCTGCGACGCCCGCCTCCGCCAGGCTGGCGACGGCGGCGGCCACCTCCGCCTCATCCAATGGCGTCACGATGGCCCCGTCCGGCCCAATCCGCTCCGTCACGCCGATGCGCTGCATGGGCGGCACGACGTCGCCCGGCGTCTGCGGTGGGAAAATCAGGTCGTAGTTGGAAGCGCGGATCATGCGGCCGATCTCGATCACGTCGGCAAACCCGCGCGTGGTGATCAGGCCGACCCTTGCGGCGGTGCCCTCGAGGATCGCGTTGGTTGCGACGGTCGTGCCGTGGAGGAAGCGGCGCACCGCGCCCGCGTCGCTTCCAGGCAGCAGGCGCTGCAAGGCGTCCCCCACGGCGCGGGCCGGGTCGTCCGGCGTGCTCGGCGCTTTCAGGAGGCGAAATACGCCGGACTCGTCACGCAGAACCGCGTCTGTGAAGGTTCCGCCGATGTCGATCCCGATCTCCACGCAATCTCCGCCGCAACACAGCTCTCGTCTGTTGAGCTGCTGGTGCAAGCGCCTGCTGCAAGCGCCGTGCCGCCTCGGTTGAATGGCAGCCCAGTCAGGTTTCGGCGATCACCAGCCTGACGAGGACGCACGTTGTCCGCAGCAGTGCGGAGGAAGCGCCAGTCGCGGTCGAGCCGTGTTCATGAGAGCTGGGCGATGCACAAGAGGACGAAGCGTCTCGTTGTTGCCGCCAGGCGAGCCTGAAGCGGGCGGTATGGCCAGCTTGGACGCAACATCGCAACGACCAAGGCCGGCGTTTCCGCTGGGATGTCTTGGAAGCAGGTGGCCAAGCGGGGATCGTCGGGTTTCCAGTGAAGCGCGAGCGGAAAATGCGCCACCAGTTCGGCGTTAGGCGGCGTCGCTGGAGGCAGGCAGCGCTTTCCAGTGAACAAGCTGGCCGCGCAGCCAATAAGGTCGCCGCTGCGCGCAAGCCGGATGTTTGCCAGTGAGGTTGCCCGGGGATTGAGTTCGATCATCATGATCCGACCAGTTGCCTGTTCGACCATGAAATCCAGCCCGTAGAAGCCAGTCAGCCGCATGTGCCGGGCAAGGGTCCTGGCGTCCTCCGTCACCGAGGGCCGGTCGACTAGACGCACGATCGTCGAGGGCCCTGTCGCTCCGATGCATTCGACGGCGTCCACTGTGGTTGCGGCCAGCACCTCGCCGTCTTGACAGAATATGGCGGTATTGCCTGGACATCCCACGACGTGTCTTTGAACGCTGACCTCAGGCCGTGGGTCCGCCCACCAGTCGGAGAGCGAATATGGGTCGCGATTGATCAACAAGCGCTTCAGAGCCGGAAGCAATTTGCGACGACGCAACGTGCGGAACGCGCCAAATGCCTCCTCGCGGGTGGTGGCGATGCGCACGCCGGCGCCCGCGCTGGCGCCGTTCGCCTTGACAACCCAAGGTCCCGGCACCCGGTCTAGCCAGGCTTCCAACGCCGGCTGCGTTTTGACGACGGCGTCCTCCGGGACGGCTATTCCCAACCGGCGCGCGAGCACGGCGAAGAGCACGCGCGATGTCGCGACGGGGTAGCCGAGAGACGGTCCGAGCGACCGCTCCACCAAGGCGCGCTCGGCTGCTGTTCCCATGCGATGGAGTTGATGCATATGGCCAACCGCCCGGTCGTCGCCTGGGACCAGCATGACCGGACGGCACTTCGCGATGGCCGCTGACAATGCCGCTACCGAGCGGAAAGCCTGCTGGCGAAATACTGTTATGCCAGGTACGGCCAGCGCCGCATGGCCTGGGGGACAAAGGACCGATACGTTGCAACCCTGCATTACCAGAAGATGAGCCAGGCGGGCGAACGACGCCCACCAGCACGTGGTCACCAAAAGCGCAGGGCCCACATAGGAACTCTTTAGACGAGGTGGAAGCTGTACGTCACCGTCTGAGACGCCACGACTTGAACAATCCGGCATAGCTTGTGCGCATGATCACATGTTGCTTCATTAGCATCGCATGCCTCCCTATGATTCACCAATATTTTTCGTGATATTGGATCAGCTATGGAAGACGTCGTTGTGGTCGGCGCAGGCCCATATGGCCTTTCAGTGGCCGCTCACCTTGCGCCATCTATCAAGCGCATGCGCGTGTTTGGCGTGCCGATGCAGACTTGGCGCACCCACATGCCCCAAGGCATGCGGCTGAAATCCGAAGGGTTCGCATCCTCGCTGTACGATCCGGGCGCCGCGTACAGGTTGTCGCGATATTGCGATGATCATGGCATCCCTTATGCCGACATGGGACTTCCCGTTTCGGGCAAGGTCTTTGCGGATTACGGACAGGAGTTCGCCCGTCGCTTCGTGCCTATGCTGGAAGACCGGGTCGTCACGGACCTGCATTCTGTCGGTGACGGCTTCGAAGTCGGCACGGCTGACGGAACGCGGATTGCCGCGCGCCGTGTCGTCTGCGCGATTGGGATCGTCCACTACGCCCATGTGGCGCCGTCGCTGGCTGACCTGCCGCCAGATCTGTGCTCGCATTCCTCTGCCCATTCGAACCTGACCCCCTTCAAGGGCAAGACGGTCGCGGTTGTCGGCGGTGGCGCGTCCGCGGCTGACTGCGCGGCATTGCTGTCCGAGGCCGGGGCCGTCGTCCATCTGCTGACCCGGCAGTCTGGCCTCCGCTTTCACGACAAGCCGCACAAGCGCAGCTTACGGGACCGGGCGCGGCGGCCGACAACGGCGATCGGGCCAGGGTGGAAGTCAGTGCTGTGCACCAAGGCGCCGTTGGCGTTTCACAGCATGCCGGAACCCTTCCGTGTGGATGTGACCCGTCGCTATCTGGGTCCGGCGCCGTGCTGGTTCGTACGGGACCAGGTGGAAGCCGGCGTGACAGTGCATACGAGCGCGACCATCGTCAGCGCCAAGGCGCAGAATGGCCGCGCCGTCCTGGAAATGGCAGTGGCGGGTGGCGCGGAGTTCCTGGAGGTCGACCATGTGTTGGCCGCCACCGGGTATAAAGTCGATCTCGGCCGGTTGCCGTTCCTTGCGAACGACCTGGGCAAATCGCTGCGAACGGAGGCGGGCGCGCCGGCGCTGTCCCGTTGGTTCGAGTCGAGTGTCCCAGGGCTTTTCTTCGTCGGCCCGTCAGCGGCGAACGCGTTTGGGCCATTGTTGCGGTTCGCTTGCGGCGCCGAGTTTACGGCGCGGCG
>CAXTBW010000017.1:42879-55969 GCA_964242925.1 uncultured Acetobacteraceae bacterium
ACCGGTCCAAAGACAATCAGTCTGCGAACGGGTCTGCCGGAATGGCCAGGCCCAAGTTCTCCCGCAGCGTCGCGCCCTGATAGCTGGTGCGGAAGAGTCCGCGGCGCTGCAGTTCCGGCACGACCAGGTCCACGAACAGCCGCAGCGCGCGGGGCAGCACCGGCAGCGACATGACGAAGCCGTCGCAGGCCTTCTCCGCCCACCACGCCTCGAATACGTCGGCGATCTCCTTCGGGCCGCCCTTCACCATGTTTCCGCTCATGCTGGGCAGCGTGCGCGCGCACGTCTGCCGCACCGTCAGCCCCTCGCGGGCGGCCGTGGCCAGCACGGAGCGCCCGATTGCGGTGCCGCCTAAGCTGACGGCATCCGTCTGCGGCATGGGGCCGTCCGGGTCGCACCGGGTCAGGTCCAGGTTGACGATCTTGGAAAGATAGGTGAGCGCGAGATCGGGAGCGATCAGAGTCTGCAGCTCGTCCAGCAGGCGTTCGGCCTCGTCTGCGGTGCGACCGACCATGACGCTGATGCCGGGCAGGATCTTAAGCTGGTCCGGCGTGCGGCCGTATTTCACCATGCGGCCCTTGATGTCGGCATAGGCCTTCTTGCCCTCCTCCAGGTTGGCGGCCGTGCCGAACAGCGCGTCCGCCCCGTAAGCCGCCAACTCCCTGCCCGCCTCTGATTGCCCGGCCATGCACACGATCGGCTGGCCTTGCGGGCAGCGGGCGACGTTGAGCGGACCTTGGACCTTGAAGTAGGGTCCTGCATGGTCGAGACGGCGGACCTTGGCGGCGTCCAGGTACTGGCCGGTCGCCTTGTTCTGGACGAAAGCGTCGGCGCCCCAGCTATCCCAGAGGCCTCGCACGACATCGAGGCACTCGCGGGCCATCGCGTAGCGGGTCTCGCGACTGAAATGCTCGTCACGCCCGAAATTCCTCGAATCCTCCACGTATTGCGTGGTCACAAGATTCCACCCCGCCCGTCCGCCGCTCAAATGGTCCAGCGAGGCGAACTTGCGTGCGATGAGATAGGGCGGGTCGTAGCTTGTGGTGGCGGTGGCGACGAAGCCGAGGTGCTTGGTGTGCTGGGACAGGGCAGCGAAGAGCGTGACCGGCTCGAACACCGCCGGGCGGTCGGAGGGGCTGTTCGCCTGGAACAGGCTGGGTTTGTCCATCTGGCGAACACCGTTGCCGTCCGCCAGGAACAGCATGTCGAACAAGCCCTGTTCGGCGAGCTTCGCGACCTCGACCGTGTTGGCGAGGCTCATGCAACTGCGGTCGAAGGCGTCGGCATGGCGCCAGCCGGCTAGGTGACCGCCGAGCGGGAGTGCATGCATGCCCAAGATCATCATCGCCATTGCCCCTGCAGTCTGCCCGTCAGACTGTGCACACGGTGTGCCAAGGCGCCTTGCTGAATGCCGCTTGTAGACGACCACGGACCGGTGCCGCGCGGTGGACGTCCGCTTACCCGCACCGTCGTCTAGACCGGATGAGGTGGATGGCTCCCGCTGATGGCGCCAGGCGCCAGGGTGCTGACGGAGCCCCGACCTCAGCTGTTCGGTATGACGATCGAGAAGTGCGCTGTGCCGTTCGCGTACAACGCGGCGCTGGAGGCTGGCAGCAAGGTTCCATTCAGCTCGACGCCCTTGACGTAAAGGTTACGGTCGGTCGAAGCGGAACCGTCGTACAGGTCGTTCAGGAACGACACGGCCAAGTCGTGCGTGCCGGCGGTGAGGGCGCCGAGCACATTCACTGCCTGGCTCTGGCTGTTGGAATTCGAGGCGGTCACGGCGCCGCCGCCCACTTGCGCTCCGTCGAGGCTGACCGAGTAGTTCGCGTCTCCCTGGTAAGCGTCTTCTGCCAGCAGCAGCGTCAGCGGCGACGTCTGCGTCGTGAAGTTCGTGGTCCCGTTGGCATACTCCACGACGGATCCGGGCGTGGCCGACGTCCCGTCATAGGTCACGCTGTTGACGTACAGGTTGCGGTCGGTCGACGGGCTGCCCGCATACAGGTCGTTGATGAAGGTGATGCCGACCGTGTGGCTGCCGCTTCCCCAATCGCCGTCCAGGACGAGATCCTGGCTGACGCCCGCCGTATGAGATGCAGTGGTCGTTTCCACACCTCCCACTTGGTTGCCGTCGACGCTGACGGTGTATTGGGCGTCGCCTTGGTAGGCATCCTCGGACACGTTGACGTCCAGCGTGTCGGTGACCGTCGTCGAAGCCATCGTGGTGGGACTGCCGGTGGTCGTCGTGTTGGTGTCCGTCGTCGTCGTGGGCGCGGCCGTGCTTGCCGCCGCTCCGAAGTAATGCGACCACGCGGCCGCTTCGGCCGGCTTGCCGGCCGTGCTGCTCGAGAAATCGTAGTTGCCGTCGGCGTTTGCGTCCCACAGGTTCACGAACGCGATCTGGTCGCCCGACGCGCTCAGCGTCTGCGCTAGCCATTGCGGGAAAGCGGCATCGTCCGATACGTCGTGACCGCCGCTGCTGTTGCCTGCCCCGGTTTCCGGAATGGCGAACGGCTTGCCCTGCTGGTTGGCGAAGGCGAGCAGGTCCTGCAAATCCAGAAGATGGCCGCTGCTGCCATCCAGCGCGTAAGGTGTGGCGGCAGGATAGTTCCAGTAATGGATGCGGTTCACCGGGTCGGCAACGAAGGCGCTCAGGCTGCTGTCGACGGCGCCGTTGTTCGCATCCCAGTCGTAAAGCGGGTTATACGGATAGACGTTGCTGTACATGTCGGCGCCGATGATGTCGACGTAGCTGTTGCCGGGGTACAGGTTTTGCAACGTGTTGGTGGTGTCGTAGTTGGTGGCGTTCGGATTCCACACGACGTTCAGCGTGACGCCGTCAGCCTGCGCCGTCTGGTGCAGCACAGTCGAGATATGTTGGAACGCCGAGACCCAATCCGCTTGCGTTTGACTGTCGGTCCCGGCGAAGGACGGCGAGCCGGCCAGGTTCATCTCCACGCCCGGCCGCCAATACTGGGTGGTGAATCCGTCGTTTGCCCAGGCCTGCACCATCTGTTGCAGGACGCTGTCATACTGGCCTGACGCGAAAGCCTGATACTGCTGGTCCTGGCTGAGGCCGCTGGCGCTGGACGCCATTGGCAGGCCGATCACCGGGGCGGCATAGGCGCCATAGCCGGATTGCTGCGCCGAATAGGCCTGGTAGCCAGCGTCTGCAACCCACTGGGTAATGGGGTGGCTCTGGTCAACATAGGAGTCAATGAAAGATGGCGTCGTGCCCATAAGCTGGGTGAAGCTGTCCAGTTCATTCTGGAATGCGCTCTCCGCAACTGGATCTCCAGCAGCGGGATTATTGAAGTAGCCGCCAAGCGGATAGGGAGTATTGGTCATACCCCAAACCACAACAGCTTGATGAACTCTTCAACCTACAAATGTTATGTCCGTGAACGCTGCGGTGCGCTGTGGCCACAGTGCAACATATGTTGCGAGATGACTCGATGCATTTTTGGTTATGGTGGAAACCTCGTCGAACCAGGTGTTGTCGCGTCGCGCTTAGCGTCCTTGAAGCAATTTATCCACCTGTGACGCGTCGGGCTCGGCAAGCGAAGACAATCCTTGGCATGCGGATCATTTGCGTCACTGTCTCGCCCGTTAGGCGGCCGACTCGGGCGACACCTCGCCGCGCAGTGTGGCAGAGTCGATGTTGCCCAAGGCGATCACGGGCATCGTCGCCGAGCATGAGGCCGATCCGGGGCAGGGCGGCGCCTGGGGTCTTGGCGGGCATCCTTGCTACTCCGCCGCAGCGCTCGTTGACGCGGCGTGGTCACCGCGGAAGAACCGGCGGAGCTCGTCATAGGTTTCCTCCGGGCACTCCTCCTGCAGGTAATGGCCGGACGGCACGGTGGCGCCGCGGACGATGTTGGTGGCGTATTTGGACCAGACCTCGACGGCCTCGTGGTTGCGGCCAACACCCCCCTTGGCGCCCCATAGAATAAGCGCCGGCGTCGTCACTTTGCGCCCGGCCTCGAAATCGGCGGTGTCCATATCCAAGTCCACGCCGAACGTGGCCCGGTAGTCCTCGCACATGGCGTGCACCACGGCGGGGTTCTTGATGCAGCGGATGTACTCCGCCAGCGCCGCTGGGTCGAAGAAGGCGGTTCCCTGGTCGGTCTTCGAGAGCTTGCGGCGAATAAAGAACTCCGGATCGGCGCTCATCATCGTTTCAGGCGTGGGAAACGGCTGAATCATGAAGAACCAGTGCCAGCTGAAGGTCCCCCACTGGCGCGTCACATTGTTCAATAGATGATGCTGCGGCAGCATGTCCACGAACGCCGCGCTGCGCACCGCCGCCGGATGATCGAGGCACATGCGGTGCAGAACGCGCGCCCCGCGATCATGCCCGGCGGCGTGGAACGTGTCGAAACCGAGGCTGCGCATCACCTCCACCTGATCCTGCGCCATGGCGCGGAACGAGTGATTGACGTGGTTGTCGCCGTCCGCCGGCTTGGAGCTGTCGCCGTAGCCCCGCAAATCCGTGCAGACCACGGTGAACTCCTCGGCCAGGCGCGGAGCGATCTTGTGCCAGGTGACGTGCGTGAACGGGTTGCCATGCATCAGCAGCAGCGGCGGTCCCTTGCCGCCATGGACGGTGACGATCTCCGCCCCGCGGGTCTTGATGCGCGTGCGTTCGAACCCTTCGAAGAACATGGTCCGGCTTCCTCCGCCTTTGTCATCGCAGGCAACATTCGCCCTTGCCACACGAGAGTCAATCGTAGATCGTCGACGATTATGCAAGACACCGACCTCGCCGAGGCGCTTCGATCGAGACGCGACGTTTCGCTGACCAGCCTGGTCCGGCAAGAGATCGAGCGGTGCATCGAGGCGGGCGAGCTCAACGCCGGAGATTGGATCAACGAGGCTATGGTCGCCGCCCGGCTCGGCATCAGCCGTGGCCCGGTGCGGGAAGCCTGCCGCGGCTTGGAGCAGAGCGGATTGGTCACGCTGGTGGTCAACCGCGGCGCTTTCGTGCGGGAGATCGACGCGAAGGAAGCCGCGGAGATCTACGCCGTGCGGGCGGCGCTGTTCGGCTTCGCGGGTCTCGTGCTGGCGCCCGTCATCACGGCGGCGCAGGTGCGAGTGTTGAGGCAAATGCACACGGCGATGCAGAGGGCGGCGGTCACCGAACGACTCGATGCATACTATCCGCTCAACCTGCAACTACACGCCGAGCTGTTGGCGCAGACCGGCAATGCACGGCTGGCGCGTCAGTATGCCGCCGCTGTGCGGGAACTGCATCTGTTCCGCCGACGCGCTCTGGTCACGCCCGGCCGTATGCGCGAGTCGAATGCCGAGCACGCCGCCATCATCCGCAGCTTGGCCGCCCACGACGCGGATGCCGCCCGCAGCTTGATGGAACGCCACGTGCTCTCAGGCCGTGACCGCGTTCTGTCGGTTCCGCTAGGAAGTTGAGTGCGATCGACGCCCTGGCGACCAGCCTTAGCCGAGCAGGTCGCGAATGCGATCTTCGGCCGCGTTGCCGATAAGCTCTGCCCAGTCCACGGGTGACATCAGGCGGTCCAGGCAACTGGCGGTTTCGCCGTTCGCCCGGTAATGACGCCAGAGCGAGGTGAGCGCATGCGCTTGCGCCAGGATGTTTGCGCGGCCATGCATGACGACCTTGAAACCCATGTCCGCGAGTTCGCGGTCGCTCAGCATGTCATGCGGTTCGACGACGTCGTGCAGCAAAGGCGCATCCGGCACTTCGGCAACCAGGCGGCGCAGGTCGTCACGATCGTAGATGTTGTGCGGATACAACAGATCCGCCCCTGCGGCCGCGTACAGCTTGCAACGGCGGATCACCTCGTCGAGGCCCAACGATGCGTAGGCGTCGGTGCGGCCGATGATGAGGAAATTTGGGTCACGGCGAGATGTGCAGGCGATCCGGATCTTCTCCACCATCTCCTCGGCGCCGATCACAGCGACGCCGGCGGTCGATCCGAGCTTCTTAGGCAGAACCTGGTCTTCCAAGTGCACGCCGCTGACGCCTGCGGCTTCGAAGCTCTGGACGGTGCGGCGGACGTTGTTGATCGCGCCGTAGCCGGTATCGGCGTCCGCGATGACCGGGATGCTCACCGCCGCCGCGATCTGGCGCGCACGGTCCACCATCTCGGTAGCAGTTGCGAGCCCCGTATCGGGCTTGCCGAGCAGACTTGCGATGGATCCGCTGCCGCTGATGCCCACCACATCGAAGCCGGCCCGCTCGATCACCATCGCCGACAAGGCGTCGCTGCAGGAAGGGATGCTGAGGAGGCCGGGCTGCGCCAGCAACGTGCGCAGCAACCGATTCCGCCCGGCGTCGAAGGTCGCCATCGCGTTCAGCCTGCCAGCGCTGCAGCGGGCGGGACGAATTGGATTTCGCCGTCCGCTATGCTGCGTCGAGGTGCATCTAAGCCTGCCATGTTAGCCTCTCCTACAAGCCCAAAGTCGCAGGCCCGCTCGCCGTGGCATGCTGCCGCTCAGCCTCCAGCGGCGCCTTTGTGCTTAGAGACGCTTAAGCGCATGTTGACAATAGTTCGTCGCATGAGAACCTTCCACCAACGCTGTCAACAGCCGCACGGTCCTGCGTGACAACACGCCAACAATAAAACAAGGAGATGGCTGTGTCCGGCCCATTGGGAAAAACGACGATCGCCGCTCGCATCTTCACCCTGCTTTGCGGGAATGCGCTCATTTTATACATCGATCGTACGAACCTTTCGGTTGCGGCGCCGCTGATCATGCATGATCTCGGGCTGAGCAACATCTCGCTTGGCCTCGCCTTCTCGGCATTCTCCGTCACCTACGCCGGCTTCATGATCCTGGGCGGGCGCGCCGGCGACCATATCGGGCCGCGCAACGGCCTGCTGATTTGCGGCTTGGTCTGGGCGGCAGGGACAATGCTCACCGGTCTGGTCGGCGGTCTCGTCTCCCTCGTGCTGGCGCGGCTCCTCGTTGGCATCGGCGAGTCGCCATTCTACCCGATCGCTTCCGCCATCATCGTGCGCTGGGTCCGAGCGGACCGGCGCGGCGCCGCGCAGGGCGTGCTGCACGGGTTCGGCCGGCTCGGCGCGGCGATCACCCCCGTCGCCGTCACGGCGTTGATCGTCGTGACGTCGTGGCGTTGGGCATTCATTCTCCTCGGCCTTTTGAGTGTCGCAATCACGTCCTTCGTCTTCCTTTACGTGCGAGATGACCCGCGATTGCATCCTGACGTCTCGCGCGACGAACTGGCGCGGCTCGGCCATGACGCGGACCGGGTCGATCGCGCAGCGGCCACGCGACGCACACCGATGCCATGGTTCGAGTTTCTCGCACGGATCTGGCCGGTGACGACGGTGTGTTTCTGCTACGGCTGGTTCTCCTGGTTCCTGCTGAACTGGATACCGCTTTACTTCGCTCATGCGCATGGCATGGATATCCGCAATGTCGCGATTTTCGCAACATCGGTGCTGGTGTTTGGCTTTCTCGGCAACGTCGCGGGCGGATTGGTGGCGGACTGGTGGCTCCGCCGAACCGGTAGTCTTGAGCGCTCTAGACGAGACACGATCCTGCTCGGCTTCGGCGGCGCGCTGGTCTGTATCGTGTTCCTTTTGATCACGACGAATCTAGCCGTCGACACGATCATGTTGGCGCTTGGCTACTTCTTCATAGAGCTGGCGGATGCGCCGATGTGGATGCTCGGCATGGACGCGCTCCCGTCCCATGCCGCCACCGCGACGGCAACGGTCAACACGGGGTTCGCACTCTCGGGCGCGGTGTCCCCGATTGTCGTGGGTTGGCTCCTTGACGTTACGCAGAGCTGGAATGTCGTGTTCGCGGTGGCAGTCGTCATCCTGTTGGTTGGTCCACTCGCCGCCTTCCGCATCCGCATCTACAAGGCGGACGTGTCCCAAGCCGCGGCGCTGGCTCCCAGCAAGGCGCCATCCTAAGAAGCGTCGATCGGCCGGTCATGGCCGGGTTTGCAGCACCTATCTCCGCAGACTATGGGCGTCGGCATTCGCCGCTAGGTGTTGCTGACTCATCTGCGCCGATGCCGTCTTGTTCAGACCGCTGTTTAGGCCCCGGGCATCATCGCGGCCATCTGCTCCCGGCCGTGGACCATGTCGTCCAGGGTGCCGAAGGCGTTCATGTAATGGCCTTTGAAGCCCAGCCGCTCCAAGGCGTGGAACAGGCTGGGAAAGTCGAAATCGCCCTCGCCGGGCCGGAGGTGCTCCTCCTTGCCGTTGCGGCGGCAGTCAGCCAGCCGGACCTCGTCGCAACGGCCGATATCCATGCCGTCGAGGAAGCCGTCCACGCCCTCCGGAACCAAGTGCGCGTGATTGGCGGTGAAGGCCCAGCGCAGGTTCGGGGAGGACAGGCGATCGAAATACCAACGCGTCTCCTCCAGCGTGTGGGCGAGATAGTGGACTTCCGCGTCGTCCGGCTCCCAATTCATGTTTTCGAGCAGGAGGGTGAGGCCGAGCGTCTCGGCATGGCCGCACAGGCGCTTCAGCCGCTCCAGCCCGGCCTCCGTGCGGAGCTGCACGTCGGAGGTGAAGTGGTAGCCGGCATGGACCACCATCCACGTGCCGCCCAGGCGTTTGCAGGCCTCCATGTGGCCCAGGTGATACTGCTCCACGCCGTCGCGCACGTGCGGCGCGAACTCCGCCATGTTGACGGCCGACATGGTGTGCACTCCGACATGGATGCCGTGCTTCTCGCAACTGCTGCGGATGCCGGCCACGCGCTTGTCGGTCAGGGTCTCGATGGCGTTGGGCGCGACGTCGATCTTGAGGTCGAGGTAGCGGATCCCGTGCTGGATGGCGGCGGCGACACCGTCCTCGATCCGGTTGCGTTGCCCGAGGTCGATGCCAATCCGGTCTCGAAAGCTGCTCATGCCCAACCCTTCCAGGTTTTATTGGGTGTTGCCGTCGCCATGCGCCTTGCAGCCTAGCCAGGTAGCACCCGCGCCCGGCGCATGCCCACGATCGCCGCGCGTTCACCGATCGATCAGGCTCGGCCTATGCCGTGCCATAGGTTATGCCTAGCTCCCCCAGGAAGCGCCGGTAAGCCACGCCCATCCGGTCGGAGCGGTGGTGCATCTCCTCCCGCAGATCGACCGGAATCCGCTCCGGGCGCTGCGTCTCGACGATCTCGCGGTCTTGGCCGTAGACGACATCTTGGCGGGGCAACATCTGCTCGATCGTCATCTCGGGTGCGAAGTTGATGGCGAACAGGACGCGGTTGATGCAGTTCACCTCGTCCACGGGTTGCGACGTGAAGAAGGTCGTGAAGCGGTCGTGCGGCGCCCCAAGCGAGGCTTTCTCCGGATCGACGATGGTGACCCGCTTGGAGAAATACGCCACGAGCGGACGGAAGGCGGAGTAAGTATAACCCGCCTGCACCGGCACGCCGCGGAAGTCGCCGAACGGCTGCAGCACGCTGATCTCGCTGGAGTGCACCCCGGTCGCCGTCCGGTGCACCTCGTAATCGGGGATGATGTCAGGATCGGTCGAAACGCCGTTCACCCCGGCATGCACGAATGGAAAGTGGGTCGCGTCGAGGAAGTTCTCGATCGACCGGAAGCCATTGGCGCGATACGGGTATGGACCGGCGAAGAACGCGCGGAACCCCGGCGCATCCCGCTCGGGGAAGGCCGGCGGCTCGTGCGCGGGGTCGCCCAGCGTCGCCCATACGAAGCCGTCCTGCTCCTTCGTGCGGACGGGGAAGGCCCTCGCCTTGGGCGGGATCGGCTGCCCGGGCGCCACGGGTATCAGCACGCATTGCGCAGCGCCATTGTACCGCCACCCATGATACGGACAGACCAGCGTGTCATCCGCGATCCAGCCCTTCGACAGCCGGGCGCCGCGGTGGATGCAGAGGTCGTCCCAGATATGCGCCTGCCCGGCCGCATCGCGCCAACCCACCAGGTCGCGTTCCAGCAGGCGGGTCGCGTAGACCTGGCCTGGCACGAGATCGGTCGAATAGGCCACCACGTGCCACTCGTTCAGCATGGCCGGGTCGCGGCACAGTGGAGAGGCCGGGGTCGTCAGCGTATCGAGCATAGGCGCACTCCTCGCAGTGTGTCAGGCGGCTCGGGCGAGCACGGACGGGACGGCGCTGGCAGCGTCATAGTCATAGACCCAATTGGCCTGAATGCCCGATTTATGCGGGTTGATCAGGCTGCGCAGCCGGTAGGCGACGTCCCGCTTCAGCAAGGCCAGGGGAGAAGCGAGGTGGTAGGTCCGCCCCCGCTCGCGCGATTCCAATTGCACACGGGCGGTGCGCGGGCGGCGCAGCGCCTCATACAGCGCCAGGCCGTCCTCCGGGCGATCACGATGGGCGTCCAGCGCGGCGGCGAGCACGTAGCCATCCTCGATCGCCATGGCGGCGCCTTGCGACAGGAACGGCAGCATCGGGTGCGCGGCATCTCCCAGCAGGGTCGTACGGCCAGCCGACCAGGCCGGCATCGGATCGCGGTCGAACAGGCCCCACTTGAACACGGTCGTCGCCTGCGAGAACAGGCGGATCAGCTTGTCGTTCCAGCCCCGGTAGCCCGCCAGCAACTCCTCACGCGAGGACGGGGCGTTCCAGGATTCCTCGACCCACTCCGCCGTTTCCGACACGGCGACGATGTTCACCGCGCGGCCGCCCTGGACGTAGTAGGTCACCACATGACCGTGCGGACCCATCCAGAACGAACTGTCGGGCGAAACGAACTCCAGCGGTTGCCGATCGAACGGCACGACCGCGCGCCAGCACATGTTGCCGGTGAAGCGCGGCGCCTGATCGCCAAACAAAGCGTGGCGGATTTTCGAGTGGATGCCGTCCGCCCCGACGACCACATCCGCCTCGTGCTCCGACCCGTCGGCGAAGCGGGCGGCGACGGAGCCGGCGCGCTGGACGATCCCAGTGCAGGTCATGCCGAGCCGCACCGCGTGGTCCGGCAGCTGATCGACCAGGATGCGGTGCAGGTCGGCGCGATGGGCGTGCAGGAACGGGGCGTCGTAGAGCCGTTCGCATTCCCCGGCGAGCGGGGTGCGGAACATTTCCCGCCCGCTGCGCCAGTTCCGGCCGACGAGGGCCTGCGGCGTGAAGCTGATGGCTTGCAAGGCGGGAAGCAGGCCGAGCGCGCGCAGCACTTTCACCGCGTTCGGAGTCACCTGGATGCCGGCGCCGACCTCGCCGAACGCGTTGGCGCGTTCGAACACGGCGGCTTCCAGGCCGCGCTGGCGCAGAGCCACGGCCAACGCCACGCCGCCGATGCCCCCACCGATTACACCTACCCGCAGTGGACGGACCATCGCTGCCTCCTCGAGCCATTCGGATCGTAGACGACGCCCAGGGAGTGAAGCATCATCTTTCTCATCGCCCTGCTTTCCTAGCGCCAGGCCGACCGCGCCGCCACGACCCGCCTGAGGAGGAGACTACGCCGATGGACCGGAACGCGCTGACCGAGATGTGCCTCCAGCAGTTGACGCTGTCCGGCGTGCACGAGGGCGAGAAGGTGATCGTGCTCTCGCAGGGCGGCGACCGGCTCGACTACGCGGACGCGTTCCTCGCCGCGGGCCAGCGGCTCGGGGCCCGCATGTACCACCTGCGGCTGCCGGCGCCCGCGCCGACCAACGGCGCGTGGACGGTCGGGGATAGCGGCCTCGCCAACAACCCGGAGGCGGTGGAGGCGCTGAAGCGCGCCGACATGGTCGTCGATCTCATCTTCCTGCTGTTCAGCGACGAGCAGATGGCGATCCAGGCCGCGGGCGCGCGCGTGTTGACCGCCGTGGAGCCGGCGCCGTTGCTGGCCCGGCTGATGCCGACGACGGAACTGCGGGATCGTGTGGAGGCTGCCGCCGAGGTGCTTCGCCAGGCCAAGACGCTGCGCATCACCAGCAAGCATGGCACCGACGTGACCTACAAGGTCGGCATGTATCCGACCATCGACGAGTATGGCTACACCGACAAGCCCGGCCGCTGGGACCATTGGCCCGCGGCCTTCGTGTTCACCGGTGGCGCCGATGACGGGGTGGATGGCCAGATCGTGCTGGCGCCCGGCGACGTGCTGCTTCCATTCAACAGCTATGTCCGCGAGCCCGTCACCTACACGATCGAAAACGGTTTCGTCCAGGATATCAGGGGCGGGCTGGAGGCCGAGCTGATCAAGTCCTACATGGCTGAATTCAAGGATCCCCGCGGCTTCGGCATGTCGCATGTCGGTTGGGGCTTGGATCACCGGGCGCAGTGGCACGGGCTGACGCAGTTCCCTGGCGGCATGGGCATGGAGCTGCGTTCGTTCTACGGCAACGTCATGTTCTCCACCGGCCCGAACAACGAACTGGGGGGCGCCAACGACACGGCCTGCCACTTGGACATCCCGATGCGCAACTGCAGTCTGTTCCTCGACGACGAAGCGGTCGTGCTGGATGGCGCCGTCGTTTCTACGAGCATTTAGCACGCTATCACGCCGCCACCGCCACGGGGGCCGGCCTGGCGAGCAGTTCGGCGTATTCGATTGCTTCCACCAGGCTCTGCTCGTTGGCGATGCCCTGGCCGGCGATGTCGAAGGCGGTGCCGTGGTCCACCGAGGTGCGGATGATCGGCAGCCCCATGGTGATGTTGACGCCGGACAGGTCGTTCCATTTCCCGGTTGCCGGGTCGATCTCGAACCCCAGCAGCTTGACCGGGATGTGGCCCTGGTCGTGGTAGTTGGCGATCACCGCGTCGTACTGGCCGGCGCGAAGCTTCACGAACACCGTGTCGCCGGGCACCGGGCCCACCACGTCCATGCCGTCCGCCACCGCCTGCGCGATCACCGGTCCGGCGACGTCGATGTCGTGCCGGCCGAACAGCCCGCCCTCGCCGGCGTGGGGGTTCAGCGCCGCCACCGCGATGCGCGCGCGGCCCAGGCCCAACCGGGTCACCGCGTCGTGCGTCAGGTCCAGCACCCGGCGCAGCCGCTCGGGCGTCGCGCGCTTGGGCACGTCCTCCAGCGCGATGTGCGTGGTGACGTGGCTGACCCGCATGTTGCCGTGCGCCAGCATCATGCAGGAGCCCCGCACCCCCGTCAGCTCCGCCAGCATCTCGGTATGGCCGGGATAGTGGTAGCCGGCCTTGTTCA
>CAXTBW010000018.1:0-55737 GCA_964242925.1 uncultured Acetobacteraceae bacterium
ATCGCGTCGCGAACCCACAGGCGGAAATCCGTCGCCACCTGGTCGTTGCGGCTGCGTGCGGTGTGCAGGCGCTTGCCCGCCTCGCCGACGCGCTCGGTTAGCCTGGCCTCGATGTTCATGTGGATGTCCTCGAGCCCGGCGTCGAAGGCGAACCGCCCGGCCTCGATCTCCGCCCCGATCGCCGCCAGCCCGTCGCGGATCGCCGCCTCGTCGGCCGCGGACAGGATGCCGGCGCGGGCCAGCATGGCGGCATGGGCCAGCGACCCGCGGATATCCTGACGCCACAGCTTGCGGTCGAAGCCGATGGATGCGTTGATCTCCGCCATCACGGCCGCGGGACCATCCGCGAAGCGACCGCCCCATTGCGCATTGGCGGGAACGTTCCGACGTGCCGGGTCGCTTCGTGCTGACAAGGACCTATCCCGATGATCGATATGACGCGCCGCGCCCTGGTCGCGACGACTGCGACCGTAGCAGGGGCAACTGTAGCGGGCGCGACCCTAGCCGCGGTCCTGCCGCTCCGCAAACCGCGCGGCTCGGTCATGCAGGTCCAGGCCATGCAGGGCATCGAGGCCCTGCACGCGCTGCCGGAGCCGCGCAAGCTGGACCTGCGCTTCACCGACGCCGATGGCGCCGCCCGCTCGCTGTCGGACTATGCCGGCATGGGCGTGGTGCTGAACCTGTGGGCGACCTGGTGCGTGCCGTGCGTGCGCGAGATGCCGGCGCTGGACGACCTGGCCAAGCTGGTGGCCGGCGACGGCATCGTGGTGCTGCCGGTATCATCCGATCGGGGCGGCGCGGCCGTGGTGCAGCGGTTCTATGGCGAGCACGGCATCGCCCATCTGCCCGTCCTCCTGGACCCGCAAGGCACGATGGCTCGCGGACTGAACCTGCGCGGCATCCCCACCACCTTGCTGATCGACAAGACCGGACAGGAGGTCGGCTGGCTGGAGGGCTCGGCCGACTGGTCCTCGTCCGACGCGGTCACCGTGGTCCGCCGCGCGAAAGGGTAGGGTTGCTGTCGGCCGGCAAGGGCGCTAAGAGGCCGCCTCCGCGCTGCGGTTGGGGCCATAGCTCAGTTGGTAGAGCGCCTGAATGGCATTCAGGAGGTCAGCGGTTCGACCCCGCTTGGCTCCACCACCCCGTTTCCAACAGTTCGGCGGCCCCGGGCAGCCAGGGCCGCCACTGATGGGTCAGCCTTGGCTCGGCGACAGGGTGTCCGAGAGCGCCTTCAGCCTGTCGAGGTTCGCTTGCACCGCGGGTTGTTCCGTCTCCACCTGCACGCGCATCGCGCCATCCTTCGTCTCGGTGTCCTCGCGTTGGAACAGCGGCACCGCCTTTTGATGCAGCGCCAGTTCCGACGCGACGAACTGCCGGTCGAACGCCGGTCCGCTCAGGCTGTTCAGCTTGGCGATCGCGGCGGCGGTGTCGGTCGACGGGTGGTCCGGCGGGTTCGCGCCCTCGACGTGGAGCGCGGCCTGCAGCCCCGGGGTCAACGTGTCGGCCTGGGCGGCGATCTGCGTGGCGAGATCCTGCACGCGCGGGTCGCTGGCCTTCGTCGCGGCCAACTGCGCCGCCGCCTTGTCAAGCTGCATCAGATCGTAGGCGGTCCGCACATATTCGGCGTCCACCGGGGACATGGCGCCGCTCGACTGAATTTGCTTCTCCATCGTGGTGCAACCCGCGGTCGCGAGCATCGCGCCAACAGGCAGCCAAAGCAGCGACTTCGCATTCCTCATCGATTTGACTCCTTTGTTGCTCGACGGTGGTCCAACGCCCACCGTAGACGACAAATGCCCCAGGACGGGCACTGGTTTCGATCACGCAAATGCGCTTTTGCCGAAACGTATATTGCTGCGCGTCGAACGCCGACTGTAAGGCCGACCCAACGCGGAAGTCCAGGTCAGGCAAACTCGCGCAATGGGTCGGGTCCGAACCGGTTCGGACCGGGGGTGCCGCGAAGGCAGCCGGCTTGAATGAAGTAGATCAGACCGCCCACCACAGGCACGAAGGCGATCAGGATCCAAGCGCCTGCCTTGTCGAGGTCGTGGTATCGCTTGATGCCAAGGCAGACCGCCACCCAGACCGCCAGCACAAGATACAGCACGTAGAGGATGCCGAACGGAATGGCGGCTGCGCCGCTCACGTGGAACTGGCCGTTCGCATCCACGTCCGCCGGCGAAGCCAGGATGATGCCATACCCGATGATGCCGCACGCCAGCGCAAGGCATGCGCTAAACAGCAGGCTCGCGCCCCAGAACTTGGCCCGGTTGATCCGGCCCCTGGCGGAAAATAGCAGCTGCTTCATCACCGGCGCGCCTTTCGTTTCGGAGAACGAGGCAACACGGCGGCGAAGCCGGGTGTCAAGGGCCGCTACGCGGCGTCCACCGCCACGATCCGATACAGCATCTCGTCGCCGTCCAGCCGGCCGACGGTCACGATCTCCCCCGGGCGGACGATCTGCGCGGACAGGCTGTAGAGCGGCTCATCCTCGCTGCCCAACTCGCGAAGCGCCCAACCGGTCTCGATCTTGACCAGTTCGCCGGCGCGCCTTGGGTGGCCCGGCCGGTCCCGCGAGGTGCGCCAGGGCGCGGTGCTGGTTTCCCACGCGACCGCGTCCAGGTGGCCCTGCGGCGTCAGCTGCACCTGCAGGTGCATCCGGTCGTCCAGGTTGCCCTCGGGCTGACGCGGACCCTGCGCCAGCACCAAGGTCACGTTCATCATCCGACCCGTCTCCTGCATACCAACGTGGTCTGAACGCGGTTGCCGGCCGATCGTTGCACATTGGTCATATTGCGACGCGGACGCCCAACTCCACCACACGGTCGCTCGGGATGCGGAAGAACACGGTGGCGGGCACCGCGTTGCGCGCCATCACCATGAACAGCCACAGCCGCCACAGCGGCAGCTTGGGCGCCAGAGAGCGCACCAGCACGTCGCGGCCGAGGAAGTAGCTCGCCTGCATGGGGTCGTACTCGATGCCGCGACCGTTCAGCTCCTCCAGCGCGCGGGGGATGTTCGGGCTTTCCATGAACCCGTAATGGAGCAGCACGCGATGGATGCCGGGCGCCAACTCGGTCACTTGGGCCCGGCGTTCGATGGGGACTTCCGGCACGTCGTCGTTGCCGACGGTCACGAAGATCACCTTCTCATGCAGGACCTTGTTGTGCTTCAGGTTGTGGAGCAGCGCGGCGGGCACGATGTCCGGGTTGCCGGTCAGGAACACCGCCAGACCCGGCACCCGGATGGTGCGGGATTGCGGCAGCCGCTTGAGGAACGAGGCGAGCGGCAGGCTGTCCTGCTTCCAGCGCGCCAGCACCAGGTCTCGCCCCCTCGACCAGGACGTCATGAGCGCGATGAGCGCCAGCCCGATGACGAGCGGCACCCAGCCGCCCTCCGGCACCTTGAGCATGTTGGAGCCGAAGAACGCGCCGTCCACTATGGCGAAGCCGCCCCATACCGCGATTGATCGCGTCCGCGACCAGCCGAACCGGCGGTGGAACGCGAACGAGGCGAGCACGCAGGTGCACAGGAAGGTGCCGGTCACGGCGATGCCGTAGGCGGCGGTCAGCGCGTCGCTGCTGCGGAACGCCAGCACCAGCAGCAGCACGCCGACGAACAGGGCGGAATTCACCTGTGGCACGTAAATCTGGCCCTCCTCGGTGGTGCTGGTGTGGGTCACCGTCATGCGCGGCAGGAAGTTCATCTGCATGCACTGGCGCGCGATGGAGTAGGCGCCGGAGATCAACGCCTGGCTGGCGATCACGGTGGCGGCGGTGGCGAGCACGACCAGCGGCAGGCGCAGGCTGGCCGGCGCCATGAGGAAGAACGGATTGGCGATGGCGGCCGGGTCGCGCAGGATCAGCGCGCCCTGGCCGAAGTAGTTCAGCACCAGGCTGGGCAGCACGAAGGCCATCCAGGCCCGGCGGATCGGCGCTGCGCCGAAATGGCCCATGTCGGCATACAGCGCCTCCGCCCCGGTGACGGCGAGCACGACCGAGCCGAGCGCCACGAAGGCGAGCCAGCCGTGGTGCATGACGAAAAGCACCATATGGTGCGGCAGGATGGCGGACAGCACCTGGGGGGTGGCGACCAGCTCCCGCGCGCCCATCACGCCGATCACCAGGAACCACACCGCCATCACGGGGCCGAACACCCGGCCGACGCCGGCGGTGCCGCGGTATTGGACGGCGAACAACGCCACAATGACGCCGCAGGCGATCGGCACGACGTAGGGTTGCAGCTCGGGGGTGGTGACCTGCAAGCCCTCCACGGCGGACAGCACGGACACGGCGGGCGTGATGATGCCGTCGCCGAAGAACAGCCCGGCGCCGATGATCCCGATGAGCGACAGCGCCGCGCGGCCGCGCCCGTCCGTGGAGACGCGCTGCGCCAACGCCATGAGGGCGAGAATGCCGCCCTCGCCCTTGTTGTCGGCACGCATCACCAAAAAGACGTATTTAAGGGTGACGATGATGATCAGCGACCAGAAGATCAGCGACAAGATGCCGAGGATCTCGCCTTCGGCCACGCCGGTCGGGGTGAAGTGGTCCAGGCTGGCCTTGAAGGCGTAGAGCGGGCTGGTGCCGATGTCGCCGTAGACGATGCCGAGCACGGCCAAAAGGGCGCTGGCGCGGACAGGCGACCGGGCGACCCCGTTGGCAGTTGCGACGACGCTCATTCGACGACTCCACTAGGGCGAACACCGTTTGGCGGGCTGCGCCGCGGCGTGGCCGCCGCTGGCGCAATAAGGCCGACGCTGCCGGTTTGCGCAAGCCGCGGCTAGGCGCTACGCCGCCGTTTCCCCCGCGGGCGCCGAAGCGGCGTCCAAGACGGGACGCGCGCCGAAAATGGCGCTGCCGACGCGGACATGGGTGGCGCCGTGACGGATGGCCGACTCGTAGTCGCCCGACATGCCCATCGAGACGATAGGCAGCCCATGGCGCGCCGCGAGTTCGGCCAGCGCTGCGAAGTGGCGGCCCGGATCCTCGCCGGCAGGTGGGATGCACATCAAACCGGTGAGGCGCTCGCCGAACCGGGCGGCGCAGTCGCGGATGAAACCATCGGCATCCCCGGGCGCCACGCCGGCCTTTTGCGGCTCCTCGCCGACGTTCACCTGGATGAGCAGCTGCGGCAGCCGCTCGCCCCGCGTTTGTGCGGCGGCGAGCGCGTCGGCAAGCTTCAGCCTGTCCAGCGTTTCGATCACGTCGGCCACCGTGATGGCGTCGCGGACCTTGTTGGTCTGCAACGGCCCGATCAGGTGGAGTCGCAGGCCGGGGTTCGCCGACCGTAGACCAGGGAACTTGGCCGCGGCCTCCTGCACCCGGTTCTCGCCGAACACAAGCTGGCCCGCCGCGAGCGCCTCCCCGACCGCGGCCGCGTCGTGCGTCTTGGAAACGGCGATGAGCGTGACGCTGTCGATGGCGCGTCCGGCGGCTGCTGCGGCGGTGGCAATTCGGCTTTTCACGTCGGCAAGACGGTCGTGGAGAGAATTAGGCGCAACCATAATTGGGACTCCTGGAGGGTAAAAAGCCGCTGTTGCTATGTGGCCACAGTGTTCCGCAATTGCCATGCAGCGGGTCATCGAGCGATTGCGAGGATGTGATCTGGTCCGCAATACTCCGTCTCAGGTCTGGCTGCCCCCGCCCTCCCGAGTTCGTGCTCTCCCCTGGTTCAGCCGGGGCAAGGTCGCGTGGTCGGGAACGGGGCGGGGCCTGCAACTCTGCCGGTTAATCCGGCGAACTGAGGAGGTATTCATGCGCAAGCTCCTGTTGGCCAGCGTGGCCGCATTAGGGGCCTCGATTGGGTTGGCGTCTTACGCCGACGCCCAGATCGTGGACAACACAGACGGTCAATCGTTCCCGACCCCCGGCCAGGTCACCGTCCGGTTGAACGGCCGGTTCCGCTTCTACGCAGCGGAAGTCACTGAGGGCGCCGAGCGCACGACGACGTTCGCCCCGACCGCGGCTGGCGTCGCGGCTACCGCCAACCAGGGCATCAACCGGCTCTCCAACTACGGCTTCACCGAGTATGCTCGTCTGTATCCCGGCTTCGACGGCGTCGCCGCGAACGGCCTGAAGTACGGCGCCTCGCTCGAAATCCGGGAGGACAACAACTTCGGTTCCGGCAACGGCGTGTATGGCTCCACCACCGGCCAGGATCGCACCCGCGGCATCCTGTACTACCGCCGCAGCTGGGGCTACATCGGGACGGACCGCTTCGGCACCTTGCGCCTTGGCTCGTCTGATGGCCCGACCAGCCTCTACCTGACGGGCACGTTCGAAACGTTCAACGACGGCGGCCTCAACGGCGACCTTCCGGGCATCTTCCCGGGCGGCTCGGTGGCGTTGCTCAACTATCCGTTCAACGACGTCGGCAACATGTATTCGACCACGAAGGCCGTCTATCTGTCGCCGCAGTTCTACGGCGTCGATTTCGGTCTGTCGTACGAGCCGAGCACCGCCGGCATCGGCGGCGACAACGGCGCGGGCTGCAACCCGGCGCCGCAGTTCGGCAGCGCCGTGCTCGCTGGCGCGACAACGGCGGCGACGCCGGGCTGCGACGAGCTGTCCGCCACCAGCACGGCCGACTATGCGCGTCGGAAGAACATGTATGAAGCGCTGGTCCGCTACCGCGGAACGTTCGGTCCGGTGGGCATTGCGGCGACGGCCGCCTATGTCGGCTCAGGCCGGGTTCAGGATGACGGCATCACGGCCACCACCGCGGCGCAAGCAACGGCGTTGGGCGCCGATGCCAAGCATCAACGGCTTGAGGACTTGAGCTACGGCGACTGGGGCCTGGTCGGCACCCTCGGCGGGCTCTCCGCCGGCGGCAACTTCCAGTACGGTCGCTACAACGTGCTCGGCGGCAGCGGCGCCGGCGGCCTGCTCAACCGCGGTCAGCCGAACTCCGCCGCAATCATCGTCGGCGCCACGTACACGATTGGGCCGGTGATCTTCGGTGCGCACGTTCTGCGGTCGTGGTACGAAGGCGATCGGAACACGGCGACGAACTTCAACCAGATCACTGGCGCTTCTTTGATAACGGGCGCCAACCAGGTCACCGGCGGTCAGCGTCGGGATGAAGGCATTGGCGCTGGCGCCACCTACTCGTTGGCGCCAGGCGTTTCGATCTACCTGTCGTATCTGTTCGGCCAGTCCAGGCAGAACGGCGCGAACGTTTTGGCAGGCTCCACCAACGTCGGCGCCTCGCTCAGCAACCCGAACGGCAACCTGCATAACCAGATCGACCAGTCGTTGATCGCGATCGGCACCAGCTTCGCCTGGTAAGCCTATAGACCATCGCGTGCATGGCGGGGGCGGCGGAGCAATCTGCCGCCCCCGTTCTTTTATAGTAGTCTGCGAATACGCCAGACCGCTTGGCGATACCCCCGACACGCGTTACAGAGTGTCGGACCGCGGCCAGCGGTGATCACGCCAGGTGTCGTTATGAAGACCAATCGCTTCGCCACAGTCGCGCTGCTTGCCAGTCTCGGGATGTTGGCGGCCTGCGGCGGCAACAGCAGCACGAACGTGCGACCCGTCGCCGACAACGAATACAACGATTATCGGACGCAGGGCGATCGCGGGAAGGTCACCGGCGATTCGCAGGGCTTGGTGTTCGGCATCAACAAAGGTTCCGGCAGCAACAGCGACGGCGCGGCGCTGGGGGTGAACGCCTACCTTTGGCGCGGCGCGCTCGACACGCTGGCGTTCATGCCGCTGGCCTCGGCCGACCCATTTGGCGGCGTCATCATCACCGACTGGTATCAGCCGCCCAGCTCCGGCGGGGAGCGGTTCAAGGCGACCGCCTACATCCTAGGCCGCCAGTTGCGCGCAGACGGCATCCGGGTGTCGGTTTTCCGCCAGGTCCAGCAGGGTGGCCAATGGGTGGACGCCGCGGTCAGCCAGACCACGACGGGCGAGATCGAAAACAAGGTGCTTGCGCGCGCACGCGAGTTGAGGTCTCAGACCGCCAGCCAGTAATGCGCGCAGGCGACGCGCGGGCCGGGGCCACGGGCGCGGCGCCAAGATGGGTCAAGGCAATCTGATGCAGCAAGACACCGGCGCCGCGATTGCAGACCGTTCGACAGGCTACGACTTCGCCACCATCGAGGCGCGCTGGCAGCGCCGGTGGGAGGAGAACGCGGCGTTCCGCGTCGAAGACGTTCCGACCGGTGGCAAGCCCAAGTATTACGTTCTCGAGATGTTCCCCTACCCCAGCGGCAACATCCATGTTGGGCACGTTCGCAACTACACGCTCGGCGATGTGGTCGCGCGCTACAAGCGGGCCTGCGGTTACGACGTGTTGCACCCCATGGGCTGGGACGCGTTCGGCCTCCCCGCCGAGAATGCGGCTCGGGAACGGGGCGTGCACCCGGCGGCGTGGACCTGGGCCAATATCGCCGCGATGCGCGCGGAACTGCAGCGCATCGGCCTGTCGATCGACTGGAGTCGGGAGTTCGCGACCTGCGACCCGGCGTATTATGGCCAGCAGCAGAAGCTGTTCCTCGCCTTCATGCGCATGGGCCTGGTCGACCGTAAGCTGAGCTGGGTGAACTGGGATCCGGTCGACGGCACCGTGCTGGCCAATGAACAGGTGGTCGAGGGCCGCGGCTGGCGTTCGGGCGCCCCCGTCGAGAAGCGGCAGCTGGCGCAATGGGTGTTCCGCATCACCACCGAGGCGCCGTCGCTGTTGGCGGCGCTGGACGGGTTGGACCGCTGGCCCGACCGGGTCCGCGCGATGCAGGCGAAATGGATCGGCCGCAGCGAAGGCGCCCGCGTGCGCTTCGCGTTGAAGCAAGCCACCGGTGGGACGGACGCCATCGAGGTCTACACCACTCGCCCCGACACGCTGTTCGGCATGTCGTTCCTCGCGGTGGCGCCCGAGCACCCGGTGGCCGCCGCGGTCGCCGCGGTCAACCCCGACGCGGCCGCGTTCGTTACCGAATGCCGAGCGCTCGGCACCAGCGAAGCCGCCATCGAGACTGCCGAGAAGCGCGGCTTCGACACCGGCCTCACGGTCCGCCACCCCTTCGATGGCCGGGCCATCCCAGTCTGGGTGGCGAATTTCGTACTGATGGAATACGGCACGGGCGCCATCTTCGGATGCCCCTGCGGCGACCAGCGGGACCTTGAGTTCGCCCGCAAATACGACCTGGCCGTGGTCCCGGTCGTGCTGCCGCCTGGGGAGGACGCCGCCACCTACGCGACCGGCGCCAAGGCCTATGACGGCCCGGGCAGGATGATCAACTCGGAATTCCTGGACGGCATGACGACTGCCGAAGCAATGGCCGAGATCATCCGCCGCCTGTCCGACGCCGGCCAGGGTGAAAGCGTGGAGAACTGGCGTCTGCGTGACTGGGGTGTCAGCCGGCAGCGCTATTGGGGCTGTCCCATCCCCGTGGTGCATTGTCCGGCGTGCGGCGTGGTTCCGCTGCCTGAGTCTGCGCTGCCGGTGGTCTTGCCGGAAGACGTGAGCTTCGATCAACCCGGAAATCCGCTTGATCGCCACACCGCATGGAAGAACGTTGGTTGCCCGGCCTGCGGCGGCCCAGCCGAGCGCGAGACGGACACGCTGGACACGTTCGTCGACAGTTCGTGGTACTTCGCGCGGTTCTGCAGCCCGACCGCGGAGCAGCCCGTCTCGCACGCCGCCGCTGCGCATTGGCTGCCGGTGGACCAGTATGTCGGCGGAATCGATCACGCCATCCTGCATCTGCTGTATTCGCGCTTCTTCACCCGGGCCATGAAGCAGGCCGGCTTGGTGGAGGTGGAGGAGCCATTCGCCGGGTTGTTCACCCAAGGGATGGTGACGCACGAGAGCTACCGCGCGCCGGACGGACGGTGGCTGTACCCGGCGGAAGTGGAGCGCACGGCCGAGGGCGTGGTGGTTGAAAAGGCGAGCGGACGAGCGGTCGCGGTCAGCGCAGTGGACAAGATGTCGAAGTCCAAGCGCAACACGGTCGACCCGCAGGAAATCATCGGCCGCTACGGCGCCGACACGACGCGATGGTTCGTGCTGTCGGACAACCCGCCCGAACGGGACATGGAATGGACGGAGACCGGCATTTCCGGCGCTTCGCGGTTCGTGCACCGGGCGAGCCGTCTTGCCATGGCGATCCTGGACGCTGGCGCGGCAAGCGACGCGGTCGGCGATGCGGCGCTGCTGCGAACCGCGCACCGTACGATCGCCAGCGTCTCGACGGCGCTCGACCAGTTCGCCTTCAACGTCGCGGTAGCCCGGCTTTACGAGTTGCTGAACGCGATGTCTGATGGCTATCGTACCCAGGGCGCCTCGGCGGACGTGCGACAGGCGCTGGACATCTTCACCCGGCTTGTTGCGCCTATGATGCCGCATCTGGCGGCCGAGATCATGGCCCGCCTTCACCCATCAGGCGATGCCCTTCCGGATTTGTCATGGCCCGAGGCCGACCCTGCTTTGCTGGTCGAGTCGATGGCGACGATCGCCGTTCAGGTCGGCGGCAAGCTGCGGGGAACCATCCTCGCCGCGCTGGATGCGAGCGGCGACGAAGTGATTGCGGCGGCGGCGGCGGAGGTGAACGTGGCGCGGGCGCTCGCCGGGCGAGAGGTCGCCAAGCGGGTCTATGTGCCGGGGCGGATCGTGAATTTCGTCCTGAAAGGACTGTGACGGCGGGTTCAGCGCCGTGAAGATCACGCCAAGCCAGGTCGCGGGTGCGCTTGCCGACCCGTCCCGCTTTGCCGGGATGCTGTTGTATGGCGAGGACTCCGGTCTGATCCGCGACCGCGCCGGCGCTGCTGCGGTGGCGATCGTCGGCGCTGCGTTCGACCCGTTCCGCCTGAGCATCTTGGCCAAGGAGGAGCACGGACGGCTTGCCCAAGAGGTGACCAGCATGTCGCTCGGGGGCGGCCGCCGCGTCGTCCGGGTCATGGACGCAACGGATGGATTGGCGGTGGCGCTCGGCAAGTTGCGCGATTATCGCGCCGATACCCTGATCGTCGTGGAAGGCGCCGGCCTGTCGGCGCGGTCCAAGCTGCGCGCCTGGGCGGAGGCTCGCGCCGATTGGGCGGCAATCCCGTGCTATCTGGAACGGCCAGCGGCGATCGGCTCCGAGATCAGGCAGACGCTGGCTGATGCCGGGTTGCGCGCGGATGCAGACGCGATCGCCTATCTGGCGGTCGAACTGGCGGGCGAGTCAGGCCGCCGGCGCGCCGAACTGGAGAAACTCGTGCTGTATGCCGCTGAGACGGGCGTCGTTACGGTTCAGGATGCGCAGGCCTGTTGCTCGGCAGAGCTCGATGCAAGCCTCGGCGCCGCCGTGTCCGCCTGCCTTGCCGGCAATCTCAGCCGTTGCGATGCGCTGTTGCAAGAGTTGGAGTGGGAGGGCGCGACCGGGCAGGGGCTGCTAGCCGTGCTATCCATGCAGGTGCATCGCCTGTTGCGGGTGCGTGCGGCGATGGGAGAGGGGCGCTCGGCGGAAGACGCCGCCCGATCGCTGACCCCCCCGGTATTTGGACAGCAAATGCCCGGGTTCCTCGCTGAGGTGGATCGATGGCCGGTGGCGTCTCTTATGGCTTTGGGACGGGCGGTGCACGACGCCGACGTCGCTTGCAAGCGGGCGGGCTCGGCGGACTTGGCGATTGCCGGGCGCCTGCTGCACGCCGCAGCCGCTGCTCGGTCGCGACGGTAATCGGCCGGGTCAGGGGCGACCGAGTCTGCCGATGACGTGGTCGAGCTGGTCCAGGGTTTGATAGCGCAACGTCACCGAGCCGCCGCGGCCGTTGAACGAGATCGAGACGTGGAGCCCTAATTGCTCTGACAGGTCCCGCTCGACGGCTCGAAGGTCCGCCATCCCGAGCGCTTGGGCAGGGCGAGCCTCCTGCTCGGCTTTCGGCGAAGGCGACGCCAGCGCTTCGGCTTGGCGGACCGACATGGAGCGCGCGATCATCAGCTCCGCCGCAACCGCCGGGTCGGCGCAGGCTAGTGCGGCCCTTGCATGGCCGGCGGACAAGGCGCCGGAACGGACATGGTGCTGGACGGATTGCGGCAGATTAAGCAAGCGCAGCAGGTTGGCGACGTGGCTGCGTGATTTGCCGATCGCAGCGCCGAGTTCCTCGTGCGTCAGTCCAAAATCATCGACCAGACGTCGGAAACCTTCTGCCTCCTCGATCGCGTTCAGGTCTTCCCGTTGCAGGTTCTCCACCAACGCCGCAGCGCTCGCGTCGGCGTCGGAAAGCGGGCGTACAAAGCAGGGCACGTCCGCCAACCCCGCGAGCATGGCGGCTCGCCAGCGTCGTTCCCCGGCGATGATCTGAAACCGGCCGTGCTCGTGCGGGTGGGGTCGGACCAGGATGGGTTGCAGCACGCCCTGCGCCCGGATCGACGCCGCCAATTCCTGCAAGTCCGTGTCGAGCACGGCGCCGCGCGGCTGGAATGGGCTGGGTTCCAGCAGAGTGACTTCCCTCGTGCTGAGGCCGCCTCCGTTTTCGGCGGCAAGCCCGGGTTCTCCCAGCAAAGCGGCAAGGCCGCGGCCCAACCTCGCCGTTGGTTGCCTCATGGCGCAGCTGCCGCGGGCGCCGCCAGCCGCATCCGGTCGCTGAACTCCTCCGCCAGTTGGCCATAGGCCCGCGCGCCGGCGGATCTAGGGTCGTACAGCATCACGGGCATTCCATGGCTCGGCGCTTCCGACACCCGCACGCTCCGTGGAATCATGGTCTGGTAGACGCGGTGGCCGAAGAAGCTCCTGGCGTCTGCTGCGACAAGGTCGGAAAGGTTGTTCCGGCGGTCATACATGGTGAGGACAATCCCCTGGATGACTGCGGCCGGGTTCATGGCGACGCGTACGCGATCCACCGTTTGCGCCAATTGGCTAAGGCCTTCCAATGCGAAAAACTCGCATTGCAGCGGCACCAGCACTGACGTTGCAGCGACAAGACCGTTCAGAGTCAGCAAGCCAAGGCTGGGCGGGCAGTCGATCAGAACGACCGAGTGTGCTGGCAACGCGCGGATCGCGTCGCGTAAACGGAACTCGCGGTTGGGATGGCCCACCAACTCGATCTCCGCACCAGCGAGGTCGGGCTCGGCGGGCATAACGGATAAACAAGGCACCGCGGTCGACCTGATGCACTGCGCCAGGTCCGCCCGGTCAGTCAGGCAGGCATAGCAGCCCGGCGAGCGGTCTCGCCGCGTGATGTCGAGCCCGGTCGAAGTGTTGCCTTGCGGGTCGAGGTCGATCACCAACACCTGGTGCCCGGCTAGCGCCAACGCCGCTCCGAGGTTCACGGCGGTCGTCGTTTTACCAACGCCGCCCTTCTGGTTGGCGATAGCGATGACTTGGTTGCGTGGCGCGTCTTGTGTGCGGGTCACTATCGATGCCTAGCCGAGACGGGTCAGCATGACGAGGCAGGAGCTTGCGCGTCCGGTCTCGACGAGGCGCCCAACGGCTCCGTCACGCTGCGCATCCAGCAGTTCACTCGCCGCGCCCGGTCCTTTCAGGAACAGGCAACGGCCGTCAGCAGCTATAAATGGCTTGGCCGCCGTGATAAGCGATCTGAGGCTTGAGAGCGCACGCGCAGTGACGCACAGCGCAGGGGTAAGCACAGTCGCTTCGATCCGTGAGGCCGACACGGTACCAGGCAAGCCCAACGTCGCGAGCACGGTGGTGAGGAAGGCGGCCTTGCGCCGGTCTGCTTCTATCATGTCAACCGTCACGCCAGTCTCGATCGCGAGTGGAATAGCCGGGAAACCCTGCCCTGAACCAAGGTCGATGAGACGATCGAGCCGTGCTGGAAGGTGAGGGGCGATGCTGAGGCTGTCTGCGATGTGGTCGGACAGCCTGGAGCGGGCACGGTCGGAGGTGAGGTTGATCGCGCCGCCCCAGCGGTCCAACAATCCGACGTAGCGCGCCATGAGTGTTTCACGTGAAACACTCATGGGTGCAATGGAGCGGGTGAAGGGAATCGAACCCTCGTATGCAGCTTGGGAAGCTGCCGTTCTACCATTGAACTACACCCGCACGCTTATACGCAGCATAGAAACGCAACTCCCGGCGCGCAACCCGCTCGGATCGGCCGCCACCGGCCAACCGGGCGCGCCAGCTCTTCCGAAACAGGTGGGGACGAAGCCGGCCAGTCTTGGTAGGAATAGCCCATTGCAAGCACGCTCCGGACCTGAACATGTCTGATAACCATATCGCCACCCGCCTGATACACGCTGGCTCCGCGCGTTCCCCGCATGCCGAGACCAGTGAAGCGCTCTATCTTACGTCCGGCTTCGTCTATGGCAGCGCTGAAGAAGCGGAAGCCGCCTTCATCGGCTCAAACACGCATTACCAATACAGCCGGTTCGGCAATCCCACCATCGCCATGCTCGAGGAGCGCCTCGCCTCCATCGAAGGCGCCGAGGCGTGCCGCGTGACCGCAACCGGAATGGCGGCGATCCACGCCGCCATGCTGTCGCACCTGAAAGCAGGCGACCGCGTCGTCGCATCCCGGGCTCTGTTCGGCTCGTGCCACTGGATCGTATCCACCCTGCTGCCCCGCTACGGCATCCACAGCGAGTTCGTCGATGGCGGCGACCTTGACGCATGGCGCGTCGCATTCAGCCGGCCCGCCACCATGGTGCTGCTTGAAAGCCCATCCAACCCGATGCTCGATGTGCTGGACCTGCAAGCAATCTGCGACATGGCGCATGCCGCCGGCGCGCTGGTGATCGTGGACAACGTCTTCGCCACGCCCTTGCTGCAACAGCCGTTGCGTCACGGCGCTGACATCGTCGTATACTCCTGCACTAAACACATGGATGGCCAAGGCCGCGTCCTCGGCGGCGCCGTGCTCGGGCGCAAGGCCTGGATCGAGGGCGCCTTGCAGCCGTTCATCCGCAATACCGGCCCGAGCCTTTCAGCATTCAACGCTTGGCTGCTCTTCAAAGGCCTCGAGACAATCGCGTTGCGCGTGGAAGCCGCCTGCGCAAGGGCTGCCACCATCGCCGACTTCATCGCGCGCCAGCCTGGCATTCAACGCGTGATCTATCCATCGCGCCCGGATCACCCGCAACACGCGTTGGCCATGCGGCAGATGTCCAACGGTGGCACGCTCGTCGCGTTCGAGGTTGTGGGCGGCAAGCAAGGCGCCTTCCGCTTTCTCAACGCGCTCAGCCTGATTGCGATCAGCAACAACCTCGGCGACACGAAGTCCCTTGCGACCCACCCGGCCACCACGACCCACATGCGGATCGGCGCCGAGGAGCGTCAGCGCCTGGGCATCACCGACGGCGTCATCCGTCTCTCGGTCGGTCTTGAGGACGCGCGCGACCTGTGCGCCGATGTCGCGGCCGGGTTGGCCGCCGTTCTCGAAGGCGGCTCCGCGCGCGAGGCCGCGGAATGACCGAACGTGACTACACGGCGACCACGCGCGATATTCTCGTGTCGGTGCAGCCTACTTATCTCGCCGACCAGTCCCAACCGGATGACAGCCGGTTCGTCTGGGCCTATCGGGTGGAGATAACCAACACAGGAGCCGACACCGTGCAGCTCATGCGCCGGACTTGGTGCATCACCGACGCAAGCGGCCGAGCCACCAAGGTCGACGGTCCCGGAGTGGTCGGCGAACAACCGGTGCTGGAGCCCGGCGACACCTTCGAATACACCTCCGGCACTCCGCTGGACACGCCGAGCGGCTTTATGCAAGGCAGCTACCTCATGGTCTCAACCGTAACGGGTGAGACATTTGATATTGCTATACCGGCATTCAGCCTCGACAGTCCGCATGGCAGGGTTCATTGAATAGGCCTTGATCGCTGGCGGACCCAGATTTCTGCCCGTCCGCCACAGCATCCAGGGCGACAACATTGAATAACGAGCGCTCGCCCAAACCGACCCAGGAGGAGGCAGAGGCCGCCGTGCGGACCCTGCTGCGTTGGGCCGGCGAGGACCCGTCGCGCGAGGGCCTATTGGAAACTCCGGCAAGAGTCGTGCGATCCTACCGCGAGCTATTTGCAGGTTACGAAGTCGACCCGGTCGCCTTGCTTGAGCGCACCTTCCAGGAGGTCGAGGGCTACGACGAGATCATCCTGCTGCGGGATATCCGGCTCGAAAGCTACTGCGAGCACCACATGGTGCCCATCATCGGTCGGGCGCACGTTGCGTACTTGCCGGACGTGCGCGTCGTCGGCATCAGCAAGCTCGCACGGGTGGTGGACGCGTTCAGCAAACGGTTTCAAATCCAGGAAAAGCTTACCGTCCAAATTGCCAATACCATCAATGACGTGCTTCGGCCGAGAGGCGTTGCGGTCGTCATCGAAGCCAACCATCAATGCATGACCACCCGCGGCGTCCACAAGCCAGGGGTCGCAATGGTGACCAGCCAGATGTTGGGTGCATTCCGCGACCATCCGGACACCCGTCGAGAGCTGCTTGCCATGATCGGTCAACGCGCGTCGCACGACTTCGGGGGCTGACCCGAAGGGTAAGCCCCCGAGCTGTCGTCTTGCGCACGAGCCATACTATAACCTCAATCAAGTCGACCCGGTCGCGCTCTCCTCATCATCACGTCGCCGCCGACCTACTGCGGTCGCAATCGGACTTGGTTGCATTGATCGGAATCTCATTCGCAGCGACTGCTGCTTCGTTACAAGCCTGCGATGTTGCCAAGCCTTCTCCAGCTACCGCGTTAAGCCGCCGCGCTTGTCAGAGGCCGACTACGCAACGTAGATCGTCGCGTTGCCGAGGACCGACCCATGAAGCCGCCCGGCGCATTGCCGCTGCACCACGCCGCCCGCCTCCTCCCGGGCCTGCTGCTATGTGGCGTCGTAACGCTCGCCGCCCTTGCGCTGGAGCGTGCAGAAGCCGCAGTGCTCGGTCGCGCCTGGTTGGAAGCCCTGGTGTTGGCGATCCTGACGGGCACGCTGGTTCGCACCGCCTGGTCTCCGGGCCCCCGCTGGCGCCCCGGGGTGAGCTTCGGCGCCAAGCAACTGCTCGAAGTAGCCGTCGTGCTGCTCGGCGTCTCGCTGAGCTTGCAGACCATAGTGGCGGCCGGGTGGGGCCTGCTGGTCGGCATCGCATGCGTGGTCGTCGTGGCCATCGTCGGCAGCTATGCCGCCGGTCGCCTGCTTGGCGTGCCGCATCGGATGGCGACCCTCGTCGCGTGCGGCAACTCCATCTGCGGCAACTCCGCCATCGCCGCCATCGCCCCGGTTATCGGCGCCACCGGCGACGATATTGCGGCTTCCATCGCTTTCACTGCGGTGCTGGGCGTCGCCGTCGTGCTTGGGCTGCCATTCCTGGCGCCAGTGCTGCACCTCTCGGCGCTGCAATACGGCGCCCTGGCCGGCCTGACGGTCTATGCCGTGCCGCAGGTGCTGGCCGCCACCGCGCCGATCGGCCCGCTGGCGGTGCAGCTCGGCACCCTGGTCAAGCTGGTCCGCGTGCTGATGCTAGGCCCGGTGGTCCTGGTGCTGTCGGTCATGACCCAGCGCAGTGGGAAGGGACTGGAGGCGGGTTGGCCGCCGCTTCGCAAACTGGTCCCATGGTTCATCATCGGTTTCCTGCTGCTGGCCGCGGGGCGATCCGCCGGCTTGGTGCCGGCGGCCGCGCTGGCGCCCATAGCCGCCTTGACGAACATGCTGACCATCATCGCCATGGCGGCGCTCGGCCTCGGCACCGACGTCCGCACCGTGGCCCGCGCCGGCGTGCGGGTGACGGCCACAGTCACACTGTCTCTGGTCCTGCTCGGGGCCATCAGCTTCGGCCTGATCCGGCTGCTTGGCGTCGCCTGACATCTGATTCCAAGTTGGCGCTGGCAAGAGGTTGGATCGTCCGCTGATGATGCGAACACCCGCAGCAATCTGCCGACGCGGCGTCGCGCCAGGCGCCGTTGGGCTGGGCTTCGCTCAGGCGCCCTAAGCCCCCTCCGCGAGGTTCTCCCGCAACGTTCGCCCGTGGTACTCCTTCCGGAACCGCCCTCGCCGCTGCAGCTCCGGCACCAGCAACTCCACCGACGCGGCCAGGTCCGCCATCACTGCGATCGACTGGCCGATCATGAATCCACCCCGGCTTCCAGTCGCCTCGAACGACGCTTCCAAGTGGTCGGCGATGTCGGCCGGCGTGCCGGCGACCGTATTCTCGTGCTGCGTTGCCGCCAACAGGCCATGCTCGAAGAACTCGGCGCGAGTGATCTCGCTGTCGGCGCCGAGCTTATTTGCCAACTTGTTGACCAATCCCATAGGGGAAGCATTGCTGGCCGTGATCGCGTCGCGCAGCTCGCGCAAGGTAAACCGCTCGGGCAAGGTCGAGAGATCATATCCCGCGTGATACGATAGATAGACGCCAACCGCCTCCGCCGGCAGCGTGGTCAGCAGCGAGTTGCGCACGGCCTCCGCTTCCGCCCGCGTCTCGCGCACCGCCATCGGCGTCTGCCATAGGATGCCGACGCTGGCCGGGTCCCGCCCGGCATCCACCAGCGCCGCGTCCAGCGCCGCCCGTTGCGTGACCTGCATGGCCAGCGGCATGTCCGCGCCGAACACGTGGTCCGCGATGGCGGCCGAGGCGCGAATGCCGCGAGGAGAGCCGCCGGCCTGGATGATCACCGGGCGGCCCTGCGGCGAGGGCGGCGTGTTGAGCGGCCCCTCGACCTTGAAGAACCGCCCGGCGTGGTGGACGTCCTGCACCTTCGCCGGGTCGCCCACCTGGCCGGTCTCGCGGTCCCACAGCATCGCGTCCGCCGCCGTCGCGTCCCACAGCTTGCAGCAAACAGCGACGAACTCCTCCATCCGCTCGTAGCGGCTGGCGTGTTCCATCAACTCGTCGAAGCCGAAGTTGGCCGCATCGGAGCGACGGGTGGATGTCACCAGGTTGATCGCGATGCGCCCGTCGCTGAGGTGATCGAGCGAGTTCATCAGCCGCGCCGTGTAGTATGGGTGCATGAAGGTGGTGGAGTAGGTCAGCCCTAAGCCGACATGCTTGGTGACGCGAGCGGCCGCGACCATCACCGGGTTCATGTCCACGCGGGGATACATCACGCCCCAACGCACCGCGGCGTCGCGCGAGCCGGCCCACGTGTCGGGCACGCCGGTGCCGTCGCCGGAAAACAACATGTCTAGGCAGCCGCGCTCCGCCAATCGCGCCACGTCCTCGTAGAGCGTCACGTCCGGAAAAGTCCGGTCGTCCCACGAGCCGGGCAAGCCCCAGCGGCCGTTCATGTGCGTGTATGACAAGTTGAACGCCAGGTGCATCCGGCTCGGCAAAGTCCGTCCCCCGTGAAGGCTGCCGGGAATAGGCAAGAACCGCACCAGCCCCCTTGCAGCGGTCGGCGGGACGTTTGTAGGTTTGCAGCGGGGGTGGCGTATGGCGAGATGGATTTTCGCGGCTTTGGCCCTGCTGATGCTGGTGGGCTGCACCGCCCAGAGCGGCATGCCGCTCGACGTGCAAGCCGCCGCCGCGAACTACCCCGCGATGATCATCGGCGGCAACGTGCAACCGACCGATGGTCACGAGGTCCCGCGCCCCTGCCCCCCGCCCGGTTCCCGCGTCGAGTTGAAGGGTGGCCCGGTGATGGCGTTCGACGGCGCCGACCCGACCGACCCCGACCTGTGCCTCATGACCCTGGACGGGCAACCGGCGAAGGCCTGGTATGGCATCTGGCTCACCGATTGGGCTGGAGCCGACCAAGGCCACGCGGCGCTGCGGCGCATGATGCGGGCGCCCAGCGGCGCCGTGACCGGGTTCAACACCATCGTTGCGCCCGGCTCGCAGTATCACGACCTGGTCCGCAACGAGGGGGTCGAGGACATTTTCCTTCTCGGTCACGCCTACCGCGCGCTGAAAATCAGCCACTACCGCGAGGGCTACGACGGCAACAATTACCGCTCGGTGAGCACGCTGTGGAAGGACATCCCCACGGGTCTTCCGATCTACGGCACCTACCAGCACATCGCGGGCCGGCCCGAGATCGACGACCCGCTCCTGCCAACAGCGATCGTTTCGCCTTAATCCGGAGCCCAAACAACCATCCGCTACCGCGAGCCGCCGCTTGACGGTGCGGCGATCCAGGCGGCGCATTTGGCGCTCGCGCGCTGAATCCTTCGTCGCGATGACGGGCCGGCCCGGCGACTCGACAATCATCGCGCCTGGCATCCCATCGGCGGCGGTCAGGCTTTGCCTGATCAATGGCGCTGTTCGTTCCATCCGGCGACGTCGTGGCCGCCAAAGACCATGCGGCGAATAGCCGGCTGCGTTAGCGATGCGCTGAACCCCAACACGGGCGCGCTTGCCTCGTCGAAACGCTTAATCACGTCGGGGCTCAACCGGAGATCCGTCGCTGCGATGTTGCTCTCCAATTGCGACACCTTGCTTGCTCCGATCAACGTCGAGGCTACCCCGGCGCGCGCCAGGGTCCAGGCGAGCGCGACCTGCGCTGCTGGCCGGTCGAGCTCGGCGGCGACAGCCTTCAGCACGTCGAGAATGGCCCAGTTGCGGTCCACAAACTTGCTTTCGCCGAACGGATTTGCGCCGCTCAATCGGCCGGTGTCGGCGGTGTTCCCACGCTGATACTTGCCGGATAGGAAACCGCCCGCGAGAGGGCTCCACGGCATGACGCCCATGCCGCCCTCCCGCGCCGCCGGGAAATGCTCGCTTTCCACGTCGCGGGCGACAAGCGAGTATTCGAGCTGCAGCGCAATCGGGCCAGGCGTCCGCCGCTCGGCCGCAATCGTCGCAGCCTTCATCGCCAGCCAGGCGGGCATGTCTGACAAACCATAATAGCGGATCTTGCCCGCCCGGACCAAGTCGCCGAGCGTCTGGACGATTTCCTCGACAGGCGTAACGCCGTCCCAGACGTGCATCCAGTAAAGGTCGATGTGCTCAACGCCTAGCCGCTTCAGCGAGGCATCGAGCGCCCGATGGATGTTCTTGGCGCCGGCCCCGCCCGCGTTGGGATTGCCGACGCCCGCCTGTCTCGCAGTCAGCGGGCTCGCCGATCCATTGAACGCGAACTTGGTGGCAAGGACGATGTCGTCGCGCGAGCCGCTGTCGGCAATGAACCGGCCAACCATCTCTTCGCTCGCGCCACCGGCGTAAATGTCGGCGGTGTCGACGAAATTACCGCCGGCCGCGCGGTATGCGTCGAAGATCGCCCGTGACGTTGCTTCGTCCGCACCCCACTCGCCAGGGCCAAAAGTCATCGTCCCCAGCGCGAGCGGGCTGACGACGAGGCCTGAATGACCGAGTGTCCGAAAGTCGGTGAGGGACATGGCTGACTGCTTTCCTAGCGTTCGATATGGAAGTAATGCTATGCCGGTCGACAGCCGTCAACCTATTTCAGAGCGTTCACTATGGAACCTAAGCATCCCGCGCCGCGCCGCAAAACCGGCAGGCCGCTATCGTTCGACCGGGAGATAGCGCTCGAACAAGCGATGCTTACGTTCTGGCGCCACGGCTACGAAACGACGTCAATCGTCGACCTGACCACCGCGATGGGCGTCACGGCGCCGAGCCTCTACACCGCGTTCGGGGACAAGAAGCGGTTGTTCCTGGAAGCCGCCCGCCGCTACGCCGGCGATCCCGAGGCGATGGCGCGTGCGATCGATGACGCGCCCACCGCATACGAAGCCGCGCGCGAGATGCTGATAGCCGCCGCGACCGCCTATACCGGCGAGGCGACGCCCAAGGGATGCCTGCTGGCCAGCGCGACCGCCAGCGGCTCGGCTGCGTCGGCCGATGTCCAGAGTGCGATCGCCGACATCCGCAGATCAATCGACAGGCGGTTACGGGCCCGCATCGACCGCGACATCGCGGCAGGCGTGCTGCCGCCGAAGACGAACACCGCCGCTTTGGCCGGTCTCGTCATGGCCGTGACGCAAGGAATGTCGGCGCTGGCCCGCGACGGGACGCCGCGCGCCGCCCTCCTGGCCATCGTCGAGGTTGCCTTGCGAGGCTGGCCGCAGCTTTGAACCCGGACCTGCATCGCGGCTCAGCCGACAGCGCCAACCCTGCCCAAATCCCGCGCCACCGCGACCAGCACTGCGTCCCAGTCGCCGGGCCGCGGCTGGCGATAAATGCGCAGCGTCGGGTACCACGGGCTGTCCAGCCGGCCTGCGATCCAACGCCAGCAATGGTCGAAGCGGTCGAGCAGCCACACCGGCTTTCCCATCGCCGCCGCCAGGTGGGCCACCGCGGAGTCGACCGAGACCACCAGGTCGAGATTGGCGACCAACGCCGCCGTGTCGGCAAAATCGTGCAACGCCGCGGTATGGTCGATCAACCCAAGCGCTGCGGGCGCCGCCGGCCCGCCCTTTTGCAAACTGACCAGGCGAACCCGGCCCAGCCCCGCCAGCCGCGCCAAGCGAACCGGCGGCAGTGAGCGTCGAGCGTCGGCAGGCAGCAACGGACTACCGGCCCACGCGAGGCCCACGCGCAGCCCGCCCGTCGCCGTCGCCGACAGCCGCCCCCTCCAATCCCCCGCCAACGCCGGGTCGGCGCGCAGATACGCCGCTAGCGCCGGCGCCGCATCGAGCCCCAGCGCGAACGGCAGGCTGGGCAACGGGCAGTGCCGGTCATGCGGCGGCCGCGCATCGCCCTGCTCCACCACCTCCGCCACCCCCGGCGCGCCACGCAGCAGCCGAACCAGCGACGCCGGCGCGCTCAGCGTCACGCGCCAGCCCCGCGCGGCCGCTAGCGGAGCAAAGCGGCAGAACTGCAGGGTGTCGCCGGCGCCCTGCTCCGCATGCAGCAGCAGCCGTCCGTTCCCCGCCTCCCCCCGCCACCGCGGCGTGGTCAGGGTGGACCGTTCGCGCGCATAGGCCGCCATCCGCCAGCGCCACTCGTACTCTCGCCACCCTTCCGCCAAAGCGCCCTGCGTCAGCAACGCCATGCCCAAATTCACGTGCGCGTCGGCGTAGCCGGGCTGCAGCGCCACGGCACGGCGGAAGCTCGCCACCGCCTCGCCGGACCGCCCAAGCGCGCACAGCGTGACGCCCAGGTTGTTGTGCAGCTCGGGCGTGGCCGGCATGGCCGCGAGCGCCCGGCGGTAGCGCGCCTCCGCCTGCCCGAACGCGCCGCGTTGCTGCAAGCGCAGCGCCTCCTGGCACTCCGCCTCGATCGCGGCCACATGGCTCATGCAAGAGTCACCCAGGCCGGCGCGTGATCGCTGGCGCCAGCCGCCGCACGCACCTCCCGGTCGACCCCGGCGGTGGCCAAACGAGGCGCCAGCGAAGGGCTCAGCAACAAGTGGTCCAGCCGCCAGCCCGCATCCCGCCCCCAGCCGTCGCGAAGGTAGTCCCAGAACGTGTACATCGGCCGGTCCGGATGCAGCGTCCGCAGCGAGTCGGTCCACCCCGCCTCGGTCAGTCGCCGGAACGCATCGCGGCTCTGCGGCTGCACCAGCGCGTTCTTGGCGTGCGACTTGGAGACGTACATGTCCGCCGGTGTCGGCACGATGTTGTAGTCGCCCGCCAGCACCGCCGGCACCCCGGCCGCCAGCAGCGCGGCCGCGTGGTCGGCCAGCCGCTCCATCCAGGCCAGCTTGTAGGCGAACTTAGGCCCGGGCTGAGGGTTGCCGTTGGGCGCGTACAGGCAGCCCACCAGCACGCCGTTCACCGCCGCCTCGATGTAGCGGGCCTGCGCGTCCGCCGGGTCGCCCGGCAAGGCGTTGCGGGTAAGCACCGGCTCGGCGCCCCGGGCCAGGATGGCGACCCCGTTCCAGGTCCGTTGACCATGCCACACCGCGCCATACCCGGCCGACTCGATCGCGGCGCGGGGAAACGCGCCGTCCTCCGCTTTCAGCTCCTGCAGGCACGCCACGTCCGGAGCGGCCTCGCCGAGCCAGGCCAGCAGGTTGCCCAGCCGCTTGTTGACGTTGTTGATATTGAACGTCGCGACCTTCACGGCTGCCGGCTCACGCGTAGCCGAGTTCGTCCAGCGCCCGGTGCGCGGCCTGGCGCAGCGCCGCCTCGATGGTGGCGAGGAAATCTCCACCCGCCGTCTCCGTGGTCCACGGGTCCATCGTGGTCGAGATCAGGAAATCGACCCCCAGTTCCGCCTGCGGCAGCACCCCCAGGCGGCGGCAGAACGCGTCGACGAAGTTGCGGCCATACACCGAAGGCTCGAAGCGCGACGAGGTCAGCACCAGGTCCAGATCGTTCATCTGCTCCCGCGGCTCGACCAGGCTGCAAAACTGGAACACCCGCTCGTTGAACGCGTTCGCCTTCGCCAGGTCGCGGTTCATACGGCCATTGCGCTGCTTGAAGTTGAGCGCGAAGGCCAGGATCACCTGGTCGGAGCCGAGCGAGGTGAACAGCGTGCGATCCGCCGCGTTCGCCTGCAGCATGGCCTCCAGCCCGGCGTTGTCGATCTCGACGAAGCGGCGGATGGCGGCCCGCTCCGCCGCCACCTCGTCATCCGGGCGACGCGCGCGCTCGGCGGGGGTGGCGTTGAACAGTGTGACGCGGAAGCGCGGGTCGCCCAGCGTGTGCAGCCGGCAGAACAGCCGCTTGGACGTCCACATGCACTGCCCGAGGATCTTGCCGTAGCCGGACTGGTCCGGACGGATCACCCGGTGCGCCAACCAGACCGCGGCCGCCGCCGACCCTGGCTTGGACCCTTCCACGCCGTAGATGCCAACCGTCGGCTCCGCCTGGCTGTGGAACACCACCGGCGCCTGGAGCGAGATGGCGTCGCGCATCGCCGCGTTGCGGTAGCACAGCGCGCCGGCCGGGTAGGGGATGTAGCCACCCTTGTGCGGGTCCACCGTGATACTGTCCGCCTGGCCGAGCACGGTATACTGGCCGCGCACGTAGTCGCTCATTGCGAAGGTCGGCACCCCGCTGCCCTGCCCGGTCTCGCCCGCCTCGCGCAACATGGTGCGGAAGTAGCCGCCCCAGGCCGCGTCGGCGTGGATCGCGAAGTTCATGCCCCGGGCGCGATATCGCTCGCGCAGCGCCAATAGGCCTTCCAGCGGGTCGACCGCGCTCTCCTCCGTGCTGCCGATCACCGCAACGGCGCACAGCAGCGGCACGCGGCGGCGGCGCAGGTCGCTCAGCGTCTCGTCGACATGGTCCAGGTCCAGCCGCGCGTCGCGGTCCACCCGCTGCACCAACATGGCGTTCTGGCCCAGGCCCAGCAGCGTGGCGGCCTTGGGCCACGAGTAGTGCGTGGTGGCCGGCGCCAGCAGCACTGGCGGCTCCGTCACGTCCTGCATGAACGAGCGGTAGAACGTGACCAGCCCGACGTTCTGCACCGAGTAGGCGGCGAGCATGCGGGTGAGCCGGGCGGGCGGGATGCCGAGCGCGGCGATCGCGGCGGGCAGCCCGGCCAGGAAATCCAGGTCCAGGTTGATCAACGTCCAGGTGTCCAGCTCGACCAGCCGCCCCGTGCCGCCCTGCCACAACGGCGCCTCGAGCGCGCGGGCGGGGGCGAGCGCGGGCACTTCCCTGATCGCCTGACGCAGCGCCACTGCGGCAAACTTCAGGTTCCGCGCCGCCCACAGCGCCTCGATATTGGCCACCGTGCCGCCGCTGGTGATGTGACCCCACGGCGCCACCACCCGGTCTGGATTGCCATCGGGCGGCACCTCGTAGCCCAGCATGCGGCAGAGGTCGTTGCCCACCTCGATCTCGAGCCGCGTGGTGACCGGCGAAGCCTCCGCCGCCACGTTGTTCTGGTTGTAGAGCATCGCCGCGAACAGGCCGACGGTGGCGGGGATCACCTGGTCCCACAGCATGTGCCCCTGGTAGCGCATCGAGGCGAACGGCGCGGACAGGCGCAATTTGTCGAGCAGCCCGTCCACCTCGGCGCGCAGCCGGGCCACGCCGTCCAGGAAGGCGGGCGATTGCTGCAGGTCCGCGGTGATGTGGCTCGGGTCGTCCGGGTGGAACGAGCGCCGGAACCTGGCGTGGCTGTCGATCGCCCGCTCCACCAGATCCTTCAACAGGTCGACGTTCTCCGCCTTGGGGCCGAGGAACCACGCCTCCGGCACGCCGCGCGCGGCGCCGTCCAGCTCCAACTCCTTGCCCAGCTTGCGATCCCACGCGGCGCGTGCGCGGGCGTGCCGCTGCGGCGCAACGGCTTCTGGGACGTCGGACGGCAGGTGGGGGGATATCGTTGGGCGGGGGGCGTCGCTCATCGGCACGGATGCTGCGCCGGAGTCCATGGTCGGGCAATGGTCCCTGCCGCGCGTTTTGTGGAGATTTAACCTGCGGGTGACCTTGAATTGCGGCTATTGATCGTCAACAACATGAACTGAGACCACTGCAAAGACGCCCGGCTGACCTGCCGCGGCGAAACCGTAGCGGTCTGCCGGATCATGGACGAGCAGGGCAGAGGACGTAGTAGTTGAGACCCCCTAAGGACAGCCGGCAGAGGCAACCGCGTCGTCGCGGTTTTGATGACGACAATTTCTTTGGCAATACGCCATCGCCACCGACTTTCCCGTCGTTCGCGACGCCGGCTTCAGCCGCGCCGCAGCTTCAGGCGACGGTGAAATGGTACAATCCGGATAAAGGGTTCGGCTTCGTCGAACTTGCCGACGGCACCGGCGACGTGTTCCTCCACGCCAACGCGCTGCAGGCGTCCGGCTTCCAGCAGGTCAGCCAAGGCGCCACGCTTCAGGTGCGCGTCGGGCAGGGCCAGAAGGGCCGTCAGGTCGAACAGGTGGTGTCGGTGGACGAGACCACTGCGGCCCCGAGCCGTCCTGCCGGTCCGCGCACCGGCCCAGCCGGCGGCGGCTATGGCGGCGCTGGCGGCGAAGGCGGCTTCCGCTCGCCCCGCCCACCACGTCCGCCAATGGACACCGGGCCGGGCGTCGAGATGACCGGAACGGTCAAGTGGTACGACGCCAACAAGGGGTTCGGATTTATCTCGCCGCAGGATGGCAGCAAGGACGTGTTCGTCCACGCCACCGCCCTCGAGCGAGCCGGCCGCGCGCCGCTCACCGAGGGTCAGTCGGTCCGCGTCGTTGTCGGCCAGGGCCAGAAGGGCCCCGAGGTCCGCTCCATCCTAGCCGACTAAACTCCCGCTTTCACCCGCTGCTAAAGCCCTCTCCCTCTGGGAGAGGGTTGGGTGAGGGATTCGCCACCCGGCCAAACTGCGTCGAGCGCTCCGTTCGCCTCAGTCGTCTCCCAATAGGGAGGGAAAAGCTAAACCAGCCCCCACCCGCGGGCGATGTGCCACGTGGACGATACGTGCGCGTCCAGCACGTATGGGATCGCGTGCCCCACGCCCTGATCCCCGCTAGCCCCCGGATCGATCGGCGTTCCATGGCCAAGCCCGGGCACCGTCACCAGCTCCACCCTCGCGGTGCCGCCTGCATCCCGCCAAACCCGCCGCGTCATTCCCGCCGCTTGATCGCTGACGCCATGCGCACCTCGCAGCCCATGCACATCGCACCATTGCTTGGCCTGCTCCACCGCCGCGCCATACGCCACAGTCCCGTCCGCGTCGCCATGCCAGATCGTGACGATCGGCTTGCGCTGTGGAGCCGGGCTTGCCCGGCGCACCTTATCGCCCCATTCCTGCGGGCTCAGCACCGGACAGTGACGCATCGCCCCAAGCGCCTCCCCCACCCCGGACGCGCAGCCGAACGGCAGCCCGGCGATGATCGCGCCTGCCGTGAACACGTCCGGATAGGTCGCAAGCAACGCCGCGGTCATCGCGCCGCCCGCGGATAGTCCGGTGACGAACACGCGCGCCGGGTCGAGCGGGCGGTCCGCCAGCATGCGGGCAACCATGGCGCGGATCGAGGCGACCTCGCCGCTGCCGCGCGTGATGTCGGCGGTGTCGAACCAGTTGAAGCACGTATTGTGATTGTTGCCGCGCACCTGCTCGGGCAGCAGCAACGCGAACCCGTGCCGCTCGGCGAGCGTCGACCAACCGGCGCCTTTGTCGTACCCGGCCGCGGTCTGGGTGCACCCGTGCAGCACCGCCACGAGCGGCGCGCCGACCGGCAACCCCGGCGGCACATAGCGCAGCATCCGCAGCGCGCCCGGGTTGGCGCCGAACGCGGCAACCTCCTCCAGCCGACCCCCAGCATCCCCGCCCGGCGCCGCCCGGGCCATCAGGGCGTCGATCCCCCGGCGCATCCGCGTCAGGTCGGCGAGGTTGGTGCGGAGCGCCGTCGGCAGGCCGGGAAATTTCATGGACGACACATGGTGCAGTGCAGCATCGTGAACAAGGCGATTGCTCGCGTGTTCGCGCAACTGTCGCCGCCGCTCGCGAGTAAAGTTGGTGGAACAGGAGACCCGATCATGCGCACCGTGTTGGCCGTCGTCGCCATCGCCCTCTGCCTATGCGGGCCCGCGCGCGCCGCCGACCCGGCGTTGTCCGCCATCGACGGACCGGCGATCCGCGACGTGATAACCAGTCAGCTCGACGCGATCCGCCGCGACGATGCGCCCGGCGCGTTCAGTTTCGCCACGCCGGCGATCCAGACCATGTTCGGCAGCCCGACCAACTTCCTCGACATGGTGCGCCGCGGTTACCAGCCGGTTTACCGGCCCCGCTCGGTCGAGTTTGCCGCATTGGGCGTGGAAGATGGCGCGGTCGTGCAGCGGGTGGAGCTTATCGGTCCGGACGGACTGGCCTATACTGCCCGCTACTCGATGGAGCGGCAGGCCGGCGGCTTGTGGCGGATCAGCGGTTGCGAACTGTTGCACAGCCGACGTCTCGGCGTGTGACACGGACAAGATGAGAGGGTTTTCCCCGCAATGAACGTGAATGTCGCGCCAGCCAACGCTCGACCAGCCCTCATGCCTGAAACGACGGCGCCGGCCATCGGCGCCGCAGCCGGGTCCGGCGCGGTGCTGTCGATCCTGCTGGCGATCAGCTTCTCGCACATGCTGAACGACCTGATGCAGTCGCTGCTGCCGTCGATCTACCCGATGCTGAAGACCAATTACGGCCTCAGCTTCCTGCAGCTCGGCATCCTGACGCTGATGTTCCAGTTCACCGCGTCCTTGCTGCAGCCGCTGATCGGCACCTTCACCGACAAGAAGCCGATGCCCTACTCGCTGCCTGTCGGCATGGCGTTCACCCTGGTCGGCCTGCTGATGCTGTCGCAGGCGCACAGCTACGTCACGCTGCTGGTCGCGGCGGGCTTCGTCGGAACCGGCTCGTCGGTGTTCCACCCGGAATCCTCGCGCGTGGCGCGGCTCGCGTCGGGCGGGCGGTTCGGCTTCGCCCAGTCGGTGTTCCAGGTCGGCGGCAACGGCGGCCAGGCGATCGGGCCGCTCGCCGGAGCCTTCGTGGTGTCGCACGGCCAATGGAGCGTGGCGCTGTTCGCTGCGCTGGCCGTGGTGGCAATGCTGGTGCTGTCCGCCGTAGGCCGCTGGTACGGCGCCCAACTGGCCCTGCGCTCGCGGGCCAAGAAGGCGAGCAGCGCGACCAAGGCGCTGCCCCGCTGGCGCGTCATCGGCGCGATCGCCACCTTGCTGGTGCTTATCTTCAGCAAGTACGTCTACACCGCCAGCCTCGGCAGCTACTACACCTTCTACCTGATCGACCGGTTCCACCTGTCGGTGCAGCAAGCGCAGGTGAACCTGGCGATCTACCTCGCCGCGTTCGCGATAGGCACGCTGCTGGGGGGCCCGGTCGGCGACCGGATCGGCCGCAAATACGTCATCTGGGGCTCGATCCTGGGCGTGCTGCCATTCACCCTGGCGCTGCCCTACGCCAACCTGTTCTGGACGGTGGCGCTCACCATCCCGATCGGGCTGGTCTTGGCCTCGGCGTTCTCCGCCATCCTGGTCTACGCGCAGGAATTGCTGCCCGGCCGCGTCGGCATGGTGAGCGGCCTGTTCTTCGGCTTCGCGTTCGGCATCGGCGGCATCAGCGCCGCCGCGCTGGGCCGGGTCGCCGACTCGATCGGGATCGAGGCCGTGTACCAGATCGTCGCGTTCATGCCGCTGCTCGGCTTGGTCGCGATATTCCTCCCCGACTTGAGGAAGCCTAACCATGCCATTTGACGAGACCGGCGGCCGGCCCCCTGGCCGCAACGTGCTGGGCGGCCGGCTGCAGAGCTGCTCGACCTCGCCGCTGACCGGGTTCTTCCGCGACGGCTGCTGCAACACCGGCGCGGAGGACCACGGCAGCCACACCGTGTGCGCCGTGGTCACCGCCGAGTTTCTGCGCTTCAGCGCCGAGCGCGGCAACGACCTGTCCACCCCCATGCCGCAGTTCGGCTTCCCCGGCCTGCAGCCCGGCGACCGCTGGTGCCTGTGCGCGCCGCGTTGGCAGGAGGCGCTGGACGCCGGCTGCGCCCCGCTGGTGACGTTGGAAGCGACCGAAGAGGGTGCGCTCGCCCACTGCGCGCTCGAGGATCTGGAGCGCCACGCCGCGCAATGCTGACCGTCCACCATCTCGAGAACAGCCGCAGCCAGCGCATTCTGTGGATGCTGGAGGAACTGAACGCCGATTACCAGGTGGTGCGTTACCAGCGCGACAAAACGACTATGCTGGCGCCGCCCGCGCTGCTCGCCATCCACTCATTGGGCAAGTCCCCGGTGATCGACGACGGCGGCGTGATCGTGTCCGAGTCCGGCGCGATCGTAGACTATCTCGCCGAGCAGTTCGATGGTCTGCGCCCACCCGGCAGCGCCGAACGCCGCCGGGCCAGCTACTGGGTGCATTTCGCCGAGGGCAGCGCCATGACCCCGCTGCTGCTGAAGCTGCAACTGTCCCGCCTGGGCGAGCCCGCCGCGTCGCTGCTACCCCGCGTCGACGCGCAGATCGCGGCGCTGCTGGCCTATGTCGAGGCCGCGCTGGGCGACGCCCCGTTCCTTGCCGGCGGCGAGCTGAGCACCGCCGACATCATGATGTCCTACCCGCTGGAGGCCGCCGCCGCGCGGTCCGGCATCGCCGGCTATCCGAACATCGCGGCCTACCTCGATCGCATCCACGCCCGCCCGGCGTACGCCGCGGCCCTGGAGCGCGGCGGCCCTTACGAAATCCTACGCTGACCTTCTCTCTCTGGGAGAGGGCCTTGCTAAGTCCCCCGCCGCGCGGCAATCGCCTGCGCAAGCGCAACCAGCTCGCCGATCGACAGCACCAAATACTCCTCCTGCCCGCCAGCGCGCAGCGCCGCCAGCAACTCGCTTTCGCCTGGCGCGTGCCATAGGCAGACCACCACAGCCGCGCCGGGCATCCGCTTCTGCATGCGCCGGATGAAATAACGGATGCCGGACGCGCTGCTGCCCTCCTCCAGCACCGAGAGGCAGCACAGCCGGGTCTGAGCCAACGCCGCGGCGGGACCGGACGCTCCCAATACCAAGTTCGGCTCCATCCGCACGCCAAACCCGGCGGCGGCCAGCACCTGCACCGCCATGGTGGCGGCCAAGTCGTCCAATTGCCCCCGCCCCGGGATGCACAGCACGGCGCCATCGGCCTGCCACTCCGGCGGCAACGACGGCGGCGTGTGCGAAGCGGGCGCACGGTCGGCCAATTGGGTGAGCAGGATCGCGATCTGCGCATGGATCGCCTCCAGCCGCTCGAACGCCAGCGCGTCGCGGGCCAGGTCCCCCTGCGCCAACGCGAGGCCGCGCAGCGCCACGCTGTCGTAGTATTCCGCGAGCGACCCGGCCGCCACCTGCTGGCGCGCGCCCGCCGCGAGCACTGTCGCATTGCCCTCCAGCGCGCGCTGGTAGAACGTCTCCGCTGGTTCCAGCGGCGGGGTGTCGCCTAGGATCACGTCCAGGAATGCTAGCGGCTCCACGTGGCGCCCAATCACCACTAGGCAAACCGTGAGCGGCGTGGCCAGCAGTAGCCCGACCGGCCCCCACAAGAACGCCCAGAACGCAGTCGCGACGATCACGGCGAACGGCGTCAGCCCCGTGCTGTGGCCGTAGATCAGCGGTTCGACGATCTGGCCCATGATCAGCTCGGTGCCGACGAACAGCGCCAGCACCACGATGGCCAGTGACCAGCCGGGCACGACGGCCAGCGCCAGCACCAGCGGCGGCGCCATGGCGATGTAGCTGCCGATGTAGGGCACGAATCGCATCAGGGCGGCCAGAATGCCCCACAGCACCGGGTTGGGCAGGCCCGCCACAAACATCGAGATGCCGATCAGCGTGCCGAATCCGCAGTTCAGCGCCAACTGGAACAGGAAGTAGCGCGACAGCCGCCGCGCCGCGTCGTTCATCGCCAGGATAGTGCGGTGCAGATCCCGCCGGCCGACCAGCCGAACCAGCCGGTCCCGCAGATCCTCGCTGGAGAGCAGGATGAAGATGGTGAACACCAGCACGATGGCCGCAGTCGACAACGGCCCCAGCAGCGGCTGCGCCACGGTGCGCGCGAGTTCCAGCCCGGACGTGTTGGCCAGTCCCAACGCCGACGCGGCGCCGGCGGCCGGCGCCGCGTCTCCAGCGCCCGGGGCGGGGACGATGCCCTCCAGCAGCCGTTGCGTGAGGCCGCCGCCCGTGGTCAGGCCGCGCCATTTCGCCATGATCGTCGACTCGTAGGACGGCAGGCTGCCGGCGAGCTGCGCCAACTGCCGGCCGACCACCAGCCCGACCCCGCCAATCGCCGCGAACGCCAGCGCCACCACCAGCAGCACCGCGGCCACCCGCGGCAGCCAGGCCCGTTGCAGCAGCGCGCAGGCCGGCGCGAGGACGAACGCCAGCAGCGAGGCGAGCACCAGCGGCTCGAGCAGCTCGCGGCCAAAGTACAACGCGGCGACCAGCACCGCGCCGGCGTTCAGCGCAACCATCGCCGACCGTCCGGTTCGCGGCGGAGTCGTGACGACGGTGTCGCTCGGGTTGGCCGAGAGCGCGTCGCCACTTGCAAGGGAGGCCATTGCGCGAAGCTAGACGACGCGGCCCGGCGCGCCTAGCAGAGTTGGCGTGCTGCCAAGCCATGAACATAAGCAGGCGCGTCGCGCCTGGAACACAAGCAGGCGCGTCGCGCCTGGAACACAAGCAGGCGCGTCGCGCCGGGAACACCAGCAGGCGCATCGCGCCGGGAGGCCGACTGTGACCAAGCTGTTGCTCGTCGAGGACCATGAGGAGCTTTGGGACTTCCTATCCCGCCGCCTGCGCCGCCGCGGGTTCGAGGTCGTGCTCGCCCATGACGGCCGCCAGGCGCTGGACCAAGTGCACGCGGAAGCGCCCGACCTGGTGCTGCTGGACATGGACCTGCCCGTCATGGACGGCTGGACCGTCGCGCGCACCCTGCGCAGCGAGGCGAACCAAACTCCGATCATCGCCCTGACCGCGCACGCGATGACCGGCGACCGGGCGCGCGCGCTGGAAGCTGGGTGCGACGACTATCACGCCAAGCCGGTGGATCTCCCGCTGCTGCTGCAACAGGTGGACGAGGCGTTGTTGCGGCGCGAGGAAGCCGAGACGTAGGCGCCCGCTACGAACAAGCCTTCCCGCCGCTGGGCCGGTCCCCGGCCCCTTTCGCCGCGGCCTCCGTCATGTAGGAACCGTGCTTGGTCCGGCCGTAATACCGGTCGGCCTGGCAGTGGTAGACCTTGTTGCTGGTGTTCACCCAAACCAGCCCGGGCCCGCCACCCGGCGTGAGCGGAAGCTGCGCGCGCGGCGTATGCGCCGGGGCCGGGGTTGCAGTCGCCGGCGCCGTCGGCTGGGCCGAACCCTGGGCCGCGGCCGGGGTCGCCGCGGGAGTAGGGTCGCCGAACGCCTGCACGCCCTGATGATCGCGGCATGCGGCGCTGCGGCGCGTTCCGGACCAGTTCGTGCCGTCCTTGCAGGTCGCAGTCAGCGTGTCGCGCGCCTGCGCAGCCCCGGTAAGAGCGAGGAGGGCGATCGCGGGCAGTATCAGAATGCGCATGGCTGTCTCCGTTTTGCGCCGCGAACGGTTGCGGATCGGAGGCAGTGCGTCAAGCGGGTTCCTCAACGGCCTGTCCGCCATCCGTTCATCGAAGTGGACGTGACGCCGGACCCGCTGCTGTCGCTTCCAGGCGAGATCAGGCCGACCGGACGGCTTGAACCCATTGCCCGATGGCCCCGGGCTGGGCTTCGAACCGGACGCAGGCCGCTTGGCGCCTGGCCGGAAGCCCGCTGGGAGGCGACGCTGGCATGACAGCGCCGGCATGACACGTTGGCAATGACGCCGGTCACCGCTCGCTGATCGCAGGCTCCATCGCGTCGTAGAAATCGTGGCCCTTGTCGTCGATCACGACGAAGGCCGGGAAATCCTCCACCTCGATGCGCCAGACGGCCTCCATGCCGTCCTCCTGGAACTCCATCGCCTCCACCTTGCGAATGCAGTCCTGCGCCAGCCGCGCCGCCGGGCCGCCGACGCTGCCCAGGTAGAAGCCGCCATGCGCCCGGCAGGCGTCGCGCACCGCGCGCGAGCGGTTGCCCTTCGCCAGCATCACCAGGCTGCCGCCCGCCGCCTGGAAGTCGGCCACGTAGCTGTCCATCCGGCCGGCGGTGGTCGGGCCGAACGAGCCGGTCGCCATGCCCTCCGGGGTCTTGGCCGGGCCGGCGTAGTACACCGGATGGTCCTTCAGATACCCCGGCAGGCCCTCCCCGGCCGCCAGCCGCGCGGCCAGCCTGGCGTGCGCGATGTCCCGCGCCACCACCATCGTGCCGGTCAGCGACAGCCGGGTCGCGACCGGATGGCGGGACAGCTCGCGCCGGATCTCGATCATCGGCCGGTTCAGGTCGATCGCCACCACGTCGCCGCCAAGAATGGAGTCCGTGGCCTCGGGCAGGAAGCGGGCGGGATCGGTTTCAAGCTGCTCTAGGAACACGCCCTCGGGTGTGATCTTCGCCAGGATCTGGCGGTCCGCGCTGCATGACACGCCCAGCCCCACCGGCAGGCTGGCGCCGTGGCGCGGCAGCCGGATCACCCGCACGTCGTGGCAGAAATACTTGCCGCCGAATTGCGCGCCGATGCCAATGCGCCGGGTCATGTCCAGAACCGCCTGCTCCATCGCCAGGTCGCGGATGGCGTGGCCGGCGGGGCTGCCGCTGGTGGGCAGGGTGTCGAGCCAGCGGGTGGACGCGAGCTTGACCGTCTTCAGCGTCAGCTCCGCCGACGTGCCGCCGATTACGATGGCCAGGTGATAGGGCGGGCAGGCGGAGGTCCCAAGCGTGCGGATGCGCGTCTCGAGATAGGCCAGCAACTTGGCGGGCGACAGGATCGCGCGGGTTTCCTGGAACAGGAACGTCTTGTTGGCGCTGCCGCCGCCCTTGGCGACGAATTGGAGGTGGAACTCGTCCTCGTCGTGCCCGGCGGGCGCCGCCATTATGTCGAATTGGACGGGGAGGTTGTTCCCCGTGTTGACCTCCTCGAACATGCTCAGCGGCGCCATCTGGCTGTAGCGCAGGTTCGTTTCGGTATAGGTGCGGTGCACCCCCCAGGCCAGCGCCTCCTCCTCGTCGCCGCCGATCCAGACGCGCTGGCCCTTCTTGCCGAACACCAGCGCGGTGCCCGTGTCCTGGCACATCGGCAGCACGCCGCCAGCCGCGATGGCCGCGTTCTTCAACAGGTCCAGCGCCACGAAGCGGTCGTTGGCGCTGGCCTCGGGGTCGTCTAAAATCGCCCGCAGCTGCGCCAGGTGACCCGGTCGCAGCAAATGCGACGCAGCGTGGAACGCCTGGAACGCCAGCTCGCTCAGCGCCTCGGGGGCGATCCGCAGCACGGTCTGACCGTCGCAGGTGCTGGTTGACACGCCGGACACGTCCAGCTTGCGCCAGGGCGTGTCGCGCGGGCCGACCGGGAACATCGGGGCGTATGCGAAACCGGGGGCGCGCGGCGGCAGGCTGTCCATGGTCGGCTCCATCGAGGCGCTAGACGATTACGCCAGGCCGCCTCCCGGTGTCATCAGGCAGGCGCAAGCGGGCATTTCCCCTCGCTGAGCGGGCGGAACGACTGGTCCGTCGGAATGACCGCCACCACGTGCAGCAGGTCCCACTCGCCGCGGCTCTCCGCCGGGGTCTTGGCGCGCAGCAGCAGGGCCGGGTGCAGGTGCCGCCCGTCGACGCGCACCTGCCCCGAACCGAACGCGTCGTCGTCCGAGGGCATGGCCTTCATCGCGTCCACCGCGGCGCGGCCGGACGCCTTCGCCGCCGCTGGGCCGATCGCGTGGACGGCCTTCAGGTAGTGCAGCGAGGCCGCGTAGTCGCTCGCCTGGTTCTGCCCGGCGCGCACGCCCGGCGCCCGCGGCAGCAACCGGGCGCTGAACGCGCGGGTGCGGTCGTTCATGTCCCAGTAGAAGTTGTCCGTGTAGGTGAGGCCCTGGGCCACCTCCAGCCCGAGCGAGTGCATGTCGGTGATGAAGGTTGCGGTGCCGGCCAGGCGCACCTTGGGCGGCGCCAGGCCAAACTCGTGCGCCTGCTTCACGCAATTGATGAAGTCGGCGCCGGCGTTCAGCAGCGCGACCACGTCGGCGCCGCTCGCGCTCGCCTGCAGCAGAAACGACGAGAAATCGGTGGTCGACGGGAATGGATAAAATGTGGTCCCGACGACCGTGCCGCCCGACTCCGTCACCCAGCGGGTCAGGTCCGCCTGCATGGCGTGCCCGAACGCGTAATCGGCGGCGACGAAGAACCACTTCTTGCCGCCGTCCTTCACCGTCGCGGTGCCCGTGGTGTGCGCGATCTCCCACGTGTCGTAGGACCAGTGCACCGTGTTCGGCGAGCAGGCCGGCCCGGTGAGGTCGGCTGTGGCGGCGCCCGTGATCAGCGCCACCTTGTCGCGCTCCCGCGCCAGGGTGGCGATGGCCAACGCGATGGCGCTGTTGTTGCAGTTGCTGACGACGTCCACGCCCTCGTTGTCGAACCAGCGGCGGGCGATTTGCAGCGCGAGGTCGGGCTTGTTCTGGTGGTCGCCCTGCAGCACCTCGACCTTCAGGCCGGGCGCCGCCGCCATCGCTTCCGCCGCGGCCATCTGGGTGCAGGCGATGCTGACCGGGCCGGAGCTGTCCTTGTAGGGGCCGCCCAAATCCGTCAGCACGCCGATCCGGACGACCGCGCCCGGGTTCTGCGCGCGAGCGCGGAGCAGAGGGTAAGCGCCGAGCGCTCCGGCTGCCTGTAGCACGTGTCTCCTGCTGACCATGGACGTTGCCCTTTGTTCGTTTTGGGCAACATCAGGCCATCAAATCACGTCGAAAGGCAACGCGGCGGCGCCGTCAGTCCCGCCGTTTGCGGAATGCGTCCAGACTGACGACCTGCGGCTCGGGCGAGGGTTCGGGTGTCGTCGCCTCCGGTTCGGGCTCGGGCTCCGGCTCATCCGCGTTGGCCGCTTCCGGCGCCGCGCGGAAACGCAGGCCGAACTGCGCGTGCGGGTCGGCGAACGCGGTCAGCGCGGCGAACGGGATCACCAGCGCGCTCGGCACGCCGCCGAAGGACAGTCCGACGCTGAACAGCCCGGCCGCCTCGTCCACCTTGAGATCCCAGAACTGATGCTGCAGCACGATCGTCATCTCTTCGGGGTATTGCGCCTTGAGCCGCGCGGGAATGGCGACGCCCGGCTGGTCGGTGCGGAAGCTGACGTAGAAGTGGTGCTCGCCGGGCATGCCCTGCTGGCCGACGTATTCCAGCGCGCGCACGGCGACGCCGCGCATCGCCTCCTGCGCCCAGGTGTCGTACGGCAGCAGGCTATCGGGCCGCGGGGTCTCGGTGTCGTCGTCTTCCATGGGCGGGGGTGCTCTTAACCGTGGACATGCTAGCGCAAAAATGGTGGACGGGGCAAAACGACCTCGCCGGCACCGGCGCGGGCGCCATGTGTTTGCCGAGGTCGGCGTGAACACCATGGCATTGTGTCATCGCCGCGGCAGAGGAGATTTGCAGTGTACATCGCCATGAACCGCTTCAAGGTCGCGCCAGGGTCGGAGTCCGCGTTCGAGGACATGTGGGTCAACCGCGACTCGCACCTCAAAAGCGTGCCCGGCTTCGTCGAGTTTCACCTTCTGCGCGGGCCGCAAAAGGAGGATCACGTGCTGTATTCCTCCCACACCGTCTGGCAGGATCACGGCTCGTTCGAGGCTTGGACCCGGTCCGACGCCTTCCGCGCCGCCCATGCCGGGGCCGGCAACAGCAGGGCCAAGTATCTTGGCCATCCGGAGTTCGAGGGCTTCGCCGTCGTGCAGACCATCAAATGACCGTGCTGCCGTGAGTTCCGGCCCGCCGCCCCCGCAAGCGTCGGAGCCGATGTTCTACGCCGCCGCGCGGGAGGGTGAGACGACGCTGCTGTCCGCCTTCCTGGACGCGGGCGCCGATCCGGACCGGCCCGACGACCGCGGCTTCACCCCGCTGATCCTGGCCAGCTACAACGACCGGGCGGACGCGGTGGCGCTTTTGCTCGCCCGGCAGGCGGCGGTTGATGCGCGCGACGCCGGGGGCAGCACGGCGCTGGGCGGCGCGGCGTTCAAAGGCCACCTGGCGATTGCGCGGCAGTTGCTGAAGGCGGGCGCCGCGGTGGACGCCGTCGACGCGAACGGTCGCACGCCGCTGCTGTTCGCCGCCATGTTCGGCCGGGTGGCGATGGCCGAACTGCTGGTGCGCCACGGCGCCGACCCGAACCACGCCGACGACGAAGGCGCCAGCGCCGCCGGGATCGCCCGGCACAGCGGCCGCGCCGACATGCTCGCGGCGCTCGGCTTGGCGTGAGCCTCACCGCCGCCGACGCTTCCCGGTTCGCCGCCATCGCGCTGGGCCACGTGCGCCGCGAATATCCCTACAAGCCCGCCAACGCCATGGCCGGCGCCGGCGACGCCCGCACCCCGCGCGATCTGCACCCGGCGTTCAGCGGCAGCTTCGACTGGCACTCGTGCGTGCACGCAACCTGGATGCTGGCGCGGCTGCTGCGTCTGCATCCGGCCATGCCGCAAGCCGCCGCCATCCGCGCGCTGTTCGACGCGCAGTTGACGCAACCCACGATCGCCGGCGAGTGCGCCACCTTCCGTCATCCGATGGCTGGCGGCTACGAACGGCCGTACGGCTGGGCCTGGCTCCTGAAGCTGGCGCAAGCGCTGGCCGACCTGCCGGAGCCGCGCTGGTCCAACGCGCTGGCGCCGCTCACTGCGCTGATCGCCGCCCGGCTGCGCGCTTTCCTGCCCAAGGCGACCTACCCGGTGCGCGTCGGCGCGCATCCCAACACCGCCTTCGCGATCGCGCTGGCCGCCGACTACGCCGCCGCCACGCAGGACACGGCTTTGCGCGAGTTGCTGCTGCGCACGGCGGAGCGGTGGTATGGCGCGGACGCCGGGTGCCAGGCGTGGGAGCCGTGCGGCGAGGACTTCCTGTCCCCCGCGCTGATGGAGGCGGCGTGCATGCGGCGCCTGCTGCCGCTCGACCGGTTCCTGCCGTGGTTCGATGGATTCCTGCCGCACCTGGCCGACGCGCGCCCGGCGGCGCTGTTCGTCCCCGCCGCCGTCTCCGACCGCAGCGACGGCAAGATCGCGCATCTGGACGGGCTGAACCTCAGCCGCGCCTGGTGCTGGCGCGCCCTGCTGACCGCGTTGCCGCGCGGCGACCCTCGACGCGCGCCGATGGCGCAAGCCGTCGAACTGCACTTGGCCGCTGGTCTGCCGCACGTGGCGGGCGACTACATGGGGGAGCACTGGCTGGCCACCTTCGCCGTGCTGGCGCTGGACGCTGCGGATTAGGATTGGGACGCTGCGCGTTCGAAAATAAGTCGTCATGCCCGGGCTTGACCCGGGCGCCCATGCCGCGCGGACGCCTCGGCCAGTCACGCTCGGGCGCACCGCATCCCATACGGCAGAGACGCCACCGTTGGGACGCCGTGGGCGCCCGGGTCAAGCCCGGGCATGACGAGCTTTTGCTGCAACCGAGCGTTCCACGCGCCGGCGTCAGGCGACGCCGCCGCCGCTGACGGGCACGACGCCGCCGGTCATGTAACTTGCGGCCGGCGACGCAACGAAGCCCACGACGGCGGCAATCTCCTCCGGTCGCGCGTAGCGCCTGAGCGCGGTGACGCTCTTGAGCCAATCCGAAATCGGGCCATCCTCCGGGTTCATCTCGGTGTTCACCGCACCGATGCTGAGCGCGTTGATGGTGATCCGGCGGGGCGCCAAGTCGTGCGCCGCGCCCCGGACGTAGCCTTCGAGCGCAGCCTTCGTGGACGCGTAGTCCGCCAACCCCGGAGCGCCGACGCGGTAGGCGACGCCGGACGACATGACGACGATGCGGCCGTCGTCGCGCATCACGCCGGCAGCGGCCCGGATCGATCCGATGGTGCCGCCGACGTTGATGGCGTGCATCTGGTCCAACGCGGCGTTGTCGGTGCTTTTCACCGGGCCGACGGTGAACACGGCGGCATTGGCGACCAGGATGTCGAGACCACCGAACGCCGCAACGACATCGTCAACCAACTTCGCCACTTGCGCCGGTTCGCCTTGGTCGGCGCGAAACGCAGCGGCGCGCACCCCGAACTCCTTCAGCTCCGCGACCAGGGTGTTCGCGCGGTCTACGCTCGCCGAGTAGCTGATCGCGACGTCTGCTCCAAGCCGGGCCAACTCCCGCGCCGAGGCGGCGCCGATGCCGCGCGAACCGCCCGTCACGAGCGCGACCTTGCCAGCCAATGTGTTCGTCATTTCACTTTCTCCTCACGGAGAGCGCGATCACCATGCGCTCATTCGTCAAGCGGAAAGTGTCGCTGAGCGATGGCGATGGTAGTCGCAGGCTGTCGATAGGACTTATCGGGCCTTCGCATAAGAGCCGCGTCAGGCCGCCAGACGGTCCCGGGCGCTCATCGCCGCCGCGAGATGGTCCACGAAGGCCTGGACCTTCAGCGATGGCCGCCGCCCGGCAGGATACACCGCGTGCAGCTCGACCGGTTGGAGGCGGAAGCCGGCCAGGATCTGCTCCAGCCGCCCCGAGGCCAAGCCCGGCCGGCAAAGTCCACGCGTCGCGACCCCGACCCCCAGGCCCGCGGCGGCGCACGCGACGATCCCGTCAGCCGTCCCGACTCGAACGCGCTCGATAAGGCCGCCGGGCGGACCTGGGCCGCCGCCATCGAATACCCAGCTCTGCCGGCTGCCATGGCCGAGCGCGAACAGGCAGTCGTGTCCGGCCAGGTCGGCCGGGGTCGCGGGCGTGCCGCGCTTCGCCAGGTAGTCCGGCGACGCAACGGCGAGCCGTTCCATGGTCGCCAGTAATCTCGCGCCGAAATCGGAGTCCGGCAGGCGGCCGAAGCGGATGGCGACATCGACCCCCTTGGCGATCAGGTCTTCCGCCTCGTCGAACGGCTTCAGCTCGATGCGCAGTTGCGGGTGCAGGGCCAGGAACGGCGCCAGGGTCGGCACGACGAACTGGGTTCCGAACGACGAAGGCGCGGCCACGTGCAACACGCCGCGCAGGCTCTCGGCGCCGCGCGCCGCGTCCGCCGCCGCTTCCAGGCTATCAAGGATTCCGAGGGCGTGCTCGAGATAGGCGGAACCCGCGTCCGTCGCGACGACCTGGTGCGTGGTGCGCAGCAGCAGCTTGGCGCCGAGACGCGCCTCCAGATCCGCCACCAGACGCGACGCGGTCGATTGCGAGATGCCGAGCTCGCGCGCGGCCTGCGAAAAACTCCCGGTCTCCGCCACACGCGAGAAGGCGCGCATCTCTACGATCTGGTCGCCCATGCGGGACGTTGATAACCGACAAACTTATCATATGTCTATCAATGCGATCGCCAGGTGATCTGCGTCAAGCCAGCCTACACCAGCGCGGCCGAAGCGCCTCGCCGGCCCAGCCTGGTCACAGCACCTCGCCGTACTGGGCCGCGTGCAGCCGCTGATACGTCCCGCCCGCCTCCAGCAGGTCGTCGTGGCGGCCCTGCTCGGTCACGCCGCCCGCATCCACCACCACGATGCGATCGGCGTTGCGGATGGTCGCCAAGCGGTGCGCGATCACCAGCGTGGTGCGCCCTGCGGCCAGGTCCGCCAACGCGCGCTGCACGGCCTGCTCGGTCTCCGTGTCCAGCGCGCTGGTGGCCTCGTCCAGGATCAGGATGGGCGGGTTCTTCAGGAACATGCGCGCGATCGCCAGGCGCTGCTTCTGCCCGCCCGACAGCTTGACGCCGCGCTCGCCCACCACGGTGTCCAGCCCCTGCGGCAGCGCGGCGATCACGTCCGACATCTGCGCGCGCCTTGCCGCGAGCACGATGTCCGCCTCGCTCGCGTCCAGCCGCCCGTAGGCGATGTTCTCCCGCACCGTGCCGCCGAACAGGAACACGTCCTGCTGCACGATGCCGATCTGCCCGCGCAGCGAGGCCAGCGTCATGTCGCGGATGTCCATCCCGTCGATGGTGATGCGCCCGGCGGAGATCTCGTAGAACCGCGGCAGCAGCGAGCACAGCGTCGTTTTCCCGGCGCCCGAAGGCCCGACGAACGCCACCGTCTCCCCGGCCGCCACCGCCAGGTCGATGCCGTTCAGCACCGTCCGGCCGTCGCCGTAGCCAAAGCTCACCCGCTCGAACCGGATTTCCCCGCGCAGGGCGCCCGCGGGCCGCGCGCCGGGCGCATCGACGATGTCGGCGCGGGTGTCCAGCAGCTCGCAGTAGCGGCGGAAGCCGGCGATCCCCTTCGGGTAGGTTTCCAATACGCCGTTGATCTTCTCCACCGGGCGCAGGAACACGCTCACCAACAGCAGGAAGGACACGAAGCCGCCCGCCGACAGCTGGTCGTGCAGCACGAACCAGGTTCCGGCGACCATCACCACCAACTGGGTCAGCCGCATGCCCAGGTAGGTGATGGACGACGAGGCCGCCATCAGCCGGTAGGCGGCCAGCTTGGTGGTGCGGTACTGGGCGTTGTCGCGCGCGAACAGGGTCCGCTCGTGCTCCTCGTTGGCGAAGGCCTGCACCACCCGCATGCCGCCGACGTTCTGCTCCACCCGCGCGTTGAACGCCCCCACCTGGCCGAACAGCGCGCGGAAGTTTCGCGTCATGCGGCTGCCGTAGCGCGACGACACCACGGTCACCACGGGGGTGATGACGACGGTAAGAAAAGCGAGGTTGGTGTTGATGACGAACATCAGCGCGAAGGCGCCGATGAACGTCATGATGGCGAGGAACAGGTCCTCCGGCCCGTGATGCGCCACCTCGCCGACATCCTCCAGGTCCTTCGTGACGTGGGTGATGAGGTTGCCGGTCTTGCTGTTGTCGTAGAACGAGAACGACAGCTTCTGCAGATGGTCGAAGGCGCGCCGCCGCATCTCCGTCTCGATGTTGATGCCCAGCAGGTGGCCCCAGTACACCACGATGGCGGTCAGCCCCGTGTTCAGCAGGTAGACCGCCAGCAGCACCGCCGAGGCGACCAGGATGATGCCCCAATCGCGCCCCGGCAGGAGCTGGTCCACGAACACGCGGATGGCCATCGGGAAGCCGAGCTCCAGCAGCCCGGCGAGGATGGCGCACCCGAAATCGAGCGCGAACAACGCCCGGTGCGGGCGGTAATAGGCGAAGAAGCGTTTCAGCATGGCGCCGTTGTAGGGGATGCGGCGCGTGCGCAGAAGGCTTCAGTCGGGCGTGACGTCCAGCCGGTCGAACCCCCGGTAGCGATACACCAGCACCGAGCCGACCCAGGCGGCGATGAACACGCCGATGATCGCGACGCCAAGCCCGTTGAAGTTCTCGTTCAATCCGGCGACCGCGTCCCAGAACCAGCCGCCCAGTTCCAGCTGCCCGCCCAGCAGGCCGAGCGCCTCGATCCCGCCCACCAGCATCGCCACCACCACGGACACGAGGGTGATGACCAGGTTGTAGTACAGCTTGCGCACCGGCTTCACGAACGCCCAGTCGTAGGCGCCCAGCATCAGCACCCCGTCCGTGGTGTCGACCAGCGACATGCCCGCCGCGAACAGCGCGGGGAACACCATGATGGACCAGATGCCGACGCCCTGCGCCGCTTGCGTCGCCGACATGCCGAGCAGGGCCACCTCGGTCGCCGTGTCGAACCCCAGGCCGAACAGGAAACCGAGCGGAAACATGTGCCAGGCGCGGTCCACCAGGCGGAACACCGGCCGGAACAGCCGGGCCAGCACGCCGCGGCTGTTGAGCAGCAGGTCGAAATCCGCGTCCACGTAGCGGCCGCCTGCGCGCACGTGCCGCCAGGTGCGCCAGACCGCGCGCAGGATGACGAGGTTGGCCGTCGCGATGGCGAACAGGAACAGCGCCGAGACGGACGTGCCGACGACGCCGCCGATCGCCTTGAAGGTCTCGAACCGGCTCGACATCAGCGTCGTCGCGACGGCGACCGCGGCGGCGACGAGGATCACCACCGTCGAATGCCCGAGCGCGAAGAAGAAGCCGAGGCTGACCGGCCGCTGGCCCTGCTGCATCAGCTTGCGGGTGACGTTGTCGATTGCCGCGATGTGGTCTGCGTCGACCGCGTGGCGCAGACCGAACCCATAGGCAAGCAACGCTGTGCCGAGGAACAGCGGCTGCTGGCGGAACACCAGCGCCGCCCACAGCCAGGCGCCGATATTGGCTGCGATCAGCAGCCCGTAAATCCCAACCAGCCGACGGCGCACACCACCCGCCACCGTCATGGCCGGTCTTGACCCGGCCACCCACGCCGCGCCAACGACACGGCCTTCCAACCTTGGCGAAAGATCAGCCAGCTCCTCCCGCTCACCTCATGATCGCCGAGCCTACCCCGGCCACCGGGGCGGCGCTACTCTGCCCGCATGAAGCAGCGCGCAGTTTGGTGGCTGGCCGGGATCGCCGCGGTCATGCTGGCGAGGCCCTGCCGGGCCGACATCACCATCGGCGCGCTGCTGTCGCTTACCGGCCCGGCCGCCAGCCTCGGCATTCCAGCGCGCGACACGATCCGCCTGTTGCCCAAGGCGATCGGCGGCGAGGCGGTGCGCTGGGTGGTGCTGGACGATGCCAGCGACCCGACCGCCGCAGTGCGGGCCGCGCGCAAGCTGATCGACGAGGCGGCGGTGGACGTCATCATCGGCCCGTCCAACACGCCGAACTCGGTGGCCATCCTGGACGCCGCCGCCGCCTCCGGCACGCCGTTCCTGTCGCTGTCCGGCTCGGACTTGGTGATCGACCCGCCCGAGGGCGCCCGGCGTTGGGCATTCAAGCTGTTCCCCGGCGAGCGGCTGGCCACGGGCCAGATGGCCGCGCACATGCGGGCGGCCGGTGTGACCAGCGTGGCGCAGATCGGCTTCGCCACCGCGCTGGGCGACGGCTACTTCGCCGCGATGCGGGCCGATGCCGGCGCGATCAAGATCGTCGCGGAGGCGCGCTATAACCCGAGTGATGCGTCCGTCACGGCGCAGGTGTTGCGGGTGATCCAGGCGCGGCCGGGCGCCGTGTTCGTGGCCGCGAGCGGCGTGCCCGCGACGACCCCGATCCTCGAGCTGCGCGCCCGGGGCTATGCGGGGCCGATCTACACCGTCATGGGCATCGCGGCGCCTGCCGCGTTGCGGATCGGCGGCAAGGCGCTGGACGGCGTGCTGCTGTCCGGCGTGCCGGTGCTGGCGGCGGAACAGCTGGACGACGCCAACCCGGTGAAGGCGCCTGCGCTGGCGTTCATCGGCGCCTACGAGGGCAGCTACGGCGCCGGCAGCCGCAGCCTGTTCGGCGCCACGCTGTGGGACAGCTTCCTGCTGGTGGACGCCGCCGCGAAGACCGCGCTGGCCACCGAGCGCCCGGGAAGCGCCGCTTTCCGCACCGCCCTGCGCGACGCGATGGAGCACGTGGCGGGACTGCCGGGGGCGGAGGGCGTGTTCACGCTGACGCCCGCCAATCACAGCGGCGCCGACCCGGCGAGCCAGGTGCTGCTGGAGATTCGCGACGGCGGATACCGGTCGGTGACGCCGTAGCTGCGCGCCGCGAGTGCCGCGTATCGCACCCTTCTACCGCCCCCTACCGTCATGGCCGCGCTTGACCCGGCCACCCACGGCGCCACAACGCGGCCGGCCCCGATCGGGAGCGAAGATCGCGCCAGTCTCGCCCGACGTCGGCGGTGGCGTCGCGTGGGTAGCCGGGTCAAGCCCGGCCATGATGAAGGGACGGATGCTGGGCGTCTACGCCGAGTAGCCGTAGTCCTCGCGCGCCTGCTCCACCGTGATCAACCCGTGCAGCAGGTCCGCCGCCACCGCCGCGCGGTCCCGCGTGCGCGGGTCGCCCATGCCGCCGCCGCCGGGCAGCGACAGCACCAGGCGGTCGCCGTCGGGGATGACCTGAAACCCCTTGGTGCGCAATTTCGGGCCCGACTTCAGCTCCACCCGGCCCGCCGCGCCGTCGCCGCCGCCATCGCGGCCGCGAGGCGCGTTCGCCACCCGGTCGAAGATGGCGTTGCACGCGAACTCCAGATCGTCGCGACCACCGATCTCCATTACCTGGCCCAATCCGCCGCGGGTGCGCCCCGGGCCGCCGCTGCCGGGCCGCAGCTCCTTGCGCCACACCACGATGGGCGCCACCGCCTCGGTCGCCTCCACCGGCATGGTCCGCACGCCGGACGGGAAGGCGGTCGCGTCCAGCCCGTCCTGCTCCCGCCGCGCGCCGGCGCCGCCGCTGTTGAACGTGATGACCTCGAAATCCGCCAGCACCGGGCGGTTCGGCCGCCCTTGCCCGGACACGCTGCCGCCGCCGCGCAAAGGCGGGTTCCACAGGCACGACGCGCCCTCCGCCGCCACCCGGTCCGGCGCCACCTGGTGCAGGCAGCCCATCACCAGGTCCGGCAACAGATGCCCGATCACGTGGCGCACCGACACCGGGTAGGGCCGCGGCGCGTTCAGGATGCAGCCCTCGGGGATGACGCAGCGGAACGGCTCGAGCGACGCCGTGTTGTTCGGAATGTCCGGCGCCACCACCACCTTGATGCCGAACGCGGTGTAGGCGCGGGTGTAGGCCGCGGGCACGTTGATGCCCCGCGTGGACAGGCCGGAGGTGCCGGTGAAATCGACCGTGATCGTCGCCGCACCGATCGTCATCGCGGCCTGCAGCGACACGGGCGCCTCGTAGCCGTCGCTGCCGATCTCGGACCGGAACACCCCCGGCGGCAGCGCGGCGATGGCGGCGACCGTGGCGCGGCGGCTCGCGTCGAAGATGTGCTCCGCCAGGTCGTCCAGGCTGTCGAGCCGGAACTCCGCCATCATCTCCACCAGGCGGCGGATGCCCGCGTCGTTGCAGGCGCATAGCGAGTAGACGTCGCCCTCCAGCTCCACCGGAAGCCGGGTGCCGGCGCGCAGGATGTCGAAGAACGTCTCGTTGGCGACCCCCTCGGCAAAGCAGCGCACGATGGGGATGTACATGCCCTCCTCGAACACCGAGCGCGCTTCCGGTCCCATCCCCAAGCCGCCGATATCGATCACGTGCGCCGTGTTGGCGAACAGGCCGACCATCCGCCCGGCATGGAACGCCGGCGACACCACCGTCAGGTCGTGCAGGTGACCGGTGCCCAGCCACGGGTCGTTGGTGATGAAGTGGTCGCCGGGCTTCATCGTCTCGGCCGGGAAGCGCTTCAGGAAGTGGCCGACGCTCTCCATCATCGAGTTCACGTGGCCCGGCGTGCCTGTCACCGCCTGAGCCAGCATGCGGCCCTGCAGGTCGAACACGCCGGCGGACAGGTCGCCCGCCTCGCGCACCGTGGTGGAGAAGGCGGTGCGGATCATGGTCTGCGCCTGCTCCTCGACCACTGCGATGAGGCGGTTCCACAGGATGCCGTAGGTGAGCGGGGTCATGCGCGGGAACTCCTTGCTCGTCGATGCCGGGCCAGCATCTATGCGCGCATGATGCGACGCAACCTTGCGCTGTTTTTCTGCCTTCTCGCCGCCCCCGCCTTCGCCGCGTGCCGGGTCGAGCAGCGCGCGACCGTGCCGATCACGCGGGCTGGCGGCCTGTTGCTGGCGCCTGTCGCCATCAACGGCCAGCAGGAGGATTTCGTGCTCGACACGGGCGCCGAGCGGACCGTGGTCGGCATGCCGGCCGCTGATCGCCTGCGGATCGCGCGCGACGAGTGGGTCAGCACCGACATTCAGGGCGCCGGCGGGCGGGACCGGCAGCGGCTGGGTCGGCCGGATTCCTTGTCGCTGGGCGGTGTGGCGCTGCGGCGTCGCACGGTGGCGGCGGACAACTCCGTGGTGGTCGGCCCGATCCCCGAAGCGGTGGGAGGCCACCGCATTGCCGGGCTGCTGGGGGAGGATTTCCTGTCCCCGTTCGACCTGGACGTGGACGTGGCGGGCGGCGCCTTGACGCTCTACGCCGTGACGGGCTGCGCGGGCCGCTTTCTGCCGACGCCTTGGGCGCGCTACGAGGCGATCGCCGCCTGGCGCCCCGTGCGCAACGTGCTGGCGGTGCCGATGCGGGTGGATGGCGCCCTGCTGCAGGCCGAGCTGGACTCCGGCGCCGCCAGCACGGTGGTGACGCTGCCCGGCATGGTTCAGCTCAACCTCGCGGGCGGCGGCCCGGACCGCGTGACCGGGTTCGGCCCCGGCGGCATGGCCGCGCGCCGCCAGCATTTCGCCGCGGTGCAGGTCGGCGCCGCGTCAGCCCCGGCCGAGTTGGTCGTGGCGCCGGTACGCACCCTTCGGTCGATCGGGGCGCTGCTGGGCGCGGATTGGCTGGCGAGGCACCGCGTCTGGGTGTCATGGGCAACGAACCAGGTGTTCGTAGGTCTGCCCTAAAAGCAGGCCAACGCGTCGGCGGATTGCCGCCTAGATCGTCGTGCCAGGCCTTGAGCCTGGTATACGGGCCGGGCTGATGACGTCGCGCCCTGCGATCACGCAGCGTTCGCGTGCAGGCCGGCACTCGTCGGACGCCGTGGACACCAGGGTCAAGCCCTGGCATGACGGTGTGGGATGACGCGCCGGTCGTCGGGCCCGGTCAGTCCGCCAAAAATTCGCCGACCCACCGTTTGTAGTCGGCGTCCCGCGTCACCTGACGCATCAGCGCCTCCGGGGCGATGCCGGGGATCTCCGCCGGCGAAACGCCCTCGCGAAGCGCCTTGAGCGTGTCGTGAATGGCGCGGATCGACGCCGCGAACGGCAGATGCCCCTGCAACGCGATCCGCACGCCGCGCGCCGCCAGGTAGTCTCGATCGGCCAGCGCCGGCGGGGTGCCGCCCAACATCAGCTTCAGCCCTGTCGCCGAAGCCACCGCATCCAGCTGCTCGCGCGTGGTCACGCCCGTAAGGAACAGCGCGTCCACTCCCGTCGCCTCGTAAGCTTTCGCCCGAGCGATCGTTTCGTCAACGCCGGCGACCTGCATGGCGCTGGTGCGGGCCGCGATCACCAGCGCCGGGTCCTGCCGGCCGGCGAGGGCCGCACGCATCTTGCCCACGCCCTCGGCGATGCTGACCAGCTGCACCTTGCCCGCCGCGCCGTAGGGCACGGGCAGCAGCGTGTCCTCGATTGTCATGCCCGACACGCCCGCGGTCTCCAGCTCCTCCACGGTGCGCTTGACGTTCAGCGCGTTGCCGTAGCCGTGGTCCGCATCCACCATCAGCGGCAGGGTGGACGCGGCGCGGTTGATGCGCAGCGCCTGCTGCGCGAACTCGGTCAGGGTCAACACGATCAGGTCGGGGGCGCCCAGCACGGCCAGCGAGCCGGTCGACCCGGCGAACATCCCCACCTCGAACCCGAGGTCCTCCGCGATGCGGGCGGACACCGGGTCGTTCACCGAGCCTGGGTGCACGCAGGCGGCGCCGCCCAGCACGGCGCGGAAGCGGGCGCGACGGTCGGCCCAGTTCATCGCACCCCCTCGGGTCCGAAGTTGCGCAGCGGGAAGGCGCTGTGCACGTTCGCCGGCACGACCGGGTGGGCGGCCTCCAGGCACGTCGCGTCCAGTTGGTCCAGGCTCGCCACCCCGAGCAGGCCGAGCGCGATGCAGGTCTCCTCGTGCAGCAGCGCCAGCATCTGCTGCACGCCGCCGGCCCCGGCGCAGGCCAGCGCGTAGCAATACATGCGGCCCATGCACACCAGGTCGGCGCCCGCGGCGATGCCTTTCACGATGTCAGTGCCGCGGCAGAACCCGCCATCGACCACGATCTTCGCCCGGCCGCGCACGGCGGTCACCACCTCGGGGAGCACCGCGAACGAGCCGCGGCCGTGGTCCAGCTGGCGGCCGCCATGGTTGGACACGTAGACGAACTCCACCCCGTGCGCGCAGGCGATCGCCGCGTCCTCCGCCGTGCCGATGCCCTTCAGCATCAGCGGGATGCGGTGCTTGTCCTTGAAGCGCGCGATGTCGTCCCAGGTCAGCGCGGCCTGGAAGTTCATGCCCTGCGCACGCTGCCGCCACGGCTTGACGTAGCGGTTGGCGATGTCGCGCTCCCGCCGCGAGTAATGCGCCGTGTCCACCGTGATGGCGAAGGCGTCATACCCGGCGGCGATCGCCCGGCGCGCGTAGTCGTCCACGAAGTCATCGTCGCCGCGCACGTAGAGTTGGAACACCTTCGGCCCGTTCGAGGCCGCCGCGGTCGCCTCCAGCCCTGGCTGCGTCACCGAGCTGACGATCAGCGGGACGTTCGCGGCGGCCGCCCCCCGCGCCGCCTCCGCCGCGCCTTCCGGGTGGAAGCTTTCAAGCGAGCCCACGGGCGCCAGCGCGACTGGCAGGCCCAGGCGGTGGCCGAGGAAGTCGGTCCCCGGGTCCACTTTCGACACGTTGCGCAGCACCCGCGGCCGGAACGCCACGCTGTCGAGCGCCTGCCGGTTGCGCGCGACCGTGGTCTCGGTTTCGGTGGCGCCGATCAGGTAGCCCCAGGCGTTCCGGTTCAGCCGTTGTTCGGCGTCCAGGACAAATTCGTGCAGCGCCTGGTAGCGCTCGCCGAGGTCGTTTTCGCCCAGGACGTTTCCCGGCGTATCGGCATGTTCGCTCATTGTGCGCCCCTCTCCCGCTGTCCGCTCAGGCAATCCCAGGATGACCGCAGCGTCAACCGTTTCGCGGTGGAGCGCACCACCACCGTCATGGCCGGACTTGATCCGGCCACCCACGCAGTCACGCCGCCTCCGTCGATGCCGGTGGCGGCACGATCTTCGGTCACCACAGCGGCCGGCCGCTGCTGGCTCGGCGTGGGTGGCCGGGTCAAGTCCGGCCATGACGGTGAAGGTGGGGGCAGGGCGGGCAAAGTAGGCGGGGAAGGATCGACTGCTGGGACGGCATCCCGCAGCAGCCGCCTTCTACGCGCAAGCGCCGCGGGAGGCGGAACGTGCCATTTCCACCGCCGCCATTGCCCGCGACTGAGCGCCCCGACAAATCTTGCCGATGCCCAGCGACACCCACGCCCTCCCGCCCAAACTCTCCGGCGCCGAAACGCTCAAGGCGGCCAGCCGCGGCCTGCGCGGAACCGTGGCCGAGGAGCTGCAGGGCGCTGCCCGCGGCGGGGTGTCGGAGGCGGCCTACAACCTGCTCAAGTTCCACGGCACCTACGAGCAATACGACCGCGACACCGCCACGCCACGCAAGCAGGCCGGGCTCGATAAGGAATGGCAGTTCATGGTCCGCGTCCGCGCGCCCGGCGGCGTGATGACCGGGGCGCAGTATCTTGCGCTCGACGACATCGCCGGCCGGTATGCGAACGGCACGCTTAAGATCACGTCGCGCCAGGGCATCCAGTTCCACGGAACGGTGCTGGGAGACCTGAAGACGGAGATCGCGGCGGTCAACCACGCGCTGATGACAACCTACGCGGCCTGCGGCGACGTGACGCGCAACGTGATGACCTCGCCCGCGCCCCGCCGCGACGCCATCCACGCCCGGCTGCAGGCGGATGCGACCATGCTGTCCGAGCGCCTGCTGCCAAAGAGCCGCGGCTACTACGAGATTTTCCTCGACGAGGAGGCCAAGGCCGAAGTGGTGGAGGAGCCGGTCTACGGCGCCACCTATCTTCCGCGGAAGTTCAAGATCGCCTTGATCCACTCGGCGGACAACACCGTCGACGTGCTCGCCAACGACCTCGGCTTCGTCGCGCTGTTCGAGGGCGACGCGCTGCTCGGCTACCAAGTGCATGTGGGCGGCGGCCAGGGGATGACGCACAACAACCCCCGCACCTACCCGCGGATCGCCAGCGCGGTCGGCTTCGTCGGCCCGGACCAGCTGTGGGAGGCGACGCTCGCCGTCATCTCGCTGCAGCGCGACCACGGCGACCGCACCAACCGGCGCCGCGCCCGGCTGAAATACGTGGTCGACGACAACGGCCTGGACTGGGTGCGCGAGCAGTTGACCACCACGTATGGCCTAGCGCTGCAGCCCGTCCGCGCGATGCCGCCGCTCGAGGTGCCGGAACTGCTGGGCTGGAACGAGCAGGGCGATGGGCGGCTGTGGCTGGGCATCCCGGTCAATGCCGGCCGCATTGCCGGCCCGGTGCGCGCCGCGTTGCGGGAGATTGTGGAGCGCTACGGCGCGGCGCCCGTGTTCACCCCGCAGCAGGACGTGCTGCTGACCAACCTGCTGCCCGCCTACCGCGAGGGCATCGATGCCCTGCTCAGCCGGCTCGGCGTGGCCACGACGGAGTCGCTCACGCCGCTGTCGCGTTGGGCGCTGGCATGCACCGCGCTGCCCACCTGCGGCCTGGCGCTGACCGAAGCGGAGCGCGTGCGCCTGCCGATCGTGGCAGATGTCGAGCAGGCGCTGCGTCGCCACGGCATGGAGGGCGAGCGCATCAGCCTGCGCATCACCGGCTGCCCGAACGGCTGCGTGCGGTCCTACACCGGGGACCTCGGGTTGGTGGGACGCGTGCCGGGCCAGTACGCGGTGTTCGTCGGGGGCGACTTCGAGGGCACGCGCCTGTCGTTCAAGCTGCTCGAGCGCGTGCCGATGGAGGCGATCGGGGCGACGCTGGAGCCGATCATCGAGGCATGGGCCAAGACCCGCCAGGGCAGCGAGAGCTTTGGCGATTACTGCACCCGGATCGGCCAGCAGGGGCTGCTCGCCATGCTGCCGGACGCGCGCATGGCGGCGGACTGAGGGAAGCGGATCATGGACACCGGAATCGCTCAACAGCCGCCGCTGGACGTGATGTGGTTCCTGCCGACCGGCGGGGACGGGCGTTACCTCGGCTCCGACATCGGCCGGCGCGCGGCGGACAACCGGTATCTGCGCCAGGTCGCGCAGGCGGCGGACCAGTTGGGCTACACGGGCGTGCTGCTGCCGACCGGCAATGGCTGCGAGGACGCGCTGGTGACCGCCGCCAGCATCGCGCCGTTCACCGAGCGGCTGCGCTTCCTGGTCGCGGTGCGGCCGGGTCAGGTGTCGCCCGGCGAGGCGGCGCGGCAGGCGGCGGCGTTCGACCGCATGTCCAACGGCCGGCTGATGGTCAACGTGGTGTGCGGCGGCAACCCGAAGGATCTGGCGGGCGACGGGATCACGCTCGGCCATGACGAGCGCTACGCCCACGCGGCTGACTTCCTGACGATCTGGCGCGGCCTGATGGCCGGCGAGACGGTGCAGCACGAGGGCGCCTACCTGTCGTCCAAGGGCGGCAAGCTGAACTTCCCGCCGGTGCAGACGCCGCACCCGCCGCTGTATTTCGGCGGCTCGTCCCCGGCCGGCCATGCGCTGGCCGCGGCGCAGGCGGACGCCTACCTGACCTGGGGCGAGCCGCCGGCCGCGGTGGGCGAGAAGATCGCCGACGTGCGCCGCCGCGCCGCCGCGCACGGGCGCACCCTGCGCTACGGCATCCGCCTCCATTTGATCGTGCGGGAGACCGAGGGCGAGGCATGGGACGCGGCGCGCCGACTCATCGCGCATCTGTCCGACGACACCATCGCCACCGCGCAGCGCAAGCTCGCCGCGGAGAGCGACAGCGAGGGCCAGCGCCGCATGCTGGCGCTGCATGGCGGCTCCCGCGAGCGGCTGGAGGTCGCACCCAATTTGTGGGCCGGCGTCGGCCTGGTGCGCGGCGGCGCCGGCACTGCGCTGGTCGGCGACCCGGAGACGGTGGCCGCGCGGATCCGCGAATACCAGGCGCTGGGCATCGACACGCTCATCGCGTCCGGCTACCCGCATCTCGACGAGGCCTACCGGGTGGCGGAGCTGCTGTTCCCGTTGCTGGGCGTCCAGTCCGCCGAGAATGTCGGCGGCCCCAGCCTGCTGACTGGCGGCGGATCGTTCATGACCACGGTCGAGGGCTTCTCCGCCGGGCGCGCGTCGTGAGGGTTTCCCGCCGGACGGTGCTGGCGGGAGTGGCGATGCTGCCGCTGGCTGCCCGGGCTGGGACGGCGTTGCGCATCGGCTACCAGAAGAACGGTTCGCTGGTGATCCTCCGGCGCCAGGCCACGCTGGAGGCGACGTTGGCGCCGCGCGGCGTGGCGGTGAGCTGGGCCGAGTTCCCGTCCGGCCCGGCCATTATGGAGGCGCTCAATGCCGGCGCCATCGATTTCGCCGCCACCGGCGACACGCCGCCGATCTTCGCGCAGGCCGCGGGGGTGGATTTCGTCTACGTCGGCGCCCAGCCGGTCCGCGGCGAGAACCAGGCCATCGTCGTGCAGCGCGACGGCCCCGTCCACACGCTGGCCGATCTGCGCGGCCGTCGCGTCGCCTACACCCGTGGCTCGAGCGCCCACAACGTGGTCGTGAAGGCGCTGGAACGCGCCGATCTTACCCCCGCCGACATCCGGTCCGTCCTGCTGCAACCGCCCGACGCGCTGGCCGCGTTCCGCAGCGGCACGGTGGACGCCTGGGCGATCTGGGACCCGTTCCTGGCGATCGCCGAGGCCGAACCGACGACGCGGGTCCTGGTCGAGGCGACCGACGTGGCGCCGAGCAACAGCTTCTTCCTGGCGCGCCGGGCATGGGCCGACGCCGCGCCCGACCAAGTCCGCGTGATGCTCGACGCGATCAACGGGGCCGCCGCCTGGGCGCGCAGCAACCCCGACGCGTTGGCCGGCCTGATGGCGGAGGTGACCGGCGTGCCCTTGGCGGCGCAGCGCGTGGCGGCGCCCCGTGGCGTGTACGCCGTGCAGCCAATGGACGACGTCATCGTAGCGCAACAGCAGGCCATCGCCGACAGCTTCGCCCGGCTCCGGCTGATGCCCGGGCAAGTCGACGTGCGCCGCGCCATATGGCGCCCCGCGGGAGAGAGATCGTGAGCAAGCGCCTGGACCGTTTGGCCGAGAGCCGCACCCGCTTCGAGGCGGATGACCCGGCGTGGCGCGAGCACGGCTTCGCGCTTTCCGCCTGGCAGGTTGCCGCCATCGTGTTCCTGGCGCTGGCCGGCGCGTCGCTCTGGGGTTAGCCCCGCATTCCGTCATGGCCGGGCGTGACCCGGCCACCCGCGCCGCGGCAACGTATTGGCTGGTCGGAGGTTGACGGCACTGACGCCAACGAATGGGTCGGCGCGGCTCGGACGCCGTGGGTGCCCGGGTCAAGCCCGGGCATGACGAATTGGTTGGGTGTGCGCCAGGATCGCGTCGACCAGGCGCTGGCTGGCGAGCGCTTCCTCACCGGTAATGGCGGGGTCGCGATCTTCCTGGATCGCATCGATGAAATCGGCCAGCACCGCGCGGTGGGCGTCGTGCGGGAAGTCCATGATGTTGGCGCCGCCGCCGGTGCCGCCCTCCGCTTCCAGCCTCTCCTCGCCGCCGGCAAGCCAGGATAGCCGCAACGCGCCGCCGATCAGGCTGGCGGAGCCGCGCGCGCCGAACAGCTCGATCCGCTCGGGGAACCCGGGATAGGCGGCGGTGGTCGCCATGATGGTCCCGGGCGCGCCGTTGCCGAGCCGGACCAGGGCGGCCGCGTAGTCCTCCGTCTCCATGCGGTGGAGGCCCGTGGTGGCGGTCTGCGCCGCAACGACGGACTGCACGCCGACGAGCGAGCGGAACAGGTCCAGCGTGTGAATCGCCTGGGTGAGCAGCACGCCGCCGCCGTCGCGCGCCATCGTGCCGCGGCCGGGCTCGTCGTAATAG
>CAXTBW010000019.1:0-55266 GCA_964242925.1 uncultured Acetobacteraceae bacterium
TCGGGTTGGCGAACAGCCGGTCCTGCAGGATGCGCTCCGCCCGGAAGCTGTCGCGGCGATGGATCACGGTGACGCTGGCGGCGTGGTGGGTGAGGTAGAGCGCCTCCTCCACCGCGGTGTTGCCGCCGCCGATCACCGCCACGTCCTTGCCGCGGAAGAAGAAGCCGTCGCAGGTCGCGCAGGCCGACACCCCGGCGCCGGCGAACGCCTTCTCCGACGGCAGGCCCAACCAGCGCGCCTGCGCCCCCGTGGCCAGCACCAGAGTGTCGGCGGTGTAGCGCACGCCGCCATCGCCGGTCGCCGCGAACGGACGGGCGGACAGGTCGAGCGCGGTGATCACGTCGTCCACCAGGCGCGCGCCGACATGCTCCGCCTGGGCGGTCATCTGGTCCATCAGCCACGGGCCCTGCACCGCCTCGGCGAACCCGGGGTAGTTCTCCACCTCGGTGGTGATGGTCAATTGGCCGCCGGGCTGCATGCCCTTCACCAACAGCGGCTCCAGGCCGGCGCGGGCGGCGTAGATGGCGGCGGTGTAGCCGGCCGGCCCGCCACCGAGGATCAGGACGCGGCTGTGGATGGTCTCTGGCATGACGATGCTCCCAACGCCGCACGATATCGCGGCCCGAGGCGCCCGGCGCAAGCGGGGTGAGAGGCAGCCTTGCGCAACTAGGGCTTGCCGGGCGCGCGATGTGGAATATTGTTTCGCGCAACAGGTTCGCGCAATAATGGAAACGTCCGTCTCGCTCATGAAGCTCACTCCGGCCGACATTCCCGATCTGGACACGATCGACCGCCGCATCTTGGCGGAGCTGCAGGAGGACGGCCGCATGACCAACGTGGAGCTGGCCCGGCGCGTCGACATCTCCGCGCCGCCCTGCCTGCGACGGGTGCGCCGGCTCGAGGAGGCGGGGGTCATCCGCGGCTATCGCGCCGACACCGATCGGGCGCTGCTCGGCTGGCCGATCGAGTTTTTCGCCATCGTCGGGCTGGACAGCCAGAAGGAGACGGTGCTGTCCGCCTTCGAGCGCATGGTCGGCAAGTGGCCCGAGGTGCGCGAGTGCCACATGATCCGCGGCGGCGGCGACTTCCTGCTGCGCCTGGTGGCACGCGACACCGCCCACGAGAACCGCCTGACCCAGGCGCTCACCGGCGCCGACTCGGTCAGCCGGGTGCAGACCCTGCAAACCATTCGCACCAGCCACGACGCAGCGGGGGTGCCGGTCTAGATCCGTGACAAAGTGGTCCCACCACCATCATGCCGGGGCTTGACCCTGGTATCCGCGGCATCCCAGCCCGCTAGCCCATTCGGGTCGCGTTCCGCTCACCAGCGCGGCGTCGGGTCATCTGCGGCGCCGCGTGGATGCCAGGGTCAAGCCCTGGCATGACGGGTAAAAAGGGGTCGACTAGAGTTGAATCCGCTACCTCGCCCAGCCGCTGAAAAGCAGCGGCAGCACGATCCCGCCCGCCAGTCCGGTAAGGCTCATCGCAAGCCCCGAGAACGCGCCCGCCGCAGGGTCCAGCGCCAGCATGCGGGCGGTGCCGATGCCGTGCGCCGCAATGCCGGTCGCCAGGCCGCGGGCCCGTTGGTCGCGCACTCCGGTCAAGTCCAGCACGCTCGTGCACAGCATCGCGCCGATGATGCCGGTCAACACGGCGATGCCGGCGGCCAGCGAGGGGGCGCTGCCAATCTGCGGGGCGACCGCGATCGCCACGGCCGCCGTCACCGTCTTGGTCGCCATGGCCCGCACGACGAAGTCCGGCGCGCCCAGCAGGCTGGCCACGGCGAGCGCCGTGCCGACAGCGAGCGCGGCGCCGAAGGCGATCGTGACGACCACAGGCAGGAAGACGACGCGTATCTGCGGCAGACTGCGGTATAGCGGCATCGCGAGCGCGATCGTCGCCGGCCCGAGGAACAGCGGCAGCGGCTGAACGCCCGCGAGGTAATCCGCCGACGCGCCTCCCAGCGCGGCCGTCGCGGACGCGACCAGCGCGACGGCGATCAGCACCGGATTGGCGAAGGCGGCGCCCCCAAGTCGGCGCTGCAGGCGCATTCCGGCCTCGAAAGCAAGCAAGGTGCCCAGCAGCGGGGCGCCCGGCTTCAGCGCGGCGATCGCTGGCGCCAGCTCGAGCAGCGTCAAGGGGACTCGCTCGGCTCGAGCGCCGGCGCCGCCGGGACTCGGCGGGCGCTGCCGTTCAGCAGTGCTTGCGCCAGGCGCCCGGCGACGCAGAGCGTTACGACCGACGACACGACGATTGCCGCCGCGATCGGCAGCCAAGCCTGCGGCACATCGCGCAGACGCAGCACCGCGACAACGCCGGGCGGAACAAACATAAGGCTCAGGTAGGGCAGCAGCGCATCGGCCGCCGGCAACACCGCCTGCGCCCGCTGCCCGCTGCGGCAGGCGAGCACGCTCACCAGCAGGGCGATGCCAAGGATCGTACCGGGCACTGGAACGCCGGTTGCAGCGTGGATCGCCTCCCCGGCGGCTTGGCATGCGAGCAGGACGCAGAAGGACCAGAGCATTGTCGATTCGCTCCATCTGCCAGCTGCGGCCGATCCGTCAGCGGCAGGCGGAATGGTGGACGCCGCCACCGCCGCGCGCATCGTCCATTTGGATTGGTATCGTAATAGAATGCCGCGATTGTGAGGTGTTCAGGGTCGCTACGCCAACCGCCGGGAAACGCTGACCACGGCGCCCCCGCCCGCGATCACCGCGCCCGCCACCAAGCAGCCCACCGCGCCGCCCGCCCCGCGCACCTCGAAGATCAGCGCCACCAGCGCAGAGCCGAGCGACCAGCCGACCGTGCGCGCCACCGCCACCATGCCGCTGGCGGCGCCCGTCCGGTCTGGCGGCCCGGCCGTCATCATCGCGAGGTTGTTGGGCGTCTGATAGAACCCGAAACCAATCCCGCACACGCCCATGCGCCACGCGATGTCCCAATCCGCAGGCGCCGCCGGCAGCAGGGCCAGCAGGGCCAGGCCGCTCGCCAGCATCGTCAGACCGATGCTGCCCAGGACCGCGGCCGGGTAGCGCGCGGACAACCGCCCGGCCACAGGCGCCGCCACCGCGACCAGCAGCGGCCAGGGCGTCACCAGCAACCCCGTCGCCACCGCCGAGCGGTGCATCGTCGTCTGGAACAGGAACGGCAGCGACACGTAGGCCAGGATCTGCGCGGCGTAGGCGCACATCGAGGCGCCGCCGGACAGCGCGAACAGCGGGATCCGCAACAGGTCGAGCGGCAGCAGCGGCGCCGTGCTGCGCCTCTGCTGCCACACCAGCAGGCCGAAGCAGGCGAGCCCGGCGACCACCTCGCCCGCGGCCAGCGCGCGATGCTCCCCGCCCAACCCGTCCACGCCAACCACCAGCAACCCGAACGCCGCGGCGTTGATCGCGGCGCCGGGCAGGTCGAGCGGCCGGGCGCGCCGTTCGCCCGGCGGCGACACCGCCAGGAACAGCGGCACGGCGACCAGGCCGACCGGCACGTTGACCAGGAACAGCCATGGCCAGCTCGCCACCGACAGGATCAGCGCCGCCACGCTCGGCCCGATCGCCGCAGCGATCGCCACCGCCAGCGCGATCAGGGCGAAACCGGAGCCCAGCAGCCGCCGCGGGTAGATCGCCCGGATCAACGCGCCGCCCAGCGCGGCCATGCAGGCGCCGCCGATGCCCTGGACCAGCCGCGCGCCCACCAGGGTGGCCAGGTTCGGCGACAGCGCGCACGCCAGCGAGGCCGCGGTGAACAGGGCCAGCCCGAACGCGTACACGCGCTTGAGCCCGATGGTCTCCCCGAGCGAGGCCGCCGGCAACAGGCAGATCGCCACCGCGACCTGGTAGCTGTTCACCACCCAGACGGTCGCCGCGTCGCTGGCCGCCAGGTCGCGCGCGATGGTGGGGAGCGCGATGTTGGCGATCGCGCTGTCCAGCGATGCGAGGACCACCCCCAACAGGGCGCACGCCATCACCAGCCGCCGCTGCGGCGGGGGCAGGCCGTCGGTATCGCTCATGCGCGTCCTGAAAAGATGGGCGCCATCCTGTCGGCGGTTCCGGCCGGGCGTCAACCACCGCCGGCAACCGTCAGGGACGGCGCCAGAGCCTCACGAAGTCGCCCAGTTCGCCGCCGTTAAGGTCGGACACGGCGTGGAACACCATCCCATCCTGCCGCCACGACCGGATGTTGTAACCATTGACGGCGCCATCGCCGAGCTGCTCGGCGCCGCGATCGGGCCAAACGTAAAGGTCGATCACGTGCTTGTCGCGACCATACGCCAGCACCGCCACTTCTCGTCCGGCAAGGTAGTCGAGCCGGCCCCCCAGCAGGGGGAAGCGCTCGGCGGCGAGGTTCTTCACCGGCGGCGAGTAATCCAGCCGTCCGTCGAACCACGGCTTCACCGTATGCTGGTCGGTGGACACCACATCCGTCAGGTGACCCGGCTGCAGCGCGCGGATGTGGTCCGCCACCAGTTCCCCCGGCAGGCCCTCGCGCCGCGGCAACACCAGCGCCAGCGCCAGGCAGGCGGCCAGGGCGAACCCGCTGAACGGGGCCGTCCGGCGCCAGGTAAGCCGGCGGGCGGGCGGCGCCGATCGCGAGGCGGCGGCGATGCGGGCGCGCAACAGCTCCGGCGCGCGATGATAGGGCGCCGCGCGCAGTCCCTCGGAAAGCGCCAGCAGTTCGGCCTGCAAGGCGGCGCAGGCCGGGCACGACTCGACATGCGCGGCCACCCTCGCAGCCTCGGCCGCGGTCAGCTCGCCATCCACATCGGCCTGCACCAACAGCTGCATCTCGCCGCAGGGTTCCGTCATGGCGCCACCGCGCCCGCCAACGCGCGGCGGCCTCGCCACAGGCGCGACATCACCGTCCCGATCGGCGCGCCGGTGATGGTGGCGATCTGCTTGTAGCTCAACTGCTCCAGCTCACGCAGCACCACGCACTCCCTTAATTCGACCGGCAAGGCGGCCAGCGCGCTGTTCAGTTGGGCACGGGCCTGGCGGCGGGACAGGGCCGCCTCCGGATCATCCGCCGGGTCGACCACCTGCATCGCGAGCCCCTCCGCGGCGCCCTCGCTCGCTGCATCCAGGCTCGCCGGCATGTCCCGCCGGGCCGCCATCGCACCGTAGGCGGTGTTGCGGACGATCCGCAGCAGCCAGGCCCGCGCATCGCCGCCGGAGTAGGACGCGAAGTAGCCGAGCGCCCGCAGCGCCGCGTCCTGCGTCACGTCCTGCGCGAGCGCCGGATCGGACACTAGCCAGCGCGCCAGGTTATGCGCCGCGTCCAAGTGCGGCAGCACGACCTGCTCGAAACTCGGTCCAGCCTGGGCCATTCCATCCTACGCCGTCACTGCACGACCACCGTGCCCTGCATGTGCGGGTGCAGCGAGCAGAAGTAGGCGTATGCACCCGGTTTGGCGAAGGTGAACGTGAAGCTGTCGCCCTTGTCCAGCGGCGGCGAGCGGAAACTGCGCGGCTCGACGGCGTCGGTGACGGTGTGCGGGATGTCGTCTCGGTTGGTCCAGGTCACGCGCGTGCCGGCCGCCACTTTCAGCTCGGCGGGCGAGAACGTGAAGTTGTCGATGGCGGCGGTCATCTCGGCCGGATGCACGGTCTCAACAGCCGCCGCCCGGGCGAGCAGCGGCAGCAAGGCGGTCCCAACCAGCAATACGCGATGGCGCATCATTCGCCGAGCGGCGTGTCGATGACGGCGAGGGCGGACTTGCCCTGCACGCGCATGACCTGTCGCACTCCGAGCATGGCGCGCAGCCGGCCGGCGGGCAGGTCCTAGATCGGCCCTGGCGAGGGCGCCGCGCCCGGCGCCGGTTGCGGGAAGGCGGTGGATGCCGCGGTGTGGAACGCGATCGTGCCCTCCACCTTCTGCATCACCTGGTGAATGTGACCGTTCAGCACCGTCACCGAGCCGAAGCGGCGCAGGTAGCCCATTGCCTGCGCGCCGTCGTCGGTGCCCCAACCCCAATCCGCGCTCACCGTCCATAGCGGGATGTGCGCGAACACAATGATCGGCTGGCTTGCCGGCTGGCGGTCCAGGTCCTTTTCCAGCCACGCGAGCTGCTCGGCGCCGAGGTTGCCGAGGCCCCCGGCCTTGAGCCCCTGGACGTTGTTGAGCGCGACGAAATGCGCGCCTTCCTGGTCCCAGCTGCACCAGCCTTCAGCGGCGCCGGGGGTGAAGCGCTCGAAGAACGCCTTGCCGTCGTCCACCAGAACGTCGTGCTCGCCGGGCACGTAGCGGGTGTCGAGCCCGGCGCCGCGGACGATCTGCTCCGCGCTGTCGAACTGCGCCGGCTTGGATAGCTGGCTGACGTCGCCGGTGTGCAGCATCAACGCCGCCGAGCCCTTCTGCGCCTTCACCAGCGTGATCGCCTCCTGCAGGGTGCCGGCGACGTCGGTGTTCGGCGCGTTGCTGAAGCCGATATGGCTGTCGCTGATCTGGATGAAGCTCAGTTCCTTGCCCGTCTCGGCCGCTGCGGCGCTGCCGATCAGCCGGGAGCGGGGGACGCCGCCGGCCAGGGTCCACAGCACCCCGGCGCCGGCCCACACCATGCATTCGAGCACGCGGCGTCGGTCGGGATGGTCGCTCGCGTCGGTCATTCGGGCGCCTCCGGATTGGTCCGCTATGAAGACCGGCCGGCCCGTCGCTTTATTCCCGATGCGAACAGGACACCTCGCGGGGTTGACGCGCCGCCCTGCGCGGCGGACCAGACCGCCATGCCCGTTCCGGAGCTGTCAGTCATCGTTCCCTGCTACAACGAACGCGCGAACGTCCGTCCGCTGGCCGCCCGGCTCGACGCGGCGCTGGCCGGCATCGCGTGGGAAGCGGTGTTCGTGGACGACGACAGCCCCGACGGCACCGCCGAGGAAGCGCGCGCCCTGGCCGCCGCCGACCCGCGCATCCGCTGCATCCGCCGTATTGGCCGGCGCGGGCTGTCGTCCGCGGTGGTGGAGGGCGCGCTGTCGTCCTCGGCCGCCTTCGTCGCGGTGATCGACGGCGACCTGCAGCACGACGAGGCGCGGCTGCCGGACCTGCTGGCGGCGGTGCGCGCCGGGGCGGACGTCGCGGTCGGCAGCCGGTTGGCGCCCGGCGGCGACTCGGCCGGCCTGGCGGGCGCGTGGCGGCGGCGGCTCACGGCGGCGGGCACCCGGCTGGCGCAGCGCGCGCTGCCCGTGGCGCTGGCGGACCCGATGAGCGGCTTCTTCCTGCTGCGCCGCACGCTGTTCGAGCAAGTGGCGCCGCGCCTGACCGCGCAGGGGTTCAAGGTGCTGCTCGACCTGGTGCTGTCCGCGCCGGCGCCGCTGCGCGTGGTGGAGGTCGCGTGCCGGTTCCACCCGCGCGTCGCCGGGCGCAGCAAGCTGGACGTGCTGGTGCTGGCCCAGTTCGCCGCGTTGCTGCTGGACAAGGCCACGCGCGGGGTGCTGCCGCTGCGCTTCGTGTCGTTCGCGTTGGTGGGGGCGGTCGGGCTGGCGGTGCATCTCGCCGTGCTGACCGCGGCGCGCGGGACGGGCGCGTCGTTCGAGGCCGCGCAGGCGACTGCGACGCTGGTGGCCATGGTGGCCAACTTCCAGCTCAACAACGCGATCACCTACCGCGACGTGCGGCTGCGCGGCCCGGCGCTGCTGCGCGGGCTGCTGCTGTTCCTGATCGGCTGCGGCCTGGGCGCCTACGCCAACATCGGCATCGCCCGCGTGCTGTACTCCGACCACGCCGGCTGGACCCCGGCCGGGCTGGCGGGCGCCGCGATCGGTCTGGTGTGGAACTACGCGGTATCGGCGACCCTGGTTTGGCGCGCGCGCTAGCCGCCCTGGCCGCGCTGACGGCGCTGCGCCTGCTGGTGGCTGGCGCCGCGCCGCTATCCGCGGACGAGGCATACTATTGGGTGTGGTCGCGCGCGCTGGCGCCCGGCTACCTGGACCACCCGCCGATGGTGGCGCTGTGGATCCGGGCCGGGACGTCGCTGGCCGGGCAGGGGACGTTCGGCATCCGCCTGCTGGCGCCGTTCGCCGCGGCGCTCGGCTCCGTGCTGCTGGCGCGGGCGGCGGAGGATCTGTTTCCCGGCCGCCGCCTGGGCATGCCGGCCGCAGCTCTGCTGAACGCGACGTTGTTGCTGGGAGCCGGCGCCGTCACGATGACGCCGGACACGCCGCTGCTGCTGTTCTGGACCGCCGCGCTGTGGGCGCTGGCCCGGCTGCGCGCGACCGGCCGGCCCGCCTGGTGGCTGGCGGTCGGCGTGCTGGCCGGGTGCGCGCTGGACAGCAAGTATACCGCCGCGCTGCTGGGTCTCGGCATCGCGCTCTGGCTGGTGGGCGTGCCCGAGGGCCGACGCTGGCTGCGCACCCTGTGGCCCTGGGCGGGGGGCGCGCTGGCGGGCCTTTGCTTCGCCCCCGTGCTGTTGTGGAACGCCGCCCACGGCTGGGCCAGCTTCGCCAAGCAGGGCGGCCGCACCGGCGATTGGCGGCCGGCCGAGGCTATGGCGCACGTTGCCGAGCTGTTGGGCAGCCAGCTCGGGCTTGGCACGCCGTTGGTGGCGGCATTGTGCGCAGCCGGCATCTGGGCGGCGGCGCGACGCTGGCGGCAGCCCGCGCCGGCGCTGCTGGCCGCGCTGAGCGTCCCCGGCGCGGCCGTGTTCCTGCAGCACGCGCTAGGCGACCGGGTGCAGGCGAACTGGCCGGCCATCCTGTTCCCCGCCGCCTGCATCGCCGCCGCCGTCTACGCCCCGCGGTTCTGGCGACCGGCGGCGGCTTTGGGCTTCGCCATCACCGGCATCGTCTACCTGCAAGCGGCCACCGCCATCCTGCCGCTGCCGCGCCGATGGGACCCGACGCTGATCCGCCTCGGCGGCTGGGACGGGCTGGCGCGCGACGTGGCGGCGCGCGACGCGACCTTCATCGCCGCCGACAACTACGGCACGGCCGCAATGCTCGCGCACGACCTGCCTGGCCCGGTCGTCGGCGCCGAGCCGCGCTGGACGCTGTTCACCTTGCCCCAGGCCGCCGTCGCCGGGCGCGAGGGCCTGCTGGTGCGCAGCCGCCGCCGCGCCGGGCCCCCCGACCCGGCGCCGTGGACGTCCATCACCCCGGCCGGCACGGCCACCCGCAGCCGTGACGGGGTGGTCGCGGAGCAGTACGACCTCTTCCGCGTAACCGCCCGGCAGGACATGGTGCAACTGCCCACACGCTGAGGAGCCGCGATGCGCCTGCCAACCCACGACGATGTCCTTGCCGCCGCCGACCGCCTGGCCGGCCGGGTGGTGCGCACGCCCATGCTGCGCAACGCGCTGCTGGATTCACGCACCGGCAGCACCGTGCTGGTTAAGCCGGAGCCGCTGCAGCGCACCGGCTCGTTCAAGTTGCGCGGCGCCACCAACGCCACGCTGAAGCTTTCGGATGCGCAGCGCGCCGCCGGGCTGGTGACGCACTCGTCGGGCAACCACGGCCAGGCGGTCGCGTGCGCCGCCGCCGGGCTTGGCGTGCGCGCGACCGTGTTCATGCCCGGCGACGCCCCCGCCATCAAGGTCGAGAGCACCTTGCGCTGGGGCGCCGAGGTGATCCGCTACGACCGCCTCACCGAAGATCGCGAGGCCCTCTCGGCCGCCTTCGCCGCCAACACCGGCGCCGTGGTGGTGCCGCCGTACGAGCATCCGGACGTTATTGCCGGGCAGGGCACCGCGGCGCTGGAACTCGCCCAGGACGCCGCCGCGGCCGGGCTGGCGATGGACGCGTTGCTGGTCTGCACCGGCGGCGGCGGCTTGGTCGGCGGCAGCGCGCTGGCCATGGAAGGCGCCTCGCCCGCAACCAAGGTGATCGCGGTGGAGCCGGCCGGTTGGGACGACACGGGGCGCTCGCTGGCCGCCGGCCACCGCGTGACCAACGCGCCCGGCGGCTCGATGCTGTGCGACGCGCTGCTGGCGCCAACCCCGGGGGAGCTGACCTTCGCCGTGAACCAGCCCCGCCTGGCCGGCGCCGTCGCCGTGTCGGACATCGACGTGCTGGCGGCGATGGCGTTCGCCTTCATCCACCTCAAGATCGTGGTGGAGCCGGGCGGCGCCGTCGCCCTGGCGGCGCTGCTGTCCGGGCGTTACGCGGCGCCGGGGCAGGTGGTCGGCGTCGTGATCAGCGGCGGCAACGTCGACCCGGCCGTGTTCGCCCGCGCTCTAGCCGCGCCGTCGGCGAGCCACGCCGCGTAGGCCCGCCCGGGGTTGGCAAGCCGCCGAGCCGTCCGGCTTAGCGCGGTCGCGGTCCAAAGGCCGTCAGACCCCACCCGGCCAGCAACGGGACCAGCATGCCGGCGACGCCGAGAAGGCCCGGCCTGGTCCAGCCGAACCAGGACACCACGAGGCCGCCGAGCACGAGGTAAGCTGCCGCCACCACCCAAGCGGACGGCAGGCGGCCGAGACGAAGCCCGTAGCGGGCGAGGTAGGCGGCCCCGATGATGACCGCCCAGACGACGACGATGGACGTTGCGACGACGGGCAGGACGGGTCTCCTTCACGCTGGTCTCGCCCGGTGACCTTACCCTGCAGACATGGCCGCCGGGCGCAGCTATATGCGGCGCGCCACGCCGTGAGGCTGATTTTCCGGCGACGCGAGCAACAGGAAGACAACCATGGACGATATCAAGGCCGACGCCGCGAAACACCACGAGGAGGCGGCCCACCTGCTGGAGACCGCGGCCAAAATGCATCACGACGCGGCCAAGCAGTGCCTGTCGGGCAATTTCGCCAAAGCGGAGAGCCTGGGGATCTCCGCCGCGGAAATCGACACCGTCGCCAATCGCCACGCGACCCAGGCGGCGGACCTGTACCGGCATCACGCGGAAGAAGTGGCGGAACACAAGGCCGAACTGGCGGGCGAGGAAGCGGCGCGTGCAGCCAAGCACGATGCGAAGGAGGCCTGACGCGAGGGGCGTGCGTTACGGAGGCAAGCGGGGCCAGCGCATCCCTCGCAGCGGTCGCGAGGTCCGGCAGTCGCGTCCTTGCCGTGTTTCAGATGATGGTCACGTCCAAACCGGCTTAGGCATGCCGCGTGCGATGAAGCCGAACAGCGACAGACGCGGACACCGGCTTGCCGGAGCGCCGGTTCGCCAGCGCGCAGCGTGGACGATTACTCGTTCCGCCAGGTCGATCGTGATCAGGGTCCTCATGTTCGCGTCTCCGCGCAGCACCTTAGCTTGATGCGTGCGCTTAAACCCCCGCTGACACCGCCGCGTTGCGCCGCTATATGCTGCGCGCAATGACCGAGCCCGACCCGCGCCGCCGCCGCATCCTGTTCCGCGCCACCCACCGAGGCACCCAAGAGACCGACCGACTGATCGGCGGCTACGTCGCCCCGCGCCTGCTCACCTTCACCGACGCCGAATTGGACGCTGTCGAGGCGCTGATGGACCTGCCCGACCCGGACCTCGCCGACTGGCTGATGGGCCGCATCCCCATCCCAGCCGGCCAGCACGCCCCCCTGCTGCACGCCATGCGCGCGGCCATCCGCGCATGAACGGCGTCACCATCTACGGCGCCCCCGAGGGCTACGACGCGCTGCTGCTCGCGCGCCGCCGGGCCGAACATGCCGGCGCTATCGTGCACGCCACCCGCGACGACAGCCGCATGGCTCGGCTGCACGAGGCGCTCGCCTTTTTCGCGCCCGAGGTGGAGGTGTTGCGCTTCCCCGCCTGGGACTGCCTGCCGTACGACCGCGTCTCGCCCAATCCCGCCATCGTGTCCGAGCGCATCGCCTGTCTGGCCCGCCTGCTGGAACCCGTCACCCGGCCGCGCATCGTGCTCACCACCGTCAACGCTCTGGTGCAGCGCGTGCCGCCCCGCGCGGTGTTCCGCGGCGCCAGCCTCTCGGTGCGCACCGGTGGCGCGATCGCCCCGGCGGACCTGACCCGCTTCCTCGAGGCCAACGGCTACGGCCGCGCCGACACCGTCATGGAACCGGGCGAATACGCCGTGCGCGGCGGCATCGTCGATATCTTCCCCGCCGGCGAGCCCGACCCGGTTCGCCTCGACCTGTTCGGCGAGGAGGTGGAGAGCATCCGCCGCTTCGACGCCACCACCCAGCGCTCCAACGATCGCATCGACCGGCTGGAACTGCGCCCCGTCTCCGAGATCGCGCTCGACCCGGCCAGCATCACCCGCTTCCGCGCCGCCTGGCGCGAGCTGTTCGAGCCGGCCGCCGCCAACGACCCGATCTACGTCAGCATCTCCGACGGTCGCCGCCATCCGGGGATGGAGCACTGGGCGCCGCTGTTCCACGCCACGATGGAGACGCTGCTCGACTACCTGCCGGACGCCGCCGTCAGCTTCGACGCGCTGTCCGACGACGTGCTGGCGGCACGGCTGGAGATGATCGCCGACCACTACGACGCGCGCAAAGCCGCGCCGCGGGATGGAGAGACGCCCTACCGCCCGTTGCCGCCGGGTCGCCTGTACCTGGACCGGGCCGAGTGGGACGAGATGCTCGCCATGGGGCCGCTGTTCCAGTTCAGCCCATACGGCCGCGACGCCGCGCAAGACGGCATCGACGCCGGCGGGCGGCCCGGCGCGCTGTTCACCCAGGCCGGCGCGCACGCCAACTCCGACGTGTTCAAGCAACTGGGCGAGCAATCCGCAACCTGGACCCGCGACCGCCGCCGCACCGTCATCGCCGCCTGGACCCGCGGCTCCCGCGAGCGGATGGCCAACCTGCTGCGCGAGAACGGCCTGCGCGCCCACGTCGCCGACACCTGGCAGAAGGTCCGCGTGGCGCCGCGCGACCACATCGCGATCGTCACCCTGGGGATCGAGCGCGGTTTCGTCGCCGACGATCTGGGCGTCATCGGCGAGCAGGACCTGCTGGGCGAGCGCATCAGCCGCCCCGCGCGCCGTCGCAAGCGGGCGGACCAGTTCATCGCCGAGGCGACCGAGATCGCCGAGGGCGACCTGGTGGTGCACCAGGAGCACGGCATCGGCCGTTACGACGGCCTGGTCACGCTGCAGGTGACGGGCGCCGCGCATGACTGCCTGCGCCTGCTGTACGACGGCGAGGACAAGCTGTTCGTCCCCGTCGAGAACATCGAGGTGCTGAGCCGCTTCGGCGCGGAGGGCGGCGCCACGCTCGACAAGCTCGGCGGCGCAGCGTGGCAGAACCGCAAGGCGCGCATGAAGCAGCGCATCCGCGACATGGCGGGCGAGCTGATCCGCACCGCCGCCGCCCGCCGGGTGCGCGACGCCGCCACCCTGGCGCCGCAGGAAGGCGCGTGGGACGAGTTCTGCGCCCGCTTCCCGTTCGCCGAGACCGAGGACCAGGCCCGCGCCATCGCCGACGTGCTGGAGGATTTGGCGGCCGGCCGCCCGATGGACCGGCTGATCTGCGGCGATGTCGGCTTCGGCAAGACCGAGGTCGCCCTGCGCGCCGCCTTCGTCGCGGCCATGAGCGGCGCCCAGGTCGCCGTCGTGGTGCCGACGACCCTGCTGGCGCGGCAGCACTACCGCACCTTCACCCGCCGCTTCGAGGGCCTGCCGGTGCGCGTCGCCCAGCTCAGCCGCATGGTCACCGTCAAGGAGGCGCTGGAGGTCAAGCGCGGACTGGCGGACGGCAGCGTGAACATCGTCATCGGCACCCACGCGCTGCTGGCCAAGGGGATCGAGTTCAGCGACCTCGGCCTGCTGGTGGTGGACGAGGAGCAGCATTTCGGCGTCTCCCACAAGGAGAAGCTGAAGGCGCTGAAGGCGGACGTGCACGTGCTGACGCTGTCCGCCACGCCCATCCCGCGCACGCTGCAGTTGGCGCTGACCGGGGTGCGGGAGATGAGCCTGATCGCCACGCCGCCGGTGGATCGGCTGGCCGTGCGCACCTTCATCATGCCGTTCGACGGCGTGGTGGCGCGCGAGGCGATCCAGCGCGAGCGGTTCCGCGGCGGCCAGGTGTTCTGCGTGGTGCCGCGGGTGGAGGATTTAGGCCGCATGGCGGACCGGCTGCGCGCCATCGTGCCGGAGGCGCGGATGATCGAGGCGCATGGCCGTCTGGCGCCGACCGAGCTGGAACGGGTGATGACCGAGTTCGGCGACGGCAAGTACGACATCCTGCTGTCGACCAACATCGTGGAGAGCGGGCTGGACATGCCCGCGGTCAACACGCTGATCATCTATCGCGCCGACATGTTCGGGCTGGGCCAGCTGTATCAGCTGCGCGGCCGGGTGGGCCGCGGCAAGCAGCGCGGCTACGCCTACCTCACCTGGCCGCCGCAGCACCGGCTGTCCGCCGCGGCGCAGAAGCGACTGGACGTGATGCAGACGCTGGACACGCTGGGCGCCGGGTTCACCCTGGCCAGCCACGACCTGGATATCCGCGGCGCCGGCAATTTGCTGGGCGACGAGCAGAGCGGCCACATCCGCGAGGTCGGCATCGAACTGTACCAGCAGATGCTGGAGGACGCCGTGTCCGAGCTGCGCGTCGAGCGCGGCCGCCGCAAGCACGACGACCGGGATTGGACGCCGAACATCTCGCTCGGCCTCCCCGTGCTGATCCCCGAGACATACGTGCGCGACCTGCCCGTGCGGCTGGGTCTGTATCGCCGCATCGGCGCCCTGGCGACCGACGGCGAGAGCGAGGCGATGGCCGCCGAGCTGGTGGACCGCTTCGGCCCGTTGCCGGAGGAGGTGGACAACCTGCTGCAGGTGATGGCGCTGAAGCGCGGCTGCCGCGAGGCGGGGGTGGAGCGGGTTGAGGCCGGGCCGAAGGGCATGGTGCTGCAGTTCCGCGGCAACGCGTTCGTCAATCCCGGTGGGCTGGTCGGCTGGCTGGGCGCGCAGAAGGGCGGCATCCGCCTGCGCCCGGACCACAAGCTGGCGATCGTGCGCGAGATGGTGGTCGGCGAGCGCATTCGCACCGCGCGCGACGTGTTGGGCAATCTGAACCGGATCGCGCATCAGGCGAAGGCGGCCTAGATCTCGTCAAGCCAGGGTTTGACCCTGGCATCCACGGCGTCCCAACCGCGCTGACGTGTCCAGATCGCGCTCCAAAACACCAACGCGCCCTACGTCGCTCGTCGCGCCCCGTGGATGCCAGGGTCAAGCCCTGGCATGACGAGCTTTGGTGGAATGCGGCACTGCCGCCCACCGCCCGGCCTATGACCGCGCCGGCCGCTGCGATACGGTGCCGTCCAAATAGGGAGCCACGCATGCTGACGAAACGCTGGGACAAGTCCCGCCTGCCATCCCGCCACGTGACCGTGGGACCCGGCCGCGCGCCGCACCGATCGTACTACTACGCGATGGGCCTGGACGAGGACGCCATCAACGCGCCGTTCGTCGGCGTCGCCACCTGCTGGAACGAGGCGGCGCCCTGCAACATCGCGCTCTCGCGGCAGGCCCAATCGGTCAAGCGCGGCGTGTCCGAAGGCGGCGGCACTCCGCGCGAGTTCACCACCATCACCGTCACCGACGGCATCGCCATGGGCCACCAGGGCATGAAGTCCTCGCTCGTCTCGCGCGACTGCATCGCCGACAGCGTGGAGCTGACCATCCGCGGCCATTGCTACGACGCGCTGGTCGGGCTGGCCGGGTGCGACAAGTCGCTGCCGGGCATGATGATGGCGATGCTGCGGCTGAACGTGCCGTCGGTGTTCATGTATGGCGGCTCCATCCTGCCCGGCACCTACAAGGGCCGGGACGTGACCGTGGTGGACGTGTTCGAGGCGGTCGGCCAGCACGCCGCGGGGCTGATGTCGGACGAGGAGCTGCACGAGCTGGAATGCGTCGCGTGCCCGTCCGCCGGGGCGTGCGGCGGCCAGTTCACCGCCAACACCATGGCGATGGTCAGCGAGGCGATCGGCCTGGCGCTGCCCGGCTCGGCCGGCGCGCCGGCCCCCTACGAGGACCGCGACCGTTGGGCGGTGGAGAGCGGCCGCGCCGTGATGCACCTGCTGGAGAGCGGCCTGCGCCCACGCGACATCTGCACCCGCGAGGCGTTCGAGAACGCCGCCGTGGCGGTCGCAGCGACCGGCGGCAGCACCAACGCCGGGCTCCACTTGCCCGCGATGGCGCACGAGGCGGGGATCGTGTTCACCATGGACGACGTGGTGGAGGTGTTCCGCCGCACCCCGTACATCGCCGACCTCAAGCCCGGCGGCAAGTACGTGGCCTTCGACATCCACAAGATCGGCGGCATCCCCGTCATCCTGAAGGCGCTGCTCGACGGCGGCCTGCTGCACGGCGACTGCATGACCGTCACCGGCAAGACCATGGCGGAGAACCTGGCCAACGTGGTGTTCCCCACCGACCAGGACGTGGTCTACCCGGTGTCGCGCCCGATCTCCCTCACCGGCGGCGTGGTCGGCCTGCGCGGCAACCTGGCGCCCGACGGCGCCATCGTGAAGGTCGCCGGCCTCGCAACGCAGCGCTTCGAGGGCACGGCGCTGTGCTTCGACTGCGAGGAGGACGCCTTCGCCGCCGTGCAGGCCCGCGCCTACAAGGCCGGCGATGTCATCGTCATCCGCTACGAGGGGCCGCGCGGCGGACCCGGCATGCGGGAGATGCTGTCGACGACCAGCGCGATCTACGGCCAGGGCATGGGCGAGCACGTGGCGCTCATCACCGATGGGAGGTTCTCCGGCGCCACCCGCGGGTTTTGCATCGGCCATGTCGGCCCGGAGGCGGCGCTGGGCGGCCCGATCGCGCTGCTGCGCAACGGCGACAAGATCGTGCTGGACGCGGTGGCCGGCACGATGGAGGTGGCGCTGTCCGACGCCGAGCTGGCCGAACGCCGCGCCGCCTGGGTCCCGCGACGGACCGACTACAACAGCGGCGCGATCTGGAAATACGCCCAGCTCGTAGGCCCGGCCTACTTAGGAGCCGTGACCAACCCCGGCGGCGCCGCCGAGACGCACAGCTACCCCGACCAGTGACGTTCGAGCCCTCTCCCGCTTGCGGGAGAGGGCTTGGGTGAGGGGCCTGCGCGAAGGAGAAACATAAGTGGCGTTCGAGTGCACCATCCCCGCCGTGCCGACCCTGCAGCGCGACGACCCAACCGTGCGCATCACGACCTGGCGGTTCGAGCCCGGCGCCGTCACCGGCTGGCACGAGCATGGCTGGCCCTATTTCGTCGTGATGCTCACCCCCGGGATCCTGCGCGTCCACAACGGCACGCAGGTCAGCGAGACGACGCTCGACGAAGGCGAGTCCTACATGCGTCCGGCCGGCGTGCGGCACGACGTGATGAATGGGTCCGACCACCCGATCGCCTTCACCGAGATCGAGATCAAGCAGCCCGGCGAGCTGACGAAGCTAATGCTGCCGTAGCGCGTCCAGCGGCAGCCAGACGCCCTCGCGTTCGAAGTGCCAGAACGTCCAGCCGTTGCATGACGGCGCGTTCTGCACGGCTGCGCCCACCTTGTGGATCGACCCGCTATGGGCGCCGCTGGTTATCGTGCCATCGGCGCCCACCGTCGCGGCGACCCGGCGCGTGCGGTCCCGCAGTTCGGTCCCCGGCGCCATCAACCCCGTCTCGATGAAGCTGCCGAACGAGATGCGCGGCAGGTCCCGCCGCGTCGGGGCCGTCGCCAGGCCAGACAGCGGGACCACCTTCTCCCGCCGCACGCGGCCGATCGCCGCCTCGGCATAGGCCGGGTGCCGCTCGATGCCGATGAAGTGCCGGCCGAGCCGCTTGGCCACTGCTGCCGTCGTCCCCGTGCCCAGGAACGGGTCGAGCACGATGTCGTCCGGCGCGGTGGACGCCAGCAGCACCCGGTGCAGCAACGCCTCCGGCTTCTGCGTCGGATGCAGCTTCAAGCCGTGCTGGTTGCGCAGCCGCTCCGGCCCGGTGCACAGCGGCAGCAGCCAATCGCTGCGCATCTGCAGGTCGTCGTTGAGCGACTTCATGGCCTGGTAGTTGAACTTATAGCGGCTGTCCCGCCCGCGCGCCGCCCAGATCAGCGTTTCGTGCGCGTTGGTGAAGCGACGACCGCGGAAGTTCGGCATCGGGTTCGACTTGCGCCAGACCACGTCGTTGAGGATCCAGAAACCCAGATCCTGCAGGATGGCGCCGATGCGGAAGATGTTGTGATAGGCGCCGACCACCCAGATCGTCCCGTCCTTGCGCAGCAGCCGGCGGCATTCCTCAAGCCAGCTGCGGGTGAAGGCGTCGTATTCGGCGAAGTCGGTGAAGCGATCCCAGTCGTCATCCACCCCGTCCACCAGGCTGTCGTCCGGACGCCGCAACTCCCCCCGCAATTGCAGGTTATATGGCGGGTCCGCGAACACGCAGTGGATCGACGCGGGCGGCAGCATGCCCATCAAGCGCACGCAGTCGCCCAGCAGCACCTGGTCCAGCGGCAGTTCGCGGACGACTTCCAAACGATGACGCCCCTACTGATTGCAGAGTGCAATCTGGCAATGCGCCGGTTGCCGCGTCAAATCGGTCGCGCTAGGCGAACGCCCACCGCAGCGTGCGGGCGATGCCGAGCGTGCCCACCCGGACCAGCGGCCGGCCAAGCGTCGGGTTGGGCAGGCCGTGCATCCGCCGCGCCCAGTCCGGCAACAGGTCCACGCCCGCCTGCAGCGTCAACGCCTGCATCGGCTGCGCTAGCGGGCTGGGCGCGCGCTGGTTCAACACAAGCTTGGCCACCGCCCGCGTCCGCTCGTCGCAGAGCAGGTTCGTCCGCATCGCTTGCATCATGGTGCGGGCTTCCGAGACGCTGTGCGGGATCGGATCGGCGCCGAGGGCGTCCGCCACCCGCGCCATCTCTGCGAAATAACGGTCCTGCTCGGCCAACCGCATCCCGGGCTCGACGTAACGCCGCCATGCCGCAAGGAAACTCGTCGCCTCCGTCAGGTGCACCCACGCGAGCAACGCCGGGTCGTTGGCGAGGTAGGGCTGGCCATTCGGCAGCGTGCCAGTGACCTTGCCGTGGATGCCGCGGACCCGCGCGATTGCCGCCTCGGCTTCCTCCCGGCCGCCATAGGTGGTCAGTGCGATGAAGCGGGCGGTGCGGCGCAGCCGGCCGTGCATGTCGGCGCGGAAGTTGGAGTGGTCCCAAACCCCCGCCAGCACCGCTGGGTGCAGCATCTGCAGCAGCAGCCCGGCGACGCCGCCGACCATCATGGACGTCACGTCCGCATGCACACGCCACGGCACGGATTGCGGGCCGAACAAACCGTCGGCGCGGCGCGGCACAGGGCGTTCGCCACGGGCGCGGTCGTTGAACAAGGCAACCACGCGCGCCGCGATCGCGTCCTTGATCGGCTGCGCGAGGCTGGCCCCGGGTTGCGGCCGCGCTATGCCGGCTGAGCCGCCCGTAGTGACGGCGGGTGTTTGTGGACCAGGATACGCCATGATTGCGAGATAGTGCGCCGCCTGCAAAACCCCAGCCTCAGGAGGCGAAGTTAGGCGGCGACCTCGGAGAGCTCGAGTTGCGCGAACGGCGCCCATGACATCCGGTGATGCGGCGTCGGCCCATGCCGGTCCAACGCCTCGCGATGCCGCGCGGTGCCGTACCCGACGTTGGTCTCCCACGCGTAATGCGGATGCCGTTGCGCGAGCCGGACCATCAGCCGGTCGCGGCAGACTTTCGCCACCACGGAGGCGGCGGCGATCTGCGGCACGGTCGCGTCGCCCTTGATCACGGCCATCGCGTCGCCAAGCAGCCCCGGCGGCACGTCCACCCCGTCGATCCGCGCCGGCGCGTCGATCGCAAGCCGCTGAATCGCCCGGCGCATCGCCTGCAGCGTCACGTTGCGAATGCCGTGGCGGTCGATATGCGCGGCCGAGGCCGCGGCGAACGCCACGCGCGCGCAGGCGAGCACCATCACCGACAGCCGCTCCCGCTCCTTGATCGGCAGGCGCTTGCTGTCGTCGAGGCTGCCGAGCAGGTCGGCGGGGATGCAGCGCGGGTCGAACCAGACGGCCGCCACCACCACCGGCCCGCACAATGCGCCGCGGCCCACCTCGTCGCAGCCGATGACGGGCGGGTGGTCCGCGGCGCAGGAGGGATCAAATGGCATCCATTCTATTTACCCGGCAGGCCGCGAGTCTGACCAGACCCGTCAGAACAGCGACAACTGCGCCTCCGCGAAACCACCCGCACCCGGCGGCGGCGCGAATTGCGAGCAGTCCAGCGAGTCCCGCTCGTGCAACCCATGCTGCCGCGCCGCGCGGGCGAACCGCCGGGCCAGCAGATCCGCATACACGCCCGTCCCATCGAACCGGCTATGGAACTTGGCGTCGTTCAATGCCCCGCCGCGCGTCTCCCGCACCAGGTTCAGCACATGCCGGGCGCGGTCGGGAAAGTGCTGCGCCAGCCATGCCTCGAACATCTGCCGCAACTCGAGCGGCAGCCGCAGCAGCACGTAGCTGGCCACGTTGGCGCCAGCCTGCTTCGCCGCGGCCAGGATGCGCTCCAACTCGGCGTCGTTCAGCCCGGGAATCATCGGCGCCGCCAGCACGCCGACTGGGATGCCCGCCGCCGCCAACGCCGTCACGGCCGCCAGCCGGCGCGCCGGGGCGGCGGCGCGCGGCTCCATCTTGCGAGCCAGCGCCGCATCCAGCGTCGTCACCGACAGCCACACCCGCACCAGGCCGCGCTTGGCCATACGCTGCAGGATGTCGATGTCGCGCAGCACCCCGGCGCCCTTGGTTACGATCGACAGCGGGTGCCCGAACCGCTCCAACACCTCGAGCACGGCACGGGTGAGCTTCAGCGTGCGCTCGACCGGCTGGTAGGGGTCGGTGTTGGAGCCGAGCGCAAGCGGCCGCGCCACGTACCCGGGCTTGCGCAGTTCGCGCTCCAGCTGCTCGGCGACGTCCGGCTTGAAGACGATCTTGGTCTCGAAATCCAACCCCGGGGAGTAGCCAAGATAGGCGTGGCTCGGCCGGGCGTAGCAGTAGATGCAGCCGTGCTCGCAGCCGCGGTACGGGTTGACCGCGCGATCGAAACCGACGTCCGGGCTGGTGTTCCAGCTGATGACCGAGCGGCTATTGTCCTTGATCAGCGTCGTGGGCAGCGGCGGCAGCTCGGCGAACGCCTCCTCGAGGGTGCCCCAGCCGTCGTCGAACGCGGCGCCGTGCAGATGGTCGAACCGCGCGCCGGGGTTGGTGGTGGCGCCCCTTCCATGCCGGGCCAGGGATGGCATGTTGGGCTGCCCGCCGGAACCCGGCGCGGCGCGAACGGCAAGAGCGCTTGCAACCATCTTCGTTCCCCGTCTGTTCGTTCCCACCATGCCGAGAGACAAGCGAGCCGTCAAGAACACAATGAGAACGTATTTCCGCCTGAACGGCTCTCTTCACCGCACCCTCAGCCCAGGCCTGCGGCATGCCGCGTTCTGGGCCGGCGCGGTCGTTGTCGGCGCCGCCGCCCTGGCGTTCGCCTTCCTCGCCGATGGCGCCGGCCGCCTGTTCGGCGCGATGACGGCGGGCCGTCCCTGGCTGGCGTTCGCGCTCGCGCCCGCGGGCCTGGCGCTCAGCGTCCTGCTGACGCGGACGGTGTTCCCCGGCGCCCAGGGCAGCGGGATCCCCCAAGTCATCGCCTCGCTCCGGATGCAACAGGCGGACAAGGTCGACGCCACGCTCTCGCTGCGGATCGCCGCCGGCAAGGTGCTGCTCACCCTGTTGGGCCTGGCCAGCGGCGCCTCCATCGGGCGGGAGGGGCCGACGGTCCAGGTCTCGGCCGCCATCATGCACGCGATCGGCCGCGTGCTGCGCCTGCCTCGCGAGGACGCCTACCGCGCCATGGTGCTAGGGGGAGGCGCCGCGGGCGTGGCCGCCGCGTTCAACACGCCGCTCGCCGGCGTGGTGTTCGCCATCGAGGAGCTGAGCCACTCGTTCGAGGCGCGGACCTCGGGCACGGTGCTGACGGCGGTCATCATCGCCGGCGTCACCACGGCGGCCAGCGTCGGCAGCTACAGCTATTTCGGCGCCGCCTCCGCAGTGCTGCCGTGGGGGGTCGGCTGGGTGGCGGTGCTCGCCTGCGGCGTCTCGGGCGGCCTGGCCGGGGGCTGCTTCGCCCGCGTCCTGCTCTGGTTCGCGCACGGCTTGCCTGGCGCCACGGGGCGCTGGCTGCAACGCCACCCGATCGGCTTCGCCGCGCTGTGCGGGCTGGCGATCGCCGTGCTGGGGACCCTCAGCCAAGGCGCAACCTACGGCACCGGCTATGCCCAGGCGCGCGGCTTGGTGGACGGCACGGCCTCGCTGTCCGACAGCTTCTTCGTCCTCAAGTTCGCCGCGTCCATCGTGTCGTATGTGTGCGGCATTCCCGGCGGCATCTTCGCTCCCTCGCTCTCGGTCGGCGCCGGATTAGGCCACGCCGTAGCGGGACTGCTGCCCGCCGCGCCGGCCAGCGCGGTCGTGCTGCTGGGCATGGTGGCGTATTTCTCCGGCGTGGTGCAGGCGCCGCTGACGGCCGTGGTGATCGTGATGGAGATGACCGACGACGGGCGCATCACCGTCCCGCTGATGGCGGCGGCCATGCTGGCGTACGGCGTTTCCCGCCTGGTCTGCCGCAAGCCGCTGTATGGCGCGCTGGCGGAGCTCTATCTGGCGAAAACGGAGCTTTCGACCACTGGCGGACAGTGATCATCTCGCCATTCGATGTCGTGATTGCGAGACCGTTCGGCCGAAGCACCCCAGTCGCCGGGGCCGTATGCGCCGCCCTGGATCGCCACGCCGCCAAGTGCGGCTCGCGATGACGGGCAGCCATGCGGCTCGCGATGACGGAGGTTGTCGTTATTAGGCGGCGCCTTTCAGGTGCTCCTGCAACCGCGGCATCAATTCCACCAGGTTGCAAGGGCGATGGCGGCTGTCGAGCTGGAACGCCAATATCTCGTCCCAGCCATCCTTCACCGCGCCTGTGCTGCCCGGCAGCGCGAACAGGTACGTCCCGGACGCCACGCCCCCGATCGCGCGGGATTGCATCGTCGACGTGCCGATCTTGGCGAAACTGATCATCCGGAACAGCTCGCCGAAGCCCTCGATGCGCTTCTCCAGCACCCGCTCGAACGCCTCCGGGGTCACGTCCCGGCCGGTGATCCCGGTGCCCCCCGTCGTCACGACTACGTCAATCGTCGGGTCAACGATCCAGCCGCGCAGACGGCGCTCGATCGCGTCCGGATCGTCGCGCTCGATCCCGCGATCCGCCAGCACATGGCCGCTAGCGACAACGCGCGCGGCCAGCGTGTCGCCGGAGGTGTCGTTGGCGGCGTTGCGCGTGTCCGACACCGTCAGCACGGCGATCCGCACGGGCACGAACGGCAGGTTCTGGTCGATCCCCATGCGTAGGCTCTCCCTCAGTGCAGCCGGGCGACCTGCTCGCCTCGCGCGCCGGACGGGTGGAACCGCGGCCAGGCGCCGGCCGCCAGTTCGTCCAGGCTCGGGGAGGGCAGGCGCAGCCGGGCGGCGTAGATCCAGGTGAACGCCAGCGCCCGCGGGACGAAGGCCCGCGTCTCGCGGTTCGGAACGCTCTCGATGAACAGCAACGGGTCGTCCGACTGCGGGAAGCCGCTCGCCATGCGCGCGAAGCTGGTCGGGCCGGCGTTGTAGCTGCCGAGCAGCCGGATCAAGTCGCCGCGGACCCAGTCGCTATCGGCCAGATACTTAACGTAGGTTTGTCCCAACGCTAGGTTGGTGGCGGGGTCGTGCAGCCGGCGCGCGTTGAGCGCCAGCGCGGCTCCACCGTCCCCGCTCATGTAGCTGGCGGTGATCGGCATCAACTGCATCAGGCCCCGCGCGCCGACGCTGGATACGACGTTCGGCTCGAAGTTGGATTCAAGCCGGGTCAGCGCGTAGATCATCGCCGGGTCGATCCGGAAACCGCCTGCCGGCCGCAGCACGGGCATCGGGAAGCGCGCGTCGTCATGCGCCCGGCCCGCCTCCGTTTCGATCAGGCCGGCCAACTGCGCCGCCAGGTCCGTGAGGTTGGCGGCCTCCGCCACCCGCAGCACCACGTCGCACATCGCCGCGTCGTTGCGCACGCTCGGCCACAGCACCCGCAGTTCCGCCTCGGCCCGGCGCTTCTGCCCGACCTGGATCAGCGCCAGCGCCCGCTGGCCGGCGGGCAACGCCATCAGCGCCTCGCCATCCGCGGCGCCCAACGTGTCGCGAGGCGCCTCCCGCGGCTCGCCGACGCCCAGGATGCGGCGAGCGAGCAGGCCGTAGAACGTATGCCGCGCGTCGGCGGCCTGGCGCATCCACGGGCGATAGCCGGCCGGGTCGCCGTTGCGCAGGTGCGCGCGCCCGGCCCAGAACGCGGCGCCGGCGCGCAGGCTGGTGGAGGCCAGATTGGCGCGGCTGGCCGCTTCGAACAGCGGTTGCGCTAACAAGGGCCGCTCCAGCCGCCACGCGGCCAGCCCTCCGACGTAGCCGGCGAGGCCCACCCGGCCGCCGGTTTGCCGCAGCGCGTCCTGCGCCAGGCGCAACGCCTGCTCATCCTTGCCATGGGTGAACAGCGACTGGGCGATCTCGGCGCGCAACTGGCTGCCATACAACCGGTCCAGCCCCCTGACCTTGGCCAGCAGCCGCAACGCGGTGTCCGCATCGTCCGCCTGCGCCAGCTTTCGCAATTGGCGGTCCAACGCCGCGTTGCGCTGGGATCGCAGGGCTGGCGGATCGTCCTCCTCCGGTGCAGCGCCGAAGGGCGGGTCGGGGGCCAGCGAAACCGTAATCGGCGCAGACGGCGCCGCCTTGCCATCCAGCCGGGTCATCAGCAATGCGTGCACGTCGCCGGCATCCGGATGGTCCGGGTAGCGCGCCAGCCATCCCGCGAGGTCGGCGGCGGATGCGTGGGCAAATCGGCCGGTTAGGCGTTGCGCGGCCACGTGTCCATTCAACAAAGGGTCGGTCAGCGCGGTGATCTCGGCCGCGGCCGCGTCCAGGTTGCCCGCCTCCTGCAACGCGAATATCCGGCGCAGGCGGGCGGCGTCGCTGGGCGCTAGCGGTTGCGGCAGCCCGGCCCCGTCCAGCCCATTGCCGCTGCCAACGGGCGCAATCCGCGGGTTGGCGAACGCCGTATCGTCGCCCAGCGTCGCGGCGTGCGACCGCGCTGCCGGAATCGCACCGGCGAGCAGCGCGGCCCCGGCGATGAGCGCCCGGGCGGCGGGTAGGCGGGAGAGCGTTGAGCCCACTCCTCGCATCGCGGGGGGCGCTACACGTTCGATGCCGCGGATGCAAATGCCTAGGTTATGGGCGTGTTAAGGACGCCACCGAAGCAATTGGCAACCGGGCGCTTGAGTACGAGATAAACTAACCGTGTTCCATTCGGTCGTCGTCCATGGCGCGCCGCAGCCGCAGCATGTCGGCCCATGTCTCGCGCTTCGCGGATGCGGATGCCTGGATGTGGGCGATGGCGGGCAGGGCCAGCGTGGCGAGCGGCTGGGCCGCGCCGGGCAGCGTCATCGCATGCCACACGCCGCGGGCGCGCCGGCCCGTTGCGGGCAGCAGCACGCGGGCGGCCAGGCTCCCGAACAGCAGCACCCGGCGCGGTTGCAACAGCTCCAGGTGGCGCAGCAGGAAGGGCAGGCAGAGCTGCACCTCGCCATCCGTAGGTTTGCGGTCGCCTGGCGGGCGCCAGGGCAGCAGGCTCGTGGCTAGGCAGGCGGCGCGGTCCAGTCCGGCGGAGGCGAACATGCGGTCCAGGAACAACCCGTTGGCTCCCGCGAACGGCAGCCCGGCGCGGTCCTCCGCTGCGCCCGGCACATCGGCCACCAGCACCACCTGGGCCGCGGGGTCGCCGTTGCTGAATACAAGGCTGGTGGCCGTCGCGCGCAGGGCGCAGCCGTTGAACCCGGCGAGCGCCGCGCGAAGCTCGGCCGGGGTGGCGGCCGCCGCAGCCAACGCCCGCGCCTGCGCCACGCCCGCCGGGCCAGCGGGTTGCGGCGGCGCGGCGGGCGTGGGGGCGCCAGCTGCGGGGTTGGCAGCTGCGGGGGTGATCGTGGCCGCAGGCAGGGCAGGGCGGCCGCGCCGGTCCACCGGGCGGTCCTCCAGCGCCTCGTCCGCGCCCCATTCCACCTGCAGCCGCAGCCACGACAGATCGTCCATGGCCGGTTCTCCAACGCATCGCGGGCGCGCGCAACAGCCCGGCATGGGTGGCGCCCCACGCGTTTCGTGCCTATTTGCCAGCTCAAGGGGGAAGCGATGTCTGAGCGTGAAGCGATGGAGTTCGACGTAGTGATCGTAGGCGCCGGGCCGGCCGGGCTGGCCGCCGCGATCCGGCTGAAACAGCTGGCGCCCGATGCGTCCGTCTGCGTCGTCGAGAAGGGCGGCGAGGTGGGGGCCCACATCCTGTCCGGCGCCGTGATCGAGCCGCGCGCGCTGGCCGAGTTGCTGCCGGACTGGCAGGAGCGGGATGCCCCGCTCACCACGCCGGCCGGCGAGGACCGCTTCCTGTTCCTGACCGAGAAGCGCGCCATCCGCCTGCCGACGCCGCCGCAGATGCACAACCACGGCAACTACATCGTCTCGCTCGGCAATGTCGTGCGCTGGCTGGGGCAGCAGGCGGAGGCGCTGGGCGTCGAGATCTATCCCGGGTTCGCCGCCGCGGAGCTGCTGGAGGAGGACGGCCGCATCGTCGGCGTGGCGACCGGCGATATGGGCGTCGAGAAAAGCGGCGAGCATGGCGGCAACTACCAGCCGGGCATGGAGCTGCGCGCGACCTACACGCTGTTCGCCGAGGGCTGCCGCGGCTCGCTGACCAAGCAGGTGCTGGAGCGCTTCGCGTTGCGCGACGGCCGCGACCCGCCGACCTACGCGCTGGGCATCAAGGAGCTGTGGGAGGTTCCCGCGGAGGCGCATAGGCCCGGCCTAATCGAGCACAGCGTCGGCTGGCCGCTGGACCGCAACACCTATGGCGGGTCGTGGCTGTATCACTGGGGCGACCGCATGGTGTCCTACGGATTCGTCGTAGGCCTGGACTATCGCAACACCTGGCTGTCGCCGTTCGACGAGATGCAGCGCTTCAAGACGCACCCGGCGATGCGCAAGCACTTCGAGGGCGGCCGCCGCATCAGCTACGGCGCCCGCGCGCTGAGCGAGGGGGGGCTGCAATCCATGCCCAAGCTGACGTTCCCAGGCGGCGCATTGATCGGCGACACGGCCGGGTTCCTGAACGTGCCGAAGATCAAGGGCACGCATACGGCGATGAAGTCGGGGATGGTCGCGGCCGAGGCGATCGCGGAGGCGCTGGCGGGCGACCGGCCGGCGGAACCCGCGAGCTTCACCGACAAGATCAAGGCCAGTTGGGTGTGGGACGAGCTGAGCGCCGCGCGCAACATCCGCCCGGCGTTCGCGCGGTTCGGCCTGTTCGGCGGCATCGCATACTCGGCGGTCGACACGTTCGTGCTGCGCGGCCGCGCGCCGTGGACGATGCACCACGCCCATGCCGACAACGAGAGCCTGGCGGACGCCGATAAGGCCAAGCCTATCGCCTATCCGAAGCCGGACGGCGTGCTGACGTTCGACAAGCTGTCGTCGGTGTTCATCAGCAACACAAACCATGAGGAGAATCAGCCGGTGCACCTCCGACTGCGCGACCCGGCGCGTTGGAAAGGCGTCAACTGGGACGAGTACCGCAGCCCGGAATCGCGGTATTGCCCGGCCGGCGTGTACGAGGCGGTCGACGTGGAGAGCGGATCGCCGCGGTTGCAGATCAACGCGCAGAACTGCGTGCACTGCAAGACGTGCGACATCAAGGACCCGACGCAGAATATCGACTGGGCGACGCCGGAGGGTGGCGGCGGCCCGAACTACCCCGGCGGCATGTAATCCTCACCTTACGTCCAGTGGGGCGCCCACTGGCAAAGGACGCGTCCCGGCGATAGAAAGCTGGTATGTTGAACCGTCCGACCGCCACCCGAGCGACGCTGCTGGCGCTGTGCCTGCTCTCCGCCTGCGCCGCGGCGGACCCGGCGGACGTGCCGGGCGCCGCATCCCGCCCCGTCGTGGGCGGGTCCGGAGAATTGTTGGCCGCCCGCTTCGCCCTGAGGCGGACCGACCTCGAGACGGCGTCGGTGGACTTCCTCGCCGCGCTCAAGGCGGATCCCGGCAACATCGACCTGCAACAGCAGGCGTTCACCGCGACCGTCCTGGCCGGGCGGCCGGAAGCGCTGGCGCTGGCGCGCGGCCTGCCCGCAAACCCCGCCGCGGTCTTGCTGCTGGCCGGCGCCGACGTGAAGGCGGGCGACTGGGCCGCGGCGCAGCGCCGGTTCGCCACGCTGCCCAGCACCGGCGCCACCGAGGTGCTGCGCCCGCTGTTGCTGGCCTGGACCGAGCAGGGCGCGGGCGCCACCGACGACGCGCTCAGCACCCTGCGTCCATTCCTCGAGGTGGCCCGTTTCCGCGGCGTCTTCGCGCTGCACGCCGCGCTGATGAACGACTTGGCCGGCCGCAAGCCGGAGGCTGCGCAGCTCTACCGCTTAGCGACTGTTGAGTACGGCTCGCTGAACCTGCGCCTGGGCGCCGTGCTCGCCAGCTGGCAGGCGCGCAACGGGCAGGAGGCCGAGGCCCGCGCGACCATCCGGGCCACCGTGCAAGCCAGCCCGGACCTCACCATCGCCGAGCCGGCGATGCAGCAGGCGGTCGCCGTGCGCGACGTCGCAACGCCGGCCAACGGGCTCGCGGAGGCCTACCTCGCACTGGCCGCCACCGTGCGTCGTCAGGATGCGCCGGAGTTCACGCAACTCCTGCTGCAACTGGCGCTCGACCTGCGCCCCGGCTTCACCGCGGCGCGGCTGCTGACTGCGGAGGTGAGCGCATCCGGCGGCCAGTTCACCGCAGCCGCCGCCACGCTGGCCGATGTGCCCGCGAGCGACCCGCTGATCGCGTTGACGCAGCTTCGCCGGGCGCAGTACCTGGACCAGGCTGGCGACACCGCGGCGGCGCAACGCATCCTTGGGCAAATGGCCGACCAATACCGGCAACGACCCGAACCGCTGACCGTGCTCGGCGACATGGAGCGCAGGCAGGGCCGCTTCGCGGAGGCTGCGGAAACCTACGGCCGCGCCATCGCCCGCGTCAGCCAGCCCGGCGCCGCGGATTGGGCGCTGTTCTACCAGCAAGGCGTGTCCTACGACCGCGCGCACGACTGGCCGCATGCCGAGGCCGATCTGCTGCGCGCGCTGGAGCTGTCGCCGGACCAGCCGTCCGTGCTCAACTACCTGGGCTATGCCTGGACGGAGCGCGGCCGCAACATCTCGCGCGCCCGCCAGATGATCGAGCGCGCCGTGGAGCAGCGGCCCAATGACGGCTCGATCGTGGACAGCCTCGGCTGGGTGCTGCTGCAGCAGGGCGACAAGGCGGGCGCGGTGCGTTTTCTGGAGCGGGCGGTGGAGTTGGAGTCCGAGGATTCGACCATCAACGGTCACTTAGGCGACGCCTACATGGCGGTTGGCCGGCGGCGCGAGGCGGAGATGCAGTGGCGCCGCGCGTTGATCCTCAATCCCGAGCCGCAGGAAGCAACGGCGCTGAACGCCAAGCTCGCTGGCGCCGCCGCGCCAGCCCGTCGCCCGGCCGCCGCCGCGGACCACCATCTGGAGTGATGGGACCGCTGACCGAGGCCGCGCCGGCAAAGGTCAACCTGAGCCTGCTCGTGACCGGGCGCCGCGACGACGGCTACCATTTGCTGGACAGCGTGGTCGTGTTCGGCCCGGTCGCCGACATCCTGCATGCCCGGCCGGCGGACACCTTGTCCCTGACGCTCGCCGGGCCATTCGCGGCCGGGCTCAGGGCTGAGCCCGACAATCTGGTCCTGCGGGCCGCGCGGGCGCTCGCCGCCTGGGCCGGCCGGCCGCCTAAAATTGCAATGGTGCTGGAGAAGCGCCTGCCGGTCGCCTCCGGCATTGGCGGCGGTTCGGCCGACGCCGCGGCGACGCTGCGGGTGCTCTGCCGCCTGTGGCAGGTTTCGCCGCCGCAGGAGGACTTGGCCCGCCTGGCGCTGCGCCTGGGTGCGGACGTCCCGGTGTGCCTGGCCAGCCGGGCCGCGCGGATGACCGGGGTGGGCGAGGCGCTGTTGCCCTTGCCGCCGCCGCCGCGCTGCGGGCTGCTGCTGGCCAACCCCGGCGTTGCGGTGGCGACCGCGGACGTGTTCCGCGCCCGCGAGGCCCCTTTTTCGCCTATCGCGACACTGCCGGCGGCATGGCCGGACGCCGCCTCGTTCTCGGGGGCGATGGCGGCTTTGGGCAACGACCTGGAACGACCGGCGCTGCGCCTCGCACCGGTTATCGGCGACGTGCTGGCGGCCTTGCGCGCGTTGCCGGGCTGCCTGCTGGCGCGGATGAGCGGCTCGGGCGCGACCTGCTTCGGCCTGTTCGCCGACCCGGCGGAGGCCGCCCGCGGCGCCGCGATGCTGCCCTCCGCATGGTGGAGCGGGTCCGGACCCCTTTACGAACCGGGCGCGACAGCCCTATTGACCGACACCGGATGGGGCGTCGCCAAGCGGTAAGGCAGCGGATTTTGATTCCGCCATTCGGAGGTTCGATCCCTCCCGCCCCAACCAGCCCGGATGCGCTGCTGCGCCGCGGCCCCTTGCCGGTTGCCGCCGCCGAGGCAATGAGGGGAAGGGCGGCGAGGCGATGGCGAGGATGGGTCGGCTCCGATGAACACGACGGTGTTGGTGGCGCAGTCGCCTGTGTCGAACGGCAACGAAGTGCGTCTTGGCGCATCGGGGGCGGCATGGACGACCTGATCGCAGGCTACCACCGGTTCCGCGCCCACGGCTGGCCGGAGCGCCGCAAGGTGTTCAAGTCGTTGGCCGAGGATGGGCAGAGCCCGAAGGCGATGGTGGTCGCCTGCGTGGACAGCCGGGTCGACCCGGCCATGATCTTCGACACCGCGCCGGGCCAGATGCTGACCGTCCGCAATGTTGCCAACCTGGTGCCGCCCTACCAGCCGGACGGCGCCTATCACGGAACCAGCGCCGCGATAGAGTTCGGCGTGCGCGTGCTGGAGGTGCGCGACCTGGTCGTGTTGGGCCACGGCAACTGCGGCGGCGTGCGCGCCCTGCTGGACGGCGCCCCGGCGGGCGTGGGCGATTTCGTGGCGCAGTGGATGTCGATGGCCGGCGCTGCCCGGCTCGCCTGCGAGGCGGTGGCGGACCGCCAGACCTGCTGCGAGCACGAGGTGGTCAAGGTCTCCCTGGCCCACCTGATGACGTTCCCCTGGATCGCCGAGCGGGTGGCCGCGGGCTTGCTGACCCTGCACGGCGCGTGGTTCGCCATCGAGACGGGGCAACTGGCGCTGCTCGGCCCGGACGGCAGGTTCGCGCCCGCCCGGTGAGCTGCGGCGGACTGGCGCCTAAGCCGCGTCCGCCAACACGAATCGGCGCCTCGCGGTCTTCGCCAGCGGCAGCGCGGCATACGCATCCTTCACCGCCTCCGTCACCGTCACCCCCGCCAGATGCGGCGTCAGCGCGCGCCCCGCCCGCTCCAGCAAGGGCGCGCTGCGCAGCACCAGCCGGTGACGCAGCGGCGGCATGTAGAGCGCCCGGTCCCGCCGCTCGACCCGGAACAGGCTGCCCGCGAGCAAGCGCCCGATCTGCCCCGGCGAGTACGGCTGCCCCTGGCCGAACGGCGTGCTCTCCACGTGCGCCCACAGGCCGACGCGGTTCGGCGTCACCACCAGCAGGCGGCCGTCGTCGCGCAGCACCCGCCACGCCTCGCGCAGCGTGCGCCGCGCATTTTCCGCGTTCTCCAGCCCGTGCACCATCAGGATTCGATCGATCGACAGGTCGGCGAACGGCAGGCTGTCCTCCTCCACCGCGCATGACAGGTTCGGTGCGCCGCCGGGCCAGGCGGCCACGGCGCCGGGCGCGGGCGTGGCGGCGATGCATCGCGCGCCGCCGGCCTGCCAGGCGCCCAGGTATGGCCCGGCATGCCCCAGCCCGAGCACCGACTGCCCGCGCAGGTCCGGCCACAGCTGGGTCAGGCGATCGCCCACGAGGCGCATCGCCACGGCGCCCTGAGCCGTTGCGTAGAACACCGCCGTCGCTTGGCTGCCGAGCTCCATCGTCACGGCATAACACGAAATCGGCGCTTGAAAGGCATTACCGAGTCGCTTCAGGACGTTGCGTTGCAGCAAGGGACCCGGCACCATGGCGCCTCGACCTTGATTGAAGCAGGCCGACCCTCGTCGCAGCAGGCAAGCCATCAGGAGGGATGCGCCATGGTGGGCCTGCGCCGCGGCTTGACGTCCGGCTTAGCTTTGCTGCTGGCCGTGATCGTCATCCAGTCGGGTCGCCCGGCTGCGGCGCAACCAGGGTCTCGGGTCGCCTTGGTCATCGGCAACAGCGCTTACTCCAACGGCGTCGCAGCCCTGCCCAATCCGCGGAACGATGCCACGGCGATCGCGGAAACCTTGCAGCGCACCGGGTTCGACACCTTCCTGATGCTGGATGGCAGCCGGGCTGAAATGCTGACCGCGCTAGCCGCCTTCTCCGACAAGGCCAAGGGACGCGAGGCCGCGCTGCTGTTCTACGCCGGACATGCGGTGGAGCTGGATGGCCACAACCTGCTGGTGGCGATCTCCGCCCACGCCCCGGACAGCGGGGCCGCCCTGGCGCACGAGGCCGTCGCGCTCGACGAGATCGATCGTGCGCTGGCGGGCAAAGCGGCGTCGACCGTAATCATCCTGGATTCCTGCCGCGACAACCCGTTCGCCCCCGCTGCGGACAACGGTCAGGCGACCCGCTCCGTGGGCAAAGGCGTGAGCGTGAGCGGCCCCGGGCTGGCCGCCGCCACCGCCACGCGCGACACTTTGTACGTCTACGCCACAGCGCCGGGTCGCATCGCGTTCGACGGCGCCGGCGCCCACAGCCCGTTCACCTCCGCACTCCTGCAATATCTTGACACGGCGGGGTTGGAGGTGCGGGACATGCTGCTCGAGGTGCGCCGAACGGTCCGGGAGGCGACCGGCGGCGCTCAGATACCATGGGACACGTCTAGCCTGGAGCGACGGCTGTATCTGGCCGGCCGGACGCCGGGCCAAGTCACGATGACGCGGCTGGCGACCCAGGCGGCGCCTGCTGCGAGCCCTAGCGCAGCGCCCACAGTTCGAACGACCCCGCCGCTCTCCGGAGCCCTAGCGGCACTAACCGCCGTACCCGTCGCAGTCGGGCCGCGACCGCACCCGGTGTGCCAGGTTTCGCTTGGACGCTACTGGGTGGCCGCTGTCGGCAGCGGGTCGATGACGGTCAGCCGCGACAGCGAGGGCTGTTCGGCGCAGCTTTTCGCCAAACCGGCGATGAACTTGCCGGCTGGGCAGGCGAGGGTGCGCGAGCCGCCCCGAAACGGCAGGGTCGAGGTTCGCGGCAACTCCTTCGCCTACATCCCCAATGCGGGCTTCACCGGCGTCGACCGGTTTGTCATCGTTGCGGACGGGAACACCACCGGTTCCCTGATGGGAACGGTCGGGGTCACGGTGAAATAAGCCCCTGGCCGGCGCCTGCAGCCGGATTGGACGCTCGCCGGCGCGGCAGCACGTTCATGTCCACGGCGCGGGTTGCGCGACGCGGCGGAGTTCGTCATTGTGCCGAGGCCCGAACAACCCGTGCGGGAGAGTGCTGCGACCCCGGACCGCTGGGTGCGTAGTCGCCGAAGGCGCAACCGGCCCCCGGAAACGCTCAGGCACAAAGGACCGCACGGAGCACAGGGTCTCTGGAAAGCGCCCCTGGCCATCGGGGTGCACCGACGGAGTAAGGGTCGTGCACGCCGCGCCCGAATCTCTCAGGTTCCGCGACAGAGGGGGGTCGTTCCTGCCAGCACTGGTGCCGGCGGGCGGCCTTTGCTCGCGGAGTTGCTGTGTCAGAATTCACCCCGGAAGATTTCATCGACCCCGATGCGGACGTGATCCGCACGACACCGCTCGATGCGCTGCACCGACGTCTGGGCGGCAAGATGGTACCGTTCGCGGGGTACGAACTGCCGGTGCAATACCCTGCCGGGGTGATGGCCGAGCACATCCAGTGCCGCGAGCGCGCCGCCCTGTTCGACGTGTCGCACATGGGCCAGATCAGCCTGCGCGGCGGCGGCGCGGCGGCCGACCTCGAGACGCTGGTGCCGGGCGACATGGTCGGCATCGCCCCGGGCCGCCAGCGCTACACCGTATTCCTGGATGAGGCCGGCGGCATCCTCGACGATCTGATGGTCGCCAACCACGGCGGCGAGCACCTGCTGCTGATCGTCAACGCCAGCCGCAAGGCCGCCGACGCGCAGCACCTCGCCACCCGCATTCCCGGCGCCATCGCCGAGCAGCATGACGACCGCGCGCTGCTGGCCCTGCAAGGCCCGGCCGCTGCGTCTGTCATGGGCCGCCTGTCCCCGGCCGCCGCGGCGCTCCCCTTCATGGGGGTGGCTTCGCTAGAGGTCGCCGGCATCCCAGTCTGGATCAGCCGCTCCGGCTACACCGGGGAGGACGGGTTCGAGATCTCCGTTCTCGCCGACAACGCGGAAGACCTGGCCGAACGCCTGCTGGCCGAGCCGGAAGTGGCGCCCGCCGGCCTGGGCGCGCGGGACAGCCTGCGCCTCGAGGCCGGCCTCTGCCTATATGGCAACGACATCGACGAGCTGACCTCCCCGGTCGAGGCGAACCTGCGCTGGACGATCGCCAAACGCCGGCGGGAGGCCAAGGACTTTCCCGGCGCCGTCGCCATCTGCGACCAACTGCAGCACGGCGCCACTCGATTGCGCGTCGGCATTCGCCCCGACGGCCGCGCCCCCGCCCGCGCTGGGACCGTCATCGCCGCCCCGGACGGCACCGGCGCCGGCACAATCACTTCCGGCGGCTTCGGCCCTACAGCCAATGGCCCGGTCGCCATGGGCTACGTCCGGCGCGACCTGGCCGTCGACGGCCAACAGCTCCTCCTGCTGGTGCGCGGCAAGCAACTGCCCGCCCGCGTGGTCCCGCTGCCCTTCGTCCCCCACCGTTACGTCCGTTAGGAGCCCTGCCATGATCCGCTACACCAAGGACCACGAATGGGTCCGCCTGGACGGCGCCGTCGCCACCATCGGCATCACCACCCACGCGCAGGACGCGCTGGGCGACCTGGTGTTCGTCGAACTGCCCGAGCCCGGCCGCGAGGTCGCGCCGGAGGAAGCCGTCGCCGTCGTGGAGTCGGTGAAGGCCGCCAGCGACGTGTACGCCCCGCTCGCCGGCCGGGTGACCGAGGTCAACGGCAACCTGGCCGAGGACCCGGCGCTGGTGAACCGGGACCCAGCCGGCGAGGGCTGGTTCTTCAAGCTCGAGCTGTCCGACCCGTCCGCTTTCGACGCGCTAATGGACCAGGCCGGCTACGACGCCCTGCTGGCGGAGTCGGCATGATGGACATCCGCGCCGAACTGGCTGCGCTGGAGGACGGTTTCGCCGCCCGCCACATCGCCCCGGCCGAGGCCGATATCGCGACCATGCTGCACGTCGTCGGCGCCGAGAGCCTCGACGCGCTCGCCGCGCAGACAGTGCCCGGCGACATCCGCACGGCGCCGATGACCGGTCTGCCGGACGCGATCGGCGAGATCGCCGTCATCGAGGAACTGCGCGAGCTGGCCGGGCGCAACAGCCGCGTCCGCTCGCTGATCGGCGGCGGCTATCACGGGACGTTCACCCCGCCGGTGATCGGCCGCAACGTGCTGGAGAACCCGGGCTGGTACACCGCCTACACGCCCTACCAGGCGGAGATCGCGCAGGGCCGGCTGGAGGCGCTGCTGAACTTCCAGACCATGATCAGCGATCTCACGGGGATGCCGATCGCCAACGCGTCGCTGCTGGACGAGGCGACCGCGGCCGCCGAGGCGGTGGCGATGGCGCATGCCTCGTCCCGCACCAAGTCCGCCGCCATCGCCGTGTGCGCCGACCTGCATCCGCAGACCGCCGCCGTGCTGGCCACGCGAGCGCACCCGCTGGGCTGGACGCTGGCGCGCTTCGCCCCCGGCGACACGGCGGCGATCGGCGCGGCGCAGCCGTTCGCGGTGCTGCTGCAATATCCGGGCACGTCGGGCGCCGTGCGCGACCTGCATGCCGAGATCGCCGCCGCGCATGAGGCAGGCGCCTTGGCGATCGTGTGCGCTGACCTGCTAAGCCTGGTGCTGCTGACGCCGCCGGGCCGCATGGGCGCCGACGTGGTGGTTGGCTCGTCGCAGCGCTTCGGTGTGCCGATGGGATTTGGCGGCCCGCACGCGGCGTTCTTCGCCACATCGGACAAGTTCAAGCGCGTGATGCCCGGCCGCCTGGTGGGCGTGTCGCAGGACGCCGCCGGGCAGCCGGCGATGCGGCTGGCGCTGCAGACCCGCGAGCAGCACATCCGCCGCGAGAAGGCGACCAGCAACATCTGCACTGCACAGGTGCTGCTGGCGGTGATGGCCGGGATGTACGCCGTCTGGCACGGGCCGGACGGGCTGACCCGGATCGCGCGCCGCGCGAACCTGCAGGCGCGCGCGCTGGCGGATGCCGCTGTCCGCGCCGGGCTGCGGCTGCGCCATGCCGACTTCTTCGACACGATCGCGCTGGAGACGCCTGACGCGGACGGGCTGCTGGCGCGCGCGCTGGACGCCGGGTTCAACCTGCGCCGGCTGGACGCGACCGGCGTGGCGATCGCGCTGGACGAGACGGTGACGGCGGCCGAGCTGGCGGCGCTGGCCGGCGTGCTGGGCGCCGAACTGGGTGGCGCGCCTGCGTCCATTCCCGCCGCGTTGCTGCGCACAGGCGCCCTGTTGCCGCAGGCGGTGTTCGGCGCGCACCGCAGCGAGCACGAGATGCTGCGCTACCTCAAGCGGCTGGAGGACAAGGACGTCGCGCTGAACCGGTCGATGATCCCGCTCGGCTCGTGCACGATGAAGCTGAACGCCACCGCGGAGATGGCCGCGGTGACGATGCCCGGGTTCGCCGACATCCACCCGTTCGCGCCGGCTGACCAGACGGCCGGTTACGACGCGATGATCGGCCGGCTGTCCGGATGGCTTGCGGCCGCGACGGGATTCGCGGCGGTGTCGCTGCAGCCGAACGCCGGGTCGCAGGGCGAGTACGCCGGGCTGCTGGCGATCCGCGCCTACCACGCCGCGAACGGGCAGGGCGCGCGCGACGTGTGCCTGATCCCGTCCTCCGCCCACGGCACCAACCCGGCCAGCGCGGTGATGGCCGGGCTGCGCGTTGTGGTGGTCGGCTGCGACCGCGACGGCAACGTGGATCTGGACGACCTGCGCGGCAAGGCGGCCCAGCACGCGGACCGGCTGGCGGCGCTGATGATCACCTACCCGTCGACGCACGGCGTGTTCGAGGGCGCGATCCGCGACATCTGCGCCACCGTGCACGCGCAGGGCGGCCAGGTGTACATGGACGGCGCCAACATGAACGCGCAGCTCGGCCTGACCAGCCCGGCCGCGATCGGCGCCGACGTGTGCCACCTGAACCTGCACAAGACGTTCTGCATCCCGCACGGCGGCGGCGGCCCGGGCGTCGGCCCGATCGGGGTCGCGGCCCACTTGGTGCCGCATCTGCCGAACCACCCGGCCCGCGCCGATGCCGGTCCTGCGACCGGGTTCGGTCCGGTGAGTGCGGCGCCGTTCGGGTCGGCGCTGATCCTGCCGATCTCCTACGCCTATATCCGCATGATGGGCGCGGCTGGGCTGACCCGCGCGTCCGAGGTTGCGATCCTGAACGCCAACTACATCGCAACCCGGCTGCGTGATGCCTACCCGGTGCTGTATGCCGGGCAGGGCGGGCGGGTGGCGCACGAGTGCATCATCGACTGCCGCGGCTTCCAGGCGGAGGCGGGCGTGATGGTGGAGGACATCGCCAAGCGCCTGCAGGATTACGGTTTCCACGCGCCGACGATGAGCTGGCCGGTCGCCGGCACGCTGATGATCGAGCCGACCGAGAGCGAGCCGTTGGCCGAGCTGGACCGCTTTTGCGAGGCGATGCTGGCCGTGCGGGCGGAGATCGCGCACATCGCGTCCGGGGCGCTCGACCGCGCCGACAATCCGTTGAAGAACGCGCCGCACACTGCCGCCGAGGTGACTGGGGAAACCTGGCGGCACGCGTACACCCGGTCGCAGGCGGCGTTCCCGCTGCCCTGGGTGCGGGCGAACAAATATTGGCCGCCGGTGAAGCGGGTGGACAACGTCTACGGCGACCGCAACTTGGTCTGCACCTGCGCTCCGTTGGAAGTCTACGCTGTCGCAGCGGAGTAGGCTGGTGTTCCTCATCCCCCTCTCCCGCTTGCGGGAGAGGGTCGGGGTGAGGGGGCTTGCCACCTGCTGCCGTCATGGCCGGACTTGATCCGCCACCCACGCCGTCCCCGCATCACCGGCCGTTGCGGTTAGGCAAGGTCGCGACGATCCTGGTTGGACCAGCGGCGGCGTGGCGCCGTGGATGGCCGGATCAAGTCCGGCCAAGACGGTTAGGGCGAGGTTAGGCCGGGCCTACTTCACGTTTACGAACATCAGCGGGAACGCGTTGTCCGCAAGCTGCACCAAATCCACGTTCTTCCGCGTCGCCCACACCACGACCTGCTGGTGCAGCGGCATGAACGCCGCGTCGTCCTTCAAAATCTGCGAGGCGGCCAGGATCTCGGCGTCCCGCTTGGCAGGATCCGTCTGCACCGCGATCTGGTCCAGCAGCGCGTCGAACTTAGGATTCGAGTAACCGCCGTCATTGAAGATCCCGCGCGTCCCAGACCGCGTTCCCGCCTGGTTGTACAGCGTGTTCAGCGCGTCATACGTGTTCGGCGTCCAGCCCAGCATGTAGAAACTCGTGTGGTAATCCGGATTGCTGATCTCGGCGAAATACTTCAGGCGGGTCTGCGCATTGAGAGTCACTTTGATGCCGATGCGCGCCAGCATCGCCGTCACCGCCTGGCAGATCGCCTCGTCGTTGATGTAGCGATCGTTCGGACAGTCCAGCGTCACGCCGAACCCCTCCGGATACCCCGCCTCGCCCAACAGCTTCTTGGCGCCCGCGACGTCCAGTGGGTAACGCACGTCGGACGCCTCGGTCCAGCCGTTCACACCGGGTCCATACATCAGCCCGGTCGGATGCGACTGCCCGCGCATCACGCGGGATTGGATCGCCTTGATATCGATCGCCATGTTGAACGCCTGGCGCACGCGGACGTCCTTGAACGGGTTCTTCCCCTTCACGTCGGACTTCAGCAACTCGTCGCGCGACTGGTCGAACCCTAGGAAAACGGTGCGCAGTTCCGGCGTCTGCAGCACCTTCAGGTCGGCGCTGCCGGACAGCCGCTGCATGTCCTGCGGCGGCACCGTGTAGATCATATCCACGTCGCCCGACAGCAGCGCCGCCACCCGCGTCGCGGAATTGCCGATGACGTTGAACTCGACCTTGTCCAGGTTGCCCGGCATCTTGTCCCACCAGGCCGGGTTCGCGTGCATGGTGGTGCGACGGTCCGGCTCGCGGATGTCGAGGATGAACGGACCGGTGCCATTCTCATGCCGGGTGGCGAAGTTCTCCTCCTTCTTCGTCAGGTCCATCGCCTGTTCGGCGTGGTTCGCCTCGCTCCAAGCCTTGGGCATCATCACCCACGACGTGATCTCCTCCAGGAAGATGGGGTCCGGCACCTTGGTGATGAAATCGACCGTGAAGTCGTCGACCTTCTTCACCTCCGTCACCGCCTGCATGTAGGCGTTCAACTGGCTGCCCGGTGCGATCACCCGTTGATAACTGAACAACACGTCGTCCGCGGTGAACGGCGAGCCGTCGTGGAACTTCACGCCGTGCCGCAGGTGGAATCGCCACGTCGTGTCGTTCGGCTGCTCCCAGTTCTCCGCCAGCGCCGCCTGGACCTTGAGGTTGCGGTCGCGACGGACCAGCGGGTCGTAGAAGTTCTGCGTGAACGTCAGCAGGAACGTCTCGCTGCGCGTGTAGGGGTCCATCGAGTTGGCGTCGCCGTCATTGGCCCACCGGAACGTCGCCGCCGCGCCCGGCAGCGTGGTCAGCAGGGTCGTGGTTGCGAATAGGATTGCCGCGAGACGGGACGTCGAAGCCATGCAGGGTGATCCTCGGTGTGGTATGGCGGGCGCGTTGACCCTATGCGGAAGGCAAAGTCATGGAAAGGGCCGCGCTTTGCTGCCTCGTTGCGCTGGCGGTGGCCGCGCCCGCGCAAGCCCGCGTTGGCGCCGTCGCCGTGCAATGGGGCGAGGTGGCGGCCCAGATCGTCGGTCCAATGAGCCCGGAGGCGAGGCTGAAGGCGCTCAGCCCAGGGCAAACCGTGCGCGATGCGCGTTTCATCAACCGCGCCGACCAGATCGAAGCCAAGCTGTGCGGCCGCTTCGGCGTGGCGGCTTGGCTGACCGCCGGGCCCGGCGAGACGCTGCCGCGAGAGGTGCAGGTGCGGGTGCTGCACCCTCTCACCACGCGGCCGGACGGCGCCAGCAGCACGGAGGATTCATTTTATACTCCGGTGATCCAGGGCGAGGTCGGCGCATTCTTCTCGTTCGAGAGCGGGTGGGAGATGCAGCCCGGCGCATGGACGTTCGAGTTCCGCAACGGCGATGCCTTGCTTGCGTCCAAGTCCATAACCATCACCGCCCCGGCCGATCAGGTGGCGCCACGGTCGATCTGCGGCGGGCCTCCCACCTCGTAGAAGGCCGCCGAGTTAGGACCCTGTCATCGCGAGCCGCCCTTTGGCGGCGTGGCGATCGAGGATGGCGCGTACGGCGCCTGCGGCTGGATTGCTTCGCAAGCGCTACTCGCAATCACAATGGGAGCGTCGCGAGACAGCCTAGCCGGTTCGTCGACGATGCGTAGTCGTCGCCTAGGCCGCGCGCCGCACCAGGGCTGCGGGCAGCCCGGCAATCGCGCGGTCGATGATCGGCATGTCGCCCTCGACTGTCAGGGTGGCGGCGATCACCTCGTGCGCGGCGCGGGCGGCGATGTCTGCGGCGGCAAGCCGAACCTCGGTCACCGCGGCCTTCTCGGCGGCGGCGATGCGGTCCATCGCCATCTGCTCGCGGCGGTGACCGCTGGTCTCTGCGTCCGTCCGGGCCTGCTCGGCCACGCGGCCAGCCTCAGCGTGCGCCGACTCGATCAAGGCTTTCGCCTCGACCAGGGCGGCCTCCCGTCGCTTCGTGGCGTCGGCGAGCATGCGCTCGGCATCGGCGCGGAGCCGGCTGGCCTCCTCCAGTTCGCTTTGGATGGTGGTGGCGTGCTTGTCGAGCATGCCGGCCAACGCCTTCCAAAGCTTCCCGCCGAATATCACGAAGAAGATGACGAAGGCGATCGCGACCCACGACCGCGGCTCGGCGAAGAAATGGTGCACGACCGGGCTCCCTAGTGCGCTGCGGACGGCAGCAGGCCAGCCACCGCCTGGTCGACCCGGGCGCCGTCGGGCGCTTGACCGGTCAGGCGAAGGATGACGGCCGTGGCCGTCTCCCCGGCCACCTGCCGCAACGCGCCCATGCCGGCGTCGCGCGCCTCGGCGATGCGGCCTTCCGCCTCGGCCAGCCGCGCGTCCAGCGTCTCGTTTATCGCGGCGTTGCGGGTCGCCGCCTCCGCCTTGGCCTGCTCCGTGGCCGCCGCTATGGCGGCCTGACCCTCGGACCGGGCGCGGCGGGTCGCCGCCGTTAGTTCGGCCACCGCACGGTCCGCCTCAGCCTTGGCGAGCTGCGCAGTCTCGAGATCTCCGGCGATCCGCGTGCGGCGCTCCTCGACGACGCTGCCGACCTTCGGCAGGGCCCAGCGCGACAGCAGCATGTAGAGCAGGGCGAAGATGATCGCGCCCCATACCACCTGGCTGACAGTCAGCGGGCTCTTGAAGTTCAGCTGCGGCATGCCCTCGTGCTCGGGCCCTGCGGCTGCGAGCAGGAGAGCGATGCCGGCCAGATAGAACCGGCGCATCGCGAAGGCCCCGATCAGGTGAACAGGATCAGGAACGAGATCAGCAGCGCGAACAGCGCCACCGCTTCCGTGAGCGCGAAGCCCAGGATCCCGAGGCCGAACACCTGGTCGCGCGCCGACGGGTTGCGCGCCACGCTGGTGACCAGCGCCGAGAAGATGTTGCCGATGCCGATGCCGACCCCGGCAAGGGCGATCACGGCGATACCGGCCCCAAGGGCCTTGGCGGCTGCAACGTCCATAGTGTGTATCCTTTGTTTTGATGGAGAGTGGAACTGACCGCCGGCTAGTGCAGATGCACCGCGTCGTGCAGGTAGATGCAGGTCAGAATGGCGAACACGTAGGCCTGCAATGCGGCCACCAGCAATTCGAACCCGACCAGGATGACGTTGATGGCGAGCGGACCGACGGCGCCGATGGTGCCCAGAACGCCCGCCGCCGACAGCATCAGAATGAATGTCGCGAACACCTCGAACATCACGTGCCCGGCGACCATGTTGGCGAACAGACGGATGGACAGGCTGACCGGCCGCGACAGGTAGGAGATGATTTCCACCGGAATGATCAGCGGCGCCAGCAGCTTTGGCGCGCCCGGCGGGAAGAAGTATTCGGTAAAGAAATGGTGGCCGTTTTCGCGGATCGCGACGAAGGTCACGAACACGATCACCATGATCGCCAGCGCCGCGGTGACGGCGATGTGGCTGGTGTAGGTGAAGGCGAAGGGCAGCAGGCCAAGCAGGTTGCCCATCAGCACGAAGAAGAACAGCGTGAAGATGAAAGGGAAGAACTTGCGCCCTTCCGGCCCGATCTGGTCCAGGCACATCTTCTCGATGAACTCGTAGCTCATTTCGGCAGCGGATTGCAGCCGGCCCGGAACCACTGCGCGGTTGCGCATGCCGTAGACCAGCATGAACAACACCAGCACGCCGCCGGCGACCATCCACGCATTCGACTGGGTGAAGTTGACCGACTTGCCGATCAGGCCCCAGCCATGGTGCAGCTTGAACTGCCCAAGCGCATCGATCGTCGGAGCCGCTTCCTCACCCACTAGTCCCGTCCCCTCTTCGGCGCCATCAGGCGCCACACGTTCGCCACGCCTGCCGCACCGCCCAGCAGCACGAACACCACCAGGAACAGCGGCGACGTGTGCAGCCAGCGGTCCAGCCCCCAGCCGATCGCCAGCGCCACCACGAGGGCGGACAGCAGCTCGACCCCGACCCGGGCGCCGACGCCCCACGGCGACGGACCCGACGGTGGCCCCCTCGACTCCGGCCTGCGACCCCGGGCGGCCTTCATCCGGCGCTCGAAATCGTCACTCATCCCACTCTCCGCGCCCGGCGATGCAGGCTGCCGGAAGGCGAAGGCTTGCTAGACGCGGGTTACAGGGGTGTCAAGGATCGGTAACCCGATTCAGCCCGCGCCGGCAAAGCCCTCCAGCACGAGCTTGCCCCGCGTCGCGTCGCTCTCGATCAGCGCGTGCGCCTGGCGCAGCGTGGCGGCGTCGATCGGGCCCAATGTCCCGGTGAGCGTCGTGCGCAGCGTGCCGGCGTCGACCAAGCGGGACGCCTCGTTCAGCAGCCGGCCCTGCTCCGCGATGTCGGCCGTGTCGAACATGGACCGGGCGAACATCGCCTCCCAATGCAGCGAAAGGCTCTTGGCCTTCAGCAGGCCGACGTCGAGCGACGCCGGGTCGTCGATCAGCGCAAACCGGCCCTGCGGCGCGATCAGCTTCGCTATATCGGCCAGATGCTCGCTGGAATGGGTCGTGCTGAACACCAGCCCGGGGGCGCCGATGCCGAGTGCAGCGACCTCCGCCGCAAGCTCCTTGGCGTGGTTCACCACGTGATGCGCGCCGAGCGACCGGCACCAGTCCTGCGTCTCCGGCCGCGAGGCGGAAGCGATCACGGTCAGATCCGTGAGCTGCCGCGCCAATTGGATGGCGATCGAGCCGACCCCGCCGGCGCCGCCGACGATCAGGATCGTGTTGGCGGCGCCGGGCACGGGGCGGCGCACGTCCATCCGGTCGAACAGCGCCTCCCACGCGGTGATCGTGGTCAGCGGCAGCGCGGCGGCTTCCGCCCACGACAGCGACTCGGGCTTGCGGCCGACGATCCGCTCGTCGACCAAGTGGAACTCCGCATTGCCGCCCGGGCGCACGATGCTTCCCGCGTAGAACACGGGGTCGCCGGGCCGGAACAGCGCTGAGTCGGCGCCCACCGCCTCGACCACGCCGGCCACGTCCCAGCCCAGCACCTTCCACTCGCCCGGCGGCGGCGCGGCGCGCTTGCGGACCTTGGTGTCGACCGGGTTCACCGAGACGGCGCGCACCGCGACCAAGATGTCCCGCCCGGACGGCGTCGGCCGCGGCAGCTCGATGTCGACCAGCGACTGCGGGTCCGTGATGGGCAGGGCGTGCTGGTAGCCAATGGCGCGCATGGCGGGCTCCTCGTATCAGCCGAGCGGCGCAGGGACCGCGGTTTCCGAATCCAGCTTGAACCCGCCGGACTGCCGGCGCCAGAGCCGGGCATAGGCGCCGCCCGCGGCGAGCAGCCCGGCATGCGTGCCCTGCTCGACGATGGCGCCCGCATCCAGCACCACCAATCGGTCCATGCGCGACAGGGTGGAAAGGCGGTGCGCGATGGCGATCACGGTACGGCCCTCCATCAAGCCGTCCAGCTGCTCCTGGATCGCCGCCTCCACCTCCGAGTCGAGCGCGCTGGTCGCCTCGTCCAGCACCAGGATCGGCGCGTCCTTCAGGATCACCCGCGCAATCGCCACACGTTGCCGCTGGCCGCCCGACAGCTTGACCCCGCGTTCCCCGACATGCGCGTCGTAGCCGCGGCGCTCGTTCCAGTCCTCCAGGGTGGTGATGAAGCCGTCCGCATGCGCCCGGCGCGCGGCGTCCACCACCTCCGCCTCCGTCGCGTGCGGGCGGCCATAGCGGATGTTCTCGCGGATGGAGCGGTGCAGCAGCGACGTGTCCTGCGTCACCATGCCGATCTGTCCGCGCACGCTTTCGCCGGTGACGGTGGCGATGTCCTGGCCGTCGATCAGGATGCGGCCGCTCTCGGGCGCGTAGAAGCCGAGCAGCAGGTTCACCAACGTGGACTTCCCGGCGCCGGACTGTCCCACCAGGCCGATGCGCTCGCCGGCGCGGACGGCCAGGTCGACGCCGTGCAGCACGCCGCGCTGGGTGCCGTAGCCGAAATGCAGGTTCTCGAACCGGATGGCGCCCTCGGTCACGTCCAGCGCGCGGGCGCCGGGCGGGTCGGGGCGCTGCTGCGGCACGGCGATGGAGCGCATGGCGTCCTGCACGACGCCCACGTTCTCGAAGATCGCGGTCACGTTCTGCGACACCCAGCCGGCGATGTTCGACACCTGCCACGCCAGCGGCAGCGCCATCGCCACCGTGCCGACGCTCACGGCGCCCCGCGTCCACAGCAGGATCGAGAGCGCGCCGGTGCCCACCACCATGCAGGCGTTCAGGCATTGCAGGCTCAACGCCCAGATGGTGATCAGCCGCACCTGATGCTGGAACGCCCCCGTGTGCTCGTCCATCGCCTCGGCGACGTGCGCGTCCTCGTCGCTGGCGCGGGCGAACAGCTTGACGGTCAGGATGTTGGTGTAGCTGTCCACCACCCGCCCGGTCAGGCTCGACCGCACCTCCGACATCTTGCGCGACCGCTCCCGCGCGCGCGGCACCAGCACGCGCAGCATCGAGGCGTAGCAGACGAACCAGGCCGCCAGCGGCAGCGCCAGCCAGGCGTCCGCGCGGCTCAGCAGCAACATGGCGCTGCCGCCGTAGACGACGATGTACCAGACGGCGTTGGTGGTGGCGACGATGCTCTCGCGCAGCGACGGGCCGACCTGCATCACCCGGTTGGCGATGCGCCCGGCGAAATCGTTCTGGAAAAACGTCCAGCTCTGCCGCACCACGTGCCAGTGGCTCTGCCAGCGGACCAGGTTGGTCATGCCGGGCGCGATCGCCTGGTTGGTGACCAGGTTCAACAGCAGCATCCCGACCGGGCGGGCGACCAGCATCACGGCGGCCATGCCCAGCAGCTGCCAATGCGCCGCCTCCCACAGTTCGTTCGGGCGATACTGGCCCACCAACGTCACGACGTGGCCCAGGAAGGCCGGAATCAGGCTGTCGATCAGCGCGGTCAGCATGCCGAAGCCGAACAGCGCCGCCACCAGCGCGCGGGATTGGCGGATGAAGTGCCAGTAGAACGCGGCCAGCCCGTCCGGCGGGGCGCCCGGCGGCGGCGGGGCGGTAGGCCGCAGGATAGCTTCGAACCAGCTGAACATGACCGTCCGATCAGCCGGTTGCGCCCGCTGGTCAACCCACAGCCGCGTGACACGGCGCGCGGGCGGCGGCTAGACCGGCGGCGGCAACGGAGCGGGAACGCATGAGCCAGGTGGACCAGGCGCTGCAGACGGTGACTTACTGGGCGCGCGCTTCGCTCGGCGTGCTGCTGGGCGTGTTCGTCGTGATCGACGCGGCCTTGCGCCGGGCGCTGACCCAGGCGCGCGTGCCGGAGAACGTGCAGTCGCTGCTGATCGTGGCCGTAGCGGTGCTGTTCATCATCGCCGTGCTGCGACTGTTCGGTGGTTTCTTCCGCATCCTGCTGATCGTCTTCCTGATCCTGCTGGTGCTTCACGTGCTCGTGCCGGGCGCTGGATTGTAGCCTCAGGTGAACTAATCGACCGCCCGCGACTTATCACATGTTAAGAGGTCCGGGTTTTCCGGATGCCGCCATCCGAAGGATCCCGGGCCATATCGCTTCCATCATCGCTGCATGGAGATGCAGCCGCGCTCGCCATCCCTCTCGACGGCGACACGCGTCCGTTCAACAGCGCCTGGCTGCACCGATTGATCGCCGCCAGCCGCGTCGTCCGCTCGTTGTCGATCGGCGCGCTCGCGCGGCTCGAACTCGGCATCCTCGGCGGCCACAAGGATGCGGCGGCGATGCGCAGCATCCGGCAGGCGCGCGGGAGCCGGGAGTCGCTGCTCAGCGGCAACGAGGCGTTCACCGTCTACTCGCTGGCCCGGTCGCAGAGCGCGCTGGGCGGCGATATGGCCGAAGTCGGCGTATATCAGGGCGTGTCGGCCATGCTGATCAGCGAGGCCAGCGGCAACGCGCCGTTGCACCTGTTCGACACCTTCGAAGGCCTGCCGGACGTGAACGCCGAGGAGCGAGTGCGGATGCGGAAGGGGCACTATGCCGCCTCGCTCGACTCCGTCCAGCGGTTCCTCGCGGGCCGGCGCAACATCAGCTTCCACCGCGGCCTGTTCCCCGTGACCGCCGGGCCGTGCGCCGAGCGTCGCTTCTCGTTCGTCCACCTCGATGTAGACCTGAAATCCAGCACCCTCGACTGTCTGGCGTTCTTCTACCCCCGGATGCTGCCGGGCGGGGTGATCCTGTCGCACGATTACTCCTACCTGGACGGCGTGCGGGCCGCCTTTGCCGAGTTCTGCGTGGGTCGCGCCGAACGACCGATGGAGCTTGCGACGTCGCAGGCCATGCTGGTGAAGCGGTAGGCGTCGCAAACGCGTCAGATCGTCCCCACCGTCCGTATCCGCGCGCGCGGGAAGATCTCCGCCTGCGCCAGTACGGGCGTGGCCGGGCGGATGCGCTCGACCACTGCGCGCAGATGGGCGCGAATGCCGCCGGACGAGAGCAGCACGGGAGACTCTCCAGCCGCCTGCGCGGCGTCGAACGTGGTGCGCAGCCGGGTCATGAACTCGCTCAGCTTGGATGGCGCCATCGCCAGTTGGCGATCCTCCGCCGGGCCCACCAGGCTCTCGGCGAATGCTCGCTCCCAGTCGGGCGATAGGGTGACGAGCGGGATATAGCCGCCCGGGCCGGTGTGGCTGTCGCTGATCTGGCGCGACAGCCGGCTGCGCACATGCGCCACCACGGCGCCGGACGCGCGGGGCTGGCCGCCGCACGCCTCCGCAATGCCCTCCAGCACGGTCGGCAGGTCCCGCACCGAAACGCGCTCCGCCAGCAGCGCCTGCAGCACGCGCTGCACGCCGCCGACGCTCATCTGCGAGGGGATCAGGTCGCCGACCAGCTTGTGCTGCTCGCGCGGCAACTCGTCGAGCAGCTTCTGCGTCTCGGCATAGGACAGGAGTTCGGCCATGCTGTCGCGCACCACCTCGGTGATGTGCGTGGTCAGCACCGAAGGCGGGTCGACCACGGTGCAACCGCGCGCCATCGCCTCGTCGCGGCGGGCCGGCTCGACCCACAGCGCGGGCAGGCCGAAGGTCGGCTCCGTCGTGCGCTCCCCCGGCATGGCGGGCAGGCCGCCGTGCGGGTCCATCACCAGCAGCTGGGTCGGGCGCAGCTCGCCACGGCCGGCCTCGATCTCCTTGATGCGGATCGAGTATGTGTCGGCGCCCAGGGCGACGTTGTCCTGGATGCGCACCGGCGGCAGCACGAAGCCCATCTCCGCCGCGATCGCCCGGCGCAGGCCCTTGATCTGCTCCGTCAGCCGCGGCGCGTCGCCACCGGCCAGGGCCAGCAGGCCGTAGCCGAGCTCCAGCCGGATGGTGTCCATGCGCAGCGCCTCCGTGATCGGCGGCTCGCCCGGCGGCGCGGGCGCGGGAGGCGCGTCGTCGTTGGCGGCCGATGGAGGGTGCTTGTGCCGCAGCCAGGCGCCGCCGCCGGCCAGCCCGGCCAGCGCCAGGAAGGGCAGCATCGGCAGGCCGGGCATCAGCGCCAGCACCGCGGCGGCGCCTGCCGCCATCGCCAGCGGCTTGGGGCTGCCGCCCAATTGGCGGATCAGCACCTTGTCCGCGGCGCCCTCCATGCCGCCCTTGGTCACCACGATGCCGGCTGCCGTCGACACCAGCAGCGCCGGGATCTGCGATACCAGCCCGTCGCCGACCGACAGCGTGGTGAAGGTCGCCGCGGCGTCCGCAAAGGGCATGCCGTGGCGGATCAGCCCGATCGCAAAGCCGCCGAACACGTTGATGCAGGTGATCAGCAGCCCGGCGATCGCGTCGCCGCGCACAAACTTCGCCGCGCCGTCCATGGCGCCATAGAATCCGCTCTCCTCCTCGAGCTCCTTGCGGCGGGTGCGCGCCTTGCCCTCGTTGATCAGCCCGGACGACAGGTCCGCATCGATTGCCATCTGCTTGCCGGGCATCGCGTCCAGGCTGAACCGCGCCGCCACTTCCGCGATGCGGCCCGAACCCTTGGTGATCACCATGAAGTTCACCACCAGCAGGATGGCGAACAGGATCACGCCGATCACCACGTCGCCGCCCATCAGAAAGCCGCCAAACGCCGCCACCACGTGTCCGGCCGCGAGCGAGCCCTCGCTGCCATGGCTGAGGATCAGCCGCGTGGTGGCGACGTTGAGCGACAGGCGCAGCAGCGTGGTGAGCAGCAGCAGGGTGGGGAACGAGGTGAAGTCCAGCGGCCGCTTCAGGAACAGCGCGACCATCAATACGAGGACCGAGGCGGTGATCGACAGCGCCAGCCCCATGTCCAGCAGCACGGTCGGCAAGGGGATGACGAGCACGGCCAGCAGCATGACCATGCCCAAGGCCAGGCCTACGTCGGTCCCGGGCGCGTATTGCCGTAGGCGGGCGAGGAGGCTCATGCGTTGCTGCTCGCGGACGGCATCAAGCCGCCATCCCCGGCGGCGTCACGTCCGCGCCGGACGCGATGTAGTCGCGAAGCTTGTTGCGCAGCGCGCGGATCGAGATGCCCAGGATCGTCGCGGCATGCGTGCGGTTGCCCAGCGTGTGCGTCAGCGTCTGCAGGATCAGGTCCTGCTCCACCTCGTCCCAAGTGCGCCCGACCAGCGCGCCGCCCGACATAGGCGCAGCCTTGGCCGCGGCGCCGGACAGCTCGACCGCATCCACCTCCGGGCCGGTCGACAGCAGCACCGCGCGGTGGATCGTGTTCTCCAACTCCCGCACGTTGCCGCGCCAGCCATGACCGGCCAGGCGCGCGTGCGCCACTGCCGAGATCGGCCGCACCGGCACGCCGTTCACGTCCGCGTAGCGTCGCGCGTAGTGTTCCGCGAGCGCGGCCACGTCGCCGGGCCGCTCCCGCAGCGGCGGAATGCGCACGCTCACCACGTTCAGCCGAAAGTACAGGTCCTCGCGGAAGCGCCCGGCGCTGCACTCGGCCAGCAGGTCGCGGTTGCTGGTGGCCAGGATGCGCACGTTCACCTTCACGGGCGCCGCGCCGCCCAGCCGGTCGATCTCGCGCTCCTGGATCGCGCGCAGCAGCTTGGCCTGCAGCCGCACGTCCATCTCGCTGATCTCGTCCAGCAGCAGCGTGCCGCCATCCGCCGCCTCGAACTTGCCGACGCGGCGAGCCACCGCGCCGCTGAAAGCGCCGCGCTCGTGGCCGAACATCTCCGATTCGAGCAGATTTTCCGGGATCGCGGCGCAGTTCAGCGCCACGAACGGCCCGGCGGCGCGGCGGGACTTGCGGTGAATGTGCCGGGCCAGCACCTCCTTGCCGGTCCCGCTCTCCCCCGTGATCAGCACCGACGCCTCGGCGCCGGCCACCTGCTCCGCCCGCCGCAGGGTTTCCAGCATCGCGGGGTCGCGCGCTATGAGGGTGTGGCTCTCGCCGCTGGCGGCCTGCAGGATGGCGGCGATCAGGTCCGGGTCCGGCGGCAGCGGCAGGAACTCCCGCGCGCCATCGCGGATCGCGCGCACCGCGGCGGGCGCGTCCACCGACGTGCCGCACGCCACCACGGCGACCGAGATGCGCTCCGCCGCCAGCGTGCGCACCAGGCGGCCGATGTCGTGGCTGACCTCGCACAGCACCAGGTCCACCCGGGCATCCGCGCGCAGGCGCGCCAGGGCGGTCTCCAGCCCGTCCGCCTGCTCCAGCTTCGCGCCGCCGGCGATCGCCATGCGCGCCGCCTGGCCCAGTTCCCCGGCCAGCGCGCCTATTAGGAGAAGCCTCATGCCATGCTCCTCATGAGCGATCCGCCTTGACGATCTCCGTCATCGTCACGCCCAGCCGGTTGTCGTCCACCATCACCACCTCGCCGCGCGCGACCAGGCGGTTGTTGACGTAGATGTCGATCGCCTCGCCCAGCTTGCGGTCGAGCTCCACGACGGCGCCGCGGCCCAGCTTCAGCAACTGGCTCACCTGCATCGTCGCCTTCCCCAGCACGGCGCTGACCGTGACGGGGATGTCGTACACCGCCTCCAGGTCCCGCATCGAGCGGCTGGCCGTCTCCTTCGGCAGAACGTCCGGCAGTTCGACCAGATCCATGTTGTCAGGCATGCGCAATCTCCCGTTCCAGCAAACCAAGCGCGTCCAGCGCGTCCTCCACCGCCCGCCGCGCGCGGCCGGCGTCGCGCACCGCGCAGCCCTCCGCCCAGCTGATGCGCGCGTCTCCCGGCGCGATCGCGTCGGTCGGCAGCAGGTGGACGCGTTCGGCGATCTCGAAATCCAGCGCCGCCACTTCGGCCTGCATCGCCGCGATCATGTGCGGGTTGACCCGCACGGTGATGCGAGGCTCGTCGTGCATCGCGGGCAGCACATAGCGGGCCAGCGCGCGCAACTCCTCGGCGCCATGGCGCTCGCACATGGCGGGCAGGCAGGCGGCGAGCGCGCCCAGCATGCACTTCGCCACGCCCTCCGCCGCCGCCTCCGCCACTTCCTTGGCCGCGTCCCTCGCATCCGCCACGCCCGTGGCCAGCAGGCCCAGCATGTGCGCGCGGGATGCGGCCAGCCCGCGTTCGGCCTCCATATGTCCGGCAGCGCGGCCTTCGGCGCGAGCGGCTTCCAGCTCGGCGGCGGTGAACACCGGGTCGATCACCTCCGGCTCCGCCGTTTCGGCCGGCGCGGCGCCGTCGAGGTCGAAATCCTCGGCGTACAGCACGCCCAGCAGGTTGGGCCGGTTCGGGTCCATGCTCAGTACACCAGCTCCTCATCCTTGCCTTCGCCGATCTCGATCGTGCCCTGCGCCGCCAGATCCTTCGCCAGCACGACAATCGCGGCCTGCGCCTCGTCCACGTCGCGCAGCTTCACCGGGCCCAGCGACTCGATGTCTTCGCGGAGCATCTTGCCGGCCCGCTCGGACAGGTTCTTCAGGAACAGGTCGCGCAGCTGTTCCGACGCGCCCTTGAGCGCCAGCGGCAGCTTGTCCTTCTCGACCGCGCGCAAAAGGCCTTGCACCGCCGCCGACGACAGCCGGCCAAGGTCGTCGAAGGTGAACATCAACGCCTTGATCTTCTCCGCCGACTCGCGGTTGCGTTCCTCCAGCGCGGCCACGAACCGGGTCTCGCTCGCGCGGTCCAGGTTGTTGAAGATCTCGGCCATCATCTCGTGCGCGTCGCGGCGCGTGGAGCGGGCCAGATTGGACATGAACTCCGATCGCAGCGTCCGTTCGACGCCGGCGAGCACGTCCTTCTGCACGCTCTCCATCCGCAGCATCCGCATCACCACCTCGATGGAGAAGCTGTCGGGCAGCAGGGTCAGCACGCGTGCGGCGTGGTCGGGCCGGATTTTCGACAGCACGACGGCGACGGTCTGCGGGTATTCGTTCTTCAGGTAGTTCGCCAGCACCGCCTCGTGCACGTTGCCCAGCTTGTCCCACATCGTGCGGCCGGCGGGGCCGCGGATCTCCTCCATGATCTGCGCCGCCCGGTCCCGCGGCAGCGAGCGCTGCAGCAGCCGTTCGGTGCTTTCCAGCGTGCCGTTCAGGTGGCCCAGCCCGCCCATGCCCTCGCCGAACTCCAGGCAGAGCTGTTCCACCACCTCGGCGCGCACGCTGCCCAGTCGGGACATGGCGGACGAAACTTCCTTGATCTCGTCCTCGTCCATCATCGCGAACAGGCGGGAGGATTGCTCCTCACCCAGCGCCAGCATCAGCACGGCCGCCTTCTGCGGACCCGAGAGGTCGGTTGCGTCGCCAGTTGCTTGGGCCATGGCTCAGCCAGCCTCCTTGACCATCCAGCCGCGCATCACGGCCAGACTCTCCTCGGGATGGCGGTCCACCAACTCGGCGACCTGACGCAGCGACGAGGCGCGAATGGCGCCCTCGATGTTGCCTACGCGCACCATGGCCCCTTCCTCGGGGCCATCCCCTGTCGACCCGGCGGGCGCCGGCAACGCCAGTTGCCCGTCCGGCCCGGCAAGGCGCACGCCCGCCGCCTCGATCGCGCGGTCCGCCTGCGGGTTCGTGGTCAGCCGCAGCATCATCGGCCGCAGCACCAGCATCGCCGCCAACAGACCGACCACCGCCAGCAGCACCGTCTGCCCCCACCGCATCGCCTCGGACCGGTCCACCGGCAGGCCGAACAGTCCGGGCTTGGCCGCCTCGGCCGGCGCGTCCGCCTCGCTGAAGCGCAGGCTGACCACCTCGACCTTGTCGCCGCGCTTCTCGTCGAAACCAATGGCGCTGCGGGCGAGCGTGGCGATGCGGCCCAGCTCGTCGGGCGTGCGGTCCTGCCAGCTGGTCGCTCCATCGGCGCCGCGCACCGCTACCTGGTCCACCAGCACGGCCAGGCTGATGCGGCGCACCTGCGGCTGGTCCCGCACCACGACGCGCGTGGTCTTGCCGACCTCGAAGTTGGTGGTCTCCTCCGAACGCTGCTCCTGGGTGCCAGCCGGGTTCGCGCCGGCATCGGCGTTGGGCAGGTTGTTGGCCACGCTGACGTTCGCGGCGGCCTCCGTCGTCTTGTTGGTCGAGGTGTTGTTCTGCGTCGAGCGCTCGACTTTGCCCTCCGGGTCGAACCGCTCCTGCGTCTCGCGCACTTGGTCGTAGTCCATCTCCACCGCCGTCTCCGCCCGCACCCGGCCCGGGCCGAGGCTGCGCTCCAGCATGTCCTCCACCGCGCGGGACAGGCGCTGCTCGACGGCCAGCCTCGCCTCCGCCGCGGTGCTCGCCATCCCCGCCTCCGGCTGGCCGGCGCGAGCCAGCAGATTGCCGCGGCTGTCGATCACCCCAACGTTCTGCGGCCGCAGCCCGGGCACCGCCGAGGCGACCAGGTTCAGCACCGCCTGCACGCCCTCGCGGTCCATCCGCGTTGCACCGGCCATCGTCAGCACCACGCTGGCCTGCGCCTCCTGCCGGTCCCGTGCGAACGGCTCCCGCTTCGACAGCACCAGGTGCACCCGCACGGCGCGCACGCCGGCGATCATCCGGATGGAGCGCGCGAGCTCCCCCTCCATTGCGCGGGTTTGGTTGATGGCCTGCTGAAACTGGCTGGCGGTCAGCCCGTCGCCGCGGTCGAATATCTCGTAGCCGATCGACCCGCCCGACGGCAGGCCTTCCTTGGCCAGCAGCAGCCGGGCGCGGGGCACCTCGGACGCGGGGACGGAGATGCGGGTGCCGTCCGGCCCGGCCTCGTGGGAGACGTGGGCGTGGTCGAGCAGTTCCGTCACCTGGGCCGCTTCGCGCAGGTCCATGTCGGCGTACAGCAGCGCCATATGCTCGCCGCCGCCGCCGCGCAGGGCGAGGAAGGCCAGCATCACCAGCATGAGTCCGGCGACCCCGGCCATCGCGATCAGCCGTCCGACGCCGAGCGCCTTGAACCCTTCCAGCAAAGCCGCCATGCGCCTTGGCCCCTGCGGCATTCTGCCGCCGGGCCATGCTGGCCCTGGCCGGTTACCGCAGAGTTAACAGCCCGGCAGTATTTGCCGAGAGCGTTCCGTCTTAAGATGAGGGGAGCGCATCTGGCCCGACTGGCGTTGATCGTCATGGCAGGGCTTGACCCTGGCGCTCACGGGCCGTGAGCGACGACCTAACGCCTCGTTGGCGATGTCGGAATGCAATTCGACTCGCCAATGCTCCTCGGACGCCGTGGATGCCAGGGTCAAGCCCTGGCATGACGGTACGGGGTGTTGGGGCATGGGGTCGAATGGCATTGCGCTGCCGCTAACCGGGGATGACCCTCAAGGCGGACAGGGCGCGTCGCCGCCCTCCGCGGCGTGGCGCAGGCGGTTGTAGCTGCGGCGGCTGAACGGGAGCATCGCGGCGTAGATCAGCCCTGCCGCGGCCAGCGCAGCCCATGGGTCCGCCACCAGCACCGCGGCGAACAGCCCCGTGCCCAGCAGCAAAGGCAGCACCGCGGCGGACGGCACCTTGAAGTTCTTGAAGCTCCACACCGGCAACGTCGACACCAGCAGCGTCGCCGTGCCCACCAGCACCACGGCGCAGAACAGCGGGTGCTGCACCACCGCGTACATCCGCGGCCAGCCCCACGCCTTCGCCTCGAGCCCGACGAACAGGGGGAACAGCACCAGCCCCGCGCCCGCCGGCGCCGGCACCCCCGTGAAGAACGATTGGGCGTAGGCCGGGGCCGGGTTCGCGTCGATCATCGCGTTGAACCGCGCCAGCCGCAGCGCCATGCACACGCTGAACATCAGGCAGGGGGCGAAGCCGTAACCGCCCGCCACGTGCAGCGACCACAAGTACAGGATGAAACCGGGCGCCACGCCGAAGCACAGGAAGTCCGCCAGGCTGTCGAACTCCGCCCCGAACC